>CAZSGZ010000212.1:5489-6677 GCA_964606455.1 uncultured Spirochaetales bacterium
GCGTTAAAAAACTGGGCGGCCGCCGAAGGAAGGGAAAAACTGCAGGCACGGTTTATCTCCAACGTCGACCCCGACGACGCGAATGAAGTTATCCGCGGTCTCGATTTTGAATCAACGCTGTTTATTCTGGTGTCAAAAAGCGGCACCACCCAGGAAACCCTTACCAACCGGGCCTTTGTCGTGGAAAAAATGAAACAGGCCGGCATACAAGGCCTTGTCCCTGAACGGCATATGGTGGCGGTTACAAGCGAAACAAGCCCCTTAGCGGACTCTCCCGACTATCTTGACTCATTCTATATCGACGATTACATCGGCGGACGGTACAGTGCGACAAGCGCCGTCGGAGGAGTTATTTTAAGCCTTGCCTTTGGAAAAGAGGTTTTCCGGGAGCTCCTCTCGGGAGCACACGAGGCGGACAGGAACGCCCTCGAGGAGGAGCTTACCCGAAACAGCGCCATGCTCGATGCCTGTTTGGGCGTTTACGAACGGAACTTCCGCGGCATGCCGACGACCGCCGTCCTGCCCTACAGCCAGGCGCTTCACCGCTTCCCGGCCCACCTGCAGCAGCTGGATATGGAGAGCAACGGCAAGCGGGTAAACCGCTTCGGCAAACCCGTCGCCTACGCAACCGGTCCCGTGGTTTTCGGCGAGCCGGGTACAAACGGACAGCACTCTTTCTATCAGCTTCTGCACCAGGGAACGGACATCGTTCCGCTGCAGTTTATCGGTTTTAGGGAAAACCAGACAGGCTTCGACCTGGAAGAGGGGGGAGCAACCAGTCAGCAAAAACTGAACGCGAACCTGGCCGCCCAGATCGTTGCCTTTGCAAAGGGGCGGGAGAGCGAAAACCTGAACAGGCAGTTCCCCGGCGGCAGGCCGTCAAGCCTTCTCTACGGCAGCAGGCTGACGCCGAAAGCCCTAGGCGCCCTTTTAGCGCATTTCGAGAACAAGGTGATGTTTCAGGGGTTCATTTGGAACATTAATTCCTTCGATCAGGAAGGAGTGCAGCTGGGGAAAATACTGGCCAAACAAATCGTCGAGGGAACAACGGAAGACCCCGCCCTGGATGCCTACGTACGGCTGCTGGAGTAAGCGCCGGCAGCACCTATGAGTTTTTCATGATAACCGGCTGACCCGTTACCTCGAGAACGTCCCGCCAGAGGGGGCCTTCGGGATCGATGTAATTTC
>CAZSGZ010000213.1:0-6621 GCA_964606455.1 uncultured Spirochaetales bacterium
AGATACTGTTCCGGGTGGGAACTGATAAATTCGGCGCCTGCCCGTTCTAAAACTCCTCCGATACAGATAATCCGGAACTGCTCCTGCATAATCAGTTCCGTGGGGACAAATGCCGAATTCGTAATGATGGTAAGGTTTTTTAGTTTCGTCGTTTTCAGCTCACGGGCCAGGTAATAGGTGGTGGTGGAGGCGTCTAAGAAGATCGTCTCACCGTCTGATATCAGCTGAACGGCCCGGGCGGCGATTTCCTGCTTGCTCTCCTGTTCCACTTTCAGCTGCTGGAAGAAATCGTGCCGGTATTTGTCGTCTTTTAACAGCTGAATACCGCCGTAGCTTTTAGCGATAAGATTTTCCTGCTCAAGGTTGTCCAGGTCCTTGTAGAGGGTGGGGGCGGAGACTTTGAATTCCTTTGCCAGCTCTTTTACACTTATGCTGTCGCGGTCTTCGAGGAGCTTTAAAATTTTTGTTCGCCGTTCCTTTACAGTCATAATGATAATTTGAGTATAATTCTAATAGAATTACTGATAGATTGCAATAATTTTCTTGATTTTTTGCAAAACGTATACTACAATCGTATTTGGTCAAAAAAAGGTGAAAAGGACAATTCATGCCGACAAATGATACGATTCTTGAACTCCGAGGAGTGACCAAGACCTTCCCCGGGGTGGTTGCCCTTAGAAATGTTGACTTCGATGTAAGACGGGGGGAGGTGCTGGCCCTTGTCGGGGAAAACGGCGCCGGAAAAAGTACACTGATCAAACTCTTAGGCGGTGTCCATCAGCCGGATGCCGGAACAATTACATTTGACGGCAGAGAAACAATATTTACCTCCACGCAGGAATCTCAGGAATCTCAGATTTCCGTCATCTATCAGGAGTTCAATCTCGTTCCGGATTTAAGTGTCGCTGAAAATATCTTTATGGGACGGGAACCGAAAACCGCGGCCGGACTCCTCATTAACTGGAAGAAGCTCAATGCCGACGCCAAGCTAGTTCTCGATCGTCTGGACAGTGATATTGACACCAGGAAATTCGTTGCCGACCTGCCGGTGGCGGAACGGCAAATGACGGAAATTGCCAAGGCGTTGAGTTTCGAATCCAAGCTCATCATTATGGACGAGCCCACGGCAACGCTTACGGACAAAGAGGTGCGGAAACTGTTTGAAATTGTAAAAAAACTGCGTTCCGAAGGTGTTTCCATCATCTACATTTCCCACCGGATGGAGGAGGCTTTCGAACTCTCCGACAGAATTACAGTACTGCGGGACGGAGAAAAAATCGGTACGAAAATAACGAAGGAAACCAATGAAAATGAAATAATCGAAATGATGGTCGGCAAGGTGGTGCAGGATTATTTTGAAAAGGGCGCTTCGAAAACGGCGGATGAAGTCGTCATGGAGGTCCGAAATTACGAAATTGCCGACTATGTGGAGGATGTCAGCTTTCAGCTGCACCGCGGGGAAATCTTAGGCGTTGCAGGCGTTATCGGTTCCGGCGTTCATCAGCTCTTAGGTTCCCTTTACGGGGCCGTGCCGAAAAAAAACGGAGAGGTACTTTTCGAAGGGAAGAAAGTTGAAATCAGCAGTACCAGGGACGCCATCCGTTTAGGGATCGGCTACGTTACCGAAGACCGGAAGGAGACGGGAATCTTTCCGGATATGTCGGTGCTGCACAACATCAGCCTTATTATTGTCCGGACCCTTACCTTTTTTAAGAATATGTTTATTAAAGAGAAGGAGGAAGTGGCACGGTTTGAGGAAATCCGGGAGCGCTTAAGTATAAAACTTGCCGATAAGGACCAGAAGATAATTTATTTAAGCGGCGGAAACCAGCAGAAGGTGGTTATCGGCAGGACCCTGCTGATCAATTGTAAGGTACTCATCCTCTTAGAACCTACCCGTGGAATCGATGTCGGATCGAAGGCGGAAATACACCGCATTCTGCGGCACCTTGCGGACAATGGAATGTCCATTATTTTTACAAGCTCGGAACTTCCCGAACTGGTAAACCTTCCCGACCGCTGTATTGTTTTGTACAAGGGAAAAAAGACGAGTGAGTTTACCAGGGACACCATGAATACTGAAAAACTGGTTGCCGCTCAAATTGGACATACAATGAATGTAGGGGAAAATGATGATTAAATTACTGAAGCTGTACGAAAAATTTGGTATCTTCTTGTATATATTTTTAGGCGGAATCGTTCTTTCCATCGCTTCCCCCAATTTTCTGAAAATCGATACCATTCTCAATGTTATTTCCCAAGGGACATACGCGGCAATTGTCGGCTTCGGTATGACCTTCGCTATTACCAGCGGGGGATTCGACTTGAGCGTTACCTCAGTTATGAGCGTGGTAAGTGTCTTTATCGCTATACTCATGCCGATAACGGGTATTATCCTTGCAATACTTATTTCCCTTATTATCGGTTCGTCAATCGGATCCATAACGGGTTCCATTATCGCGAAATTGAAGGTCAATCCTTTAATAACCACCCTGGCAATTATGACGATATTCAAGGGCGTTGCCCTGCTGATTGCCGGAGGCAGGCAAATCCGGATAACCGAGGATGTGTTTATGGAAATAGGGACCGGCCGTATGCTGGGAATACCGGTACCGATATATATTATGGTGTTTTTCTTTATTGTCTTTTACATCATGCTCTACCATACCGGATTCGGCCGTCACGTTAGTGCTGTCGGCTCCAACGAGCGGGCGGCAAAAATTTCCGGCATTAATGTAGATCGGGTCATTATCGGTGTATATATTCTCGTCGCCTTTACGTCGGGAATAGCATCCGTTATCCGGACGTCCCAGGCGCTCATCGGTATGCCGACCGTATCGCCGGGATTTGAGCTGGTGGCGATTACCGTTACCATTTTAGGGGGTACCAGCCTGTCGGGGGGAAGAGGCAATCTTTGGGGGACCCTCTTCGCGGGCATTTTTATTTCCATGATCTATTACGGTCTTAATCTCATCGGGGTGCAGATCTACTATCAGATGCTTTCGGTGGGGCTTGTTTTGATTCTCGCCCTCTTTATCGACGGTATTCGCCGGCGCTATCTGGAAGCGGCCAAAGCCAAAGGAATTAAAGTATGAAAGGAACCGGTATGCTGCGTGAACAGAAGTGGGACATTAAATTTAAACTGGCCGACAAATGGGACTACTATGGTCTGCCGCTGATCCTGATACTGCTGCTTGTTGTCTTTTCCAGTATGTCTTCCTCCTTTCGAAGCGGTTATAATTTATTGAGTAATATAAAATTCGCGTCCTTTATTGGAATAGCTGCGGTGGGGATGAACTTCTGCATTGCCAGCGGCGATTTTGATATCTCCATCGGTTCGATGCTGGCCCTTATCGCGGTCTTAGGGGGGACGATAATCGGCTTCATTCCGGGTGTGCTCGGTGTCGTCATTACCCTGTTAATAGGGGTCGGTTTCGGATTCATCAACGGTTTTTTCGTAACCAAACTGCGAATCCCGGCATTTATAACTACTTTAGGCATGCTGTATATCTACCGGGCCGCCGCCTATATTTTTACCGACAACACGCCGGTTGCAATCCTCGATCCTTTCTGGTCGTTTCTCGGGAATGGAAAACTGTTCGGTATTCATTTCGCAATTATTCTTATGGTACTCTGCTTCGCCGCGGGATTCATTATTTTACGGAAAACGCCCTTCGGCAGATATGTCGTAGCCATCGGTTCTAACAAGGAAGCGGCAATTTTATCGGGAATAAATTACGACAGAATTAAAATCGCGGTATTTTCCATGACCGGTTTCTTCGTTGCAATTTCATCCGTCGTTATGTCGGCAAACTTCGGTTCGGCGAATCCGGGGATGATGGGGCAGGGCTATGAGTTTCAGGTTATTACGGCGGTCGTTTTAGGCGGGACCCTCTTAGGCGGAGGAAGCGCGAACCTCTTCGGGGCTTTTTTTGCCGCCTGTATTCTGACGTATTTAAAAAGCGGACTCGGCCTGCTGCAGGTAAACTCGTACTGGCAGTTTGTAGCCACGGGTCTGGTCCTTATCTTCGCGGTTGCCATTAACAGGGCGAAGGTCGTTGTCCTCGGACAGCAGGAAGTGTAGCCGGGTGTGAAGCCAAGTGGTAAAGACCCGCGTTGCGGGTGAAAATATTATATAAAAGGAGCTTTTTATGAAGAAGAGGATTGTATTGTTTGTGATGGTGCTGCTGCTTGCGGTATCCATGGCCGTCTTTGCCGGCGGGGAAAAGGAAACGGGCGGTGCGAAAACAGTCGGTTACGCCCTGTGGACGATGGAATATACCTTTTTCCAGAACTTAGAAAAGGGAGTAAAGGATGCCTGCGCGGAACTTGGATACGAGTACATCATGCTCGACCAGAACTCCGATCCAGGAAAGATGGTGCAGGACATCAACAGCCTGGTTGGACAGAAGGTGGACGGTATTGTAGCGACTCCGGTCGATCCGGGCGCCATGGGACCGGCGGTGCAGAATGCTCGCGATGCCGGCATCCCCGTTGTGTGTGCCGATATCGGAATGTCCGGTCCGGTCAACGCGCTGCTGATATCGAACAACTACGAAGGCGGTCAGCTTGCAATGGATTACATCGATAAGAAGGCCAAAGAAATGGGGCTTACGGCAAAGAAAGTAGCCGTCGGACGTGTACAGCCGCAGTGGACCTATGCCCGGAACCGCGGTCAGGGTTTTATGGACCGCGCGAAAGAACTCGGCTATGAAGTAGCAGCTGAAATGGTTGTCAATCCCCCCAGCGCGGAAGGCGGATACGATACCATGCAGCAAATTTTGTCGAAGTCTCCCGATGTCGTCGGAGTGTTCTTTGCAAGCGGCCGGGAAGCAGTCGGTGCGGCAAACGCAATTAAAGCTTCCGGCAAGGACATTCTTGTTGTCGGCTACAACGGCGACCCCGAAGAGCTGCAGGCTATTGAAGAAGGCGTTCTCAGCGCCACCGTCGCGCAGCAGCCCTACTTTATCGGCTACGAAAGCGTGAAAGTCCTTAAAAAGATTATGGACGGCGAAGTCGATTACGAGAAAGAAGAAGTTCCCGTGGAAGTAGAACTGCTGACGCCGGACAACTATAAAGAATGGGCAGCGGAAGCTGAAGAACGGAGAGGCCAGCCGGCTTACTAAACCGGACGGACTGAAACAGATTCAAATCTCATTTAACAGAGGCCGCTCCGGCGCTGTTTTTTTGCGGCAGCCGGGGCGGCTTTTTTGTTCTGAAAACGATTAATTAAGCGGATTCTTGAATATATTCTTTATTTATTTTTACGCTATCCTGATACACGGTATCCGGACAGAGATCAATACAGTTATAAGGGTCACGTTTTTCGGAAATATCCCAAGCTAGGGTGCCGTTCATAATAGTACACAGATCTTTAAAGCGGGATAATTCCTGAATTTGCCTGAACACCCCCGATTCGAATCTTATCCAATTACAATCATACCGCTTTATTTCGCCGTTATCATAAAATAATATAACAGTAAAATCATCTTGGGGCAAAATTTGAAACAATTTTGGTCTCATCATAAATGATCCTATCTATTCCAAAGGTTTAATCTTCTTGAATGATTTCGATTCCCATATAGAAAGGAGCTCATCTTTATGGAGTTCATACCAGGCAAGAACAAGACGTGCTTGCTTAGACGGGAGAAAACCCTTAGAAAAAGCTCCTTCTTCCATATCGAATTGTGCCTCATATTCGTTATACAATGCATGAAAATGTGGAGGATTATGTTCATTGAAATACATGGTGATAATAATTCCGAAAAACCTTGATATTTCCGGCATTGAAATGCCACCTCCATTCTTAGGTTATTATACTACCAAAATTGTAAAAATTTCAATTGATGAACTGACCCTGGGGTAAAGAGACTTTTCAGCCCCGGCCGGCGGCGAACTCCGCCCACATCTTTCTTCTCTCTTTCAGCAGGTCCGGAATCGGCAGATTGTAGGGACAGCGCTCGACGCACTCCCCGCATTCAATGCACTCGGCGGCGGTCCGCATCGCGGGCTCGACGAATTTTCCGGCCGCCTCGAAGCTCATCCGCTTCATAATGCTGTGAACAATCAGGACGAGACTTATTTTAATACCCCGGGGACAGGGCTGACAGTAATCGCAGCGGTGGCACCACTGACTGCCTATTTCCGTCCGGATCCGTTCAACCTGTTCCCTGTCCTCTTCCGAGAGACTCTGCCTATCGGCATAGAGTGCGATAATCTCGTCCAGTTCCGAAATATCTTCAATTCCCGGATCGGGGACGATGCCGGCAAACTGCTGCAAATACCGGAAACAGAGCCCCGCATCGTCTAAGAGACCTCCGCCGAGGGGCTTCATGGCAAGAAACCCGAGATCGAGCTCCTTCACCCGGGGCAGGATTTCCCGTTCCCCCTGGGTGTCCACGAAATTGAGGGGAAACTGCAGTACATCGAAGGCATCCGTGTCGATACAGCGGAGCGCCGTGTCGACGGCATGGGAGCTTACCGCGGGGAAACGGACTTTGCCCGCCTGCACCGCATCCTGCAGGGCTTCAAGTGCTCCGCCGGGGGCCGTAATCAGATCGAAATCCTCCGGGGTGCTGACGTTATGAAGATGATAGATGTCGATGCAGTCCGTTTTCAGCC
>CAZSGZ010000214.1:0-6533 GCA_964606455.1 uncultured Spirochaetales bacterium
TGCCCATCGTGCAGGCCGCTGATTCGGCCGCCACGGATGAAGCCGACGAGACTCAGCTGCTCCAAGGCGGCGCGGAGAGAATAGATCGAGCGGGTCTTGAGCTGGATCGCTTTCACGCCAGGGATGCCGGGGACGTAAAAGATAATCCGTCCGGTCAGCGCGCACATGCCGGACTGGTACTCAGCGCACTTGTTCGGCTCGCAGGTGCCGCCGTTGTCCGGGCGCAGGATGCTGGCGCGACCACCCCAGACCTTGGGCGAGCGGCGGGCGCGCGGGTCACGTTCGACGGGCGCCTTCATCATGCAGTAGCGCGTGCCATCGGCACCGTACTCGGACCAGTAACGGCGCTCCGATGCGGTGTAGGCGGCGAACTGGTGCGGGATGATCGAGAGGCGCTGGTCGACCGGGAAGACCACTGGGAACCGGTACAGGTGCTGGCCTTCACCGCGGTCTTCTCCGTACAGGTCCAAGATGCGACCGGCGATCTCTGGCATCGCGAAGTCACCGGGGCGCACCGAGAAATACGGCGCATTCTTCGGCGTCAACGGGTTCTTCTGCAGCTTGAAGTCGCGTTTGAGCTGGTCGTTCAGTGCCTTGAAGCTGTCACCGGCATCCACGCCTGTCTGGTATGCCTCGACCAGCTGAGGGTTCTTCGCGGCTTCACGGGTCGGCACCATGATGCCGCTGCGGATGGTCCCGCCGACCGGGATCTCGATGGCTTGTTCTCCGAGCAGGCTGGGTGGCTCTTGTCTAAGGGCGAGGTCGTTCATTGTGGTCTCCGATGCCCGGCATCGCGCCGGGCGGCTGGGTGGTTAGTGCAGTTTGCGGACGGTGACCCGGTAGGGGCCGATGATGAACTCGTCGCCGAGCTTCTGGGTTAGCGCCAGGAGCCAGGCGGCGAGAATCCTTCTTGTGAAACCATGTCCATGCTGTCTGATAGTGTTTTCAATGTGGTCATGCAGATCCTGCTCATGGGTGCAGCGATTCATAACAGTCCTTTCAGGTGGTGTTGCTGGATTTTAGCATTTTGCGAAAGTTTTGCAAGATGCCGACGCCCCCCCCAGAGGCGCGCATGTCATCTAGTTATTGTGCTTGTTGCCCTCTTGCTTCCCTGCGACCAAGCGCTCAGCGAACGAGCGCAGTAGAGCGATGTCTTCTTCGTCCATCTGATCCAACGGCAGCTGGATATCTCGGGTAACGAGATCGCGGGTCCAGCCCTGTGGATGGTCCATCCAGCCTTTTGGCTTCTGCAGCTGGGCCTCGATCTTGCGGGCGATCCTGTCACCGATGTTGCGGCTGGTGCCGCGCTTCATCTGGGAGAGGTAGCTCTCTGTGGTACCGATGGCCTTGGCGAAATCTTGCTGTGAGTCAAAGCCATCGAGAAGGACATTGAGGTTGAGTCGTCGTATCGTGTTGATATCCATCGGTCTGTTCTCATGCGTTGTTTCGCAAAAATATAGCATAGCGCAACAGAATTACTAGATAAATCAGCAAGACCACTGAGCTTGCAACCCTGAAAATGTCGCGCTATGCTGAATTAGTGCAAAACCAGAATTAACGGGAAAATGGCAAAACAGAAGAGAACCAGTGAGATACCGGCGCTTATTCGCGTGATCCGGGAAGTTCCGATGGAAGAGCGTAAGAAGCTCGCCGAAGAGGCCGGGACCAAGGCGTCGTATATCTTCCAGATCGCCCATGGGCATCGGCGGGCCAGTGTCGCCCTGGCGCGGCGTCTCGAACAGGTCTGCGATGGCAAGCGCTGGCCGAAGGTGCATCGGGCGCAGCTGCGGCCGGATATTTGGTCGACATCGAACAAGCGATTGACTTGAGAATGTTGCGGATCGCATAAGAGGCGCGCAACATTGCGACACTCAGAAGACGACGAGCAGGCGGCGGTGGTGGCCTGGGCGGCGCTGATGGCGCGGCAGGTGCCCGCGTTGGCGTTTGGCTTTGCGATCCCGAACGGGGCGTACCTCGCGGGATCACCCAGACAACGCGCGGCGCAGTGGGCGCGGCTGAAGAAGGCCGGCGCCAAGCAAGGCGTCAGTGATCTGTTCTGGCCGGTGCCGCGCGAGGGGTACCACGGACTGTGGATCGAGATGAAAGCCGCCGACAAGCGACCGAGCGCGGCGAGCAAGGAACAGCGGGCCTGGATTGAGGCCATGCGCGCGCAAGGCTACCGGGCCGAGGTGTGCTGCGGGGCCAAGGCGGCGATTGCTGTTTTGGAGGGGTATTTCGGGATGGACACCGAGCAGGTGCCCGAGCGGTGCGTGAACACCGCTGATGGGCGTATCAATCACGCTAATCGAGACTTAGCGCAATGACAGACCAAGTATATCAAGTAACCACAAACCATAACACTTCATCCCATACTGTCGCATCGCAGTTCAAGGCGAACATTCCAGCGAAGCGGCCAGACATGACGGATCGAGCGTACTCCGCTGTCATCTCGGCGGGCCATTGTGCAAGGCTGCTTTCGGGTGAATGTGAGACGCCTTGCGGCTTACGGGAAGACGGCACCTATGATGTGGATTTCGGCCACGTGGTTCCAGACTCTAAGGGCGGCAGCACCGACGGCTGGAATATGCAGCTCGAGTGCACTTGCTATAACCGCTGGGAGAAGGGCGCGAAGGATGATCCGTACTATGGCCAGGGCTTTTGGTGGGATGAACCGATCGATCTTTCGCGGTTGCGCGGAGTGCAGAAGGAAAAGGCGTGGGATCAGATTCACAGGCTAGAGGCTGACGGGCAATACATCTCGTCGCCACCTGATGCGCTACTCGACATCTACATGCTGATGATGTGGATTGTCGGCAGCGGGAAAACCATTGGCCTGGTCGCGGCCTGCAAGGCGATCAATCAAATCATCGACCGGACGCACATTGCCGCTCGGCGCGTTTCGCGTTTGTTGGTGCTGGCCCCGCAGGAGAGCCTGGCGACGCAGCTCGCTCAAGAGTATCGCGATGAACTCTTGAAACACGGCATCTGCCGAACCGCACCAAAGGTGATGGTGGTTCGCAAGCCTGGCGATTGGGGTATGGCAACGCTGCGCAAGGCGGACATTGTGATTGCGTGCCGGCAGTCCGTCTTTGATACCGATGCGCGCAAGCGAAAGAGCAAGGAGAAGAGCGCTGGAACGATGCTGACGCAAGACGATCTGCGTCGTCATCTGGCGCGCTTTGAAGCGATCGCTGTTGACGAAGGTCACTACGCGATCGAGCAGCTTGCGTACCTGGCTGATCTAGCCCCACTGGCGTTCAAGTTTTCTCTAACCGCGACCCCGATGAACACGAAGGGGGAGTGGCTGAAGAAAACCGCGAGCGGGCGTGATCTATTTGCGCTGCTGTCTGTTTACGGATACGAGGAAGCGCACGGCGCCGGATCTCTGAGAATCCTTCCAGAGTGGGTTGATGGCAAGCAAAGCGGATGCTATGAGCCCGTCACGGGTGGTCATTCTGTCGAGCTGGTGCAGGGTATGATTCAGGATGGTGATCAAGACAGCAAGAACCTGTTTAACCTGACGCGCGACATGGCTGTTGTGAGTAAGGGCTGTGAGAAGGCCAGCAGGATGGGTAAGCAGTTTGGTTATGACGCCCATGTGATGCTGGTCTGCGGGTCAATCAGCCACACGGACACCTGGGCGCGGATTCTCAATCATTCATCCGACCAAACCGACCGCCCGCGACTGAGCACGTTAGGTGATGGGTGGAGCGCTATCGCGGTGCATTCGGAGTCGAAAGGCGCCAGCCTCACTGACGACAAGAGCCCCTGGATGCTTGCCAAGTCCAATCTTGGGCATTGCGCGAAAGGGTCTCGGCGTATCGCTTGCGTCAAGGATATCGGCCAGTACGGCGTCAACAACAAGCTCTGCAATACGATCATCTGGGTTGGGAAGGAGCTAAGCCAGCCGCGCATTGCGCAAAGGATTGGCCGCGCGATGCGTCGATGGGATGAGAACGACAACACCGAGGTTGTGCTGATCTGGCCTGCCAAGTTTGAGGATATGACGCAGGCGATCGAAAAGGCGGTGACCTATCTGCGCGAGATGGAAAGCCGAGCAAGAGATGAGGGGTATGTCGATATCTCGGCCTACTTGTCTGAGGCTTCACCTTCACGATCAACCGCGCCGATTCAGATGGTGCCGCGGCTGTCGACTCAAGACCGCGCATTGATCGACGCTGGGTTGGGTCAAGCAACCATCAAGCACCACGGGATACCTGAGCATGTGACGCCAACGGAAGTCGACACGGTGGTCGATGACTGGGCGCGGCAGGTGGGCGTCACCGAAGAGCCTAGACTCAACTCCGCGCGAGATTATGCTGACAAGCTGACGAAGGACGGGCGTTATCGGCAGCGTGCTTTCGGTGTTCGTAGCAATCTCGTGTGCGCGCCGGTCACGACATCCGAAAAGGCTCCCGGTGATTATTCCGACGACGATCTGAGGCGAGCGATCTTTGCTGGTCGATTGGCGGGCGGTTCAGTCATGGCGCAGCAATACCTCAGCCTGCTTAGCACGCCAGAGGGTCGCGCGGTCATCGGTGCGCAGCTCTCCGACGTTGAGGCGCGCTATTACCGGCTTCCGGATGTTGAGCCAAAGAGCTTTCAGCGGTCGCTGAGGCGGATCGCAATGGCCGTGAGTGAGGCAATTGGCGCCCCGTCACTCATTCCTCGCGAGTCTTACTATCGATGCGTCAACCGCGCGGCGGCTGGCTATTTCTGTTTGCCGAACGTCCAGGAAGCAACGGTTGCCGAGATCGAGCCTAACCTGTGCGACGTGATTGATCGCGGGACGGGCGAGTGGGATATCGGCGCGATCACTAAGGCGATGGTGTTGCATCAACATCAAGAACAGTGCCCAGAGTTGTACGCGCTTTATGCCGACGCGATCAGCAGTGTCAACCATGTGCTGGGCGGCGCGCAGACAGGAGGTGCGAGTCATGTCAATGGATGAAAGAGCAAGAGCCGCAGCAAAACAGAAGGTCAAGCTGAGGGCAACTGATCTGGCGGGGCTAACCGGAGCCATGCACGGCGAACTCGCCTATGCACTGAAGCTGGTCGAGAACGGCGAGATGCCAGCCGAGGAGATCGTCCTGACCGCCATTCGCGCGGTCAATTACAAGCTGCCCGAGTACTGGGTTGAGATGGCCAGGCTGATCGATGCTGGGATGCCGCACATCCAGTGGCCGATCAAAAACCAGCTTGTCGATGGTCGGGAATACGCAACCTTTGATGAGTTCTATCACGAGGAATGCGAGGGTTTTCTAGGGCCGTTCGACCAGCTCAAGACCATGCTCGCTGGCTACCGCTCCGGAGCCGTCACCCGCGAGGAAGGCATCAAGGGCATCCGCGACGCCAAAAAGAAGGCCAATCAAGCCGCCGTCGCCAAGGTCAAGGCCGACAACCCCAAGGCGACCCAGGAGCAGATCGCGGAGAAGGTGGGGCTGAGTCGGTCGCGCGTTACTGAGATTGTCGGCGAAATGTCGGCGAACCAAACCCCTAAGCTACGGAAACATGGGGGAAAACGGGAAAAGCAAGCTGATAATAATAAGGTTGCACCCAAGAAGTTCGGCACCGATCCCGACTACATCAAGACCCGTCTCGCCCGCGACAAAGCCGACGAGGATCAACCGGCCGAAGTGCGCCAGAAAGCCGGCTTCCTCCTGGCCGGTATCGAGCGCGGCGAAGTGAAGCCTCACGGCGCGGCCAAGGCCATGGGCTACGTCAAGCCCAAGCCCTACAAGCAGATCCCAGTGGATAGCGCAGAGAGTGCCATTCAGGCGTTGCTGCGCGTGTTTAGCCGAGATGAGTTGGTCGCGGCACTGATGCACGAGGAGCGTACCAATGAGGCGGCCTAACCCATGCAACGCACCCAATGGAACGATGACGAGGACGACGCTCTGCGCAAGGTTACCTGGATGGCTCGTCTGGTCTACCTGCAGGGCATTCGTCGCAAGATGGACTACGACACAGGCATTGCCGGGAGGTCTGCGGTGATCAGCTACCAAGCCCTCTCCGAGATGCTGGACTGCTCCGAGCACACCACCCAGCCAGACCCCCGCGCGAGCAAGCGGATGCTGCAGCGGGCCTTTGAGGCATTGGAGCGTGCCGGACTGGTCGAGTGGGTCAAACCAGCACCTGGCACACAGCAGAAGGGCATCGTTTTTCGATGTCTTTTGGCCGATAGGGGTTCGTCTGTCTCGCCGGAAGCGGTACCCAAGCGGTACCCAAGCGGTACCCAAACAGCGGTACCCGACGAAACCAGCAATGACGCGGGTTTTGAGCAAGAAGCGGTACCCGAGTTTGTTGCAGCGCAGCATGCTCAAGCGGTACCTCCTCAGAAGTCAGGCAGTCAGGAAGAGGAAGAACCCCCCTTACCCCCCAAGCCCGAAGCCTGGGCCATCCCCGACTGGCTCAACGCCGAAGCCTGGGCCGAGTTCGAGCAGCACCGCCGTGACATGCGCAAGCCGCTCACCGACCTCGCCCGCACCAAGGCCGCGAAGCAGCTCCAAGCGCTCAGTCATGCCGAGCAGCAA
>CAZSGZ010000215.1:0-6493 GCA_964606455.1 uncultured Spirochaetales bacterium
CGAATTCGATCAAATTTCCCAAAATTTCTTTCCGGCAAGGTGAAAACGGTAAATAGAGGAAAATATGCTATAATAAACGGTAGCAGGAGGGATAAAATATGCGTACATTTCAGGTAATTTGCTTTATTTTTCTGTTGCTCCCGGGTCTATTGGCTGCTCAGCCGGCCGGCAAGGCGATACCGGTAGAACGGCTGCCGTCGAATATGGACGAGTTCCTTATCCTCCGGAACGCGCTCGCGGGGGAACCTGAAGGCGCCGCCGCGATATTTGTTACGGCAATGCTCGTGTATGTTCGGGACCCTGAACTAGGTACCGATATGTTCACCGTCGCGCTCGACAGCTCCCAGCTCATTGAAAAACACGGAGGGTATAAAGGTTTTGCCCCGAATTCCGGCGTGATGTCCTATCTTGAGAACTATCTCGCGCCGAAACCCTATTTGGCGGCGTCCTACATTTCCGGTACGGGTCCTGAAAACGGATATATTCTTCCGGACCCGCCGTTATCCGTTGATGTCAGCAGAAACAGGTACAGCGAACAGACGAACGGTGACATTAAAGTGTTTATTGCCTGCAGCGGCGCGGATTCTCCCCGTCCGGTAATCCTTCGCCGAAACAACCGGGGACTGTGGAAGGCGGTCAATGTGAACAGCCTGTTTGTCGGTATCCGGCCCCCGGCAGCGGTAACGGATGATGATTTGTAATACAAAGCAAAAACTTCCGCTGTATTTCCTCCTTGTATTGATGATTCTCATTCCGGCACTGCCGGTAGTTATGAACGGATGCGCTTCGGGAGCAAATAGTGAGACAGCCGGTTATAGTAAAGAGAAACAAACTGCTAGTGAACCGGCGGAAGCGGAGGAATCCGCGGCGCCTATAGCTGACGTGCCGCAGAATAACGCGGAGAAACAAGGCGGCGGTGAAACAGAAACAGCGCGGCAAGCGGCGGCGGAGCCGGAACCGGTGTACCTGTCCGCCGACGATTCTAATTCAGCGGCCTCCCCGGTCATAGCTCGAAAATTGATCCGTCTCGGTAAATATGTCCATCCCGATATAGTCCGGATCTATGGCCGGTGAGCCGATAGAACTGGCAAAATCGTTTATTACCGCTTTTACCAGCCGGCTCCGGCGGGAGGACAGGATTTCTCTCATAAGCTTCAGCCGCTATGCCGAGGTTCTTATCGATAACCTGCCGGCCGGCCCGGCCGCCGCGAAGCAAATCGACCGGGTGTTGGGAAACATCGAAGTTTCCAATATAACACATCTGGAATCGGGAATCCTTCTGGCATATACAATGGCGGAAAAAACATACTCCCCCGAGAAATTGAACCGCGTACTCGTGATAAGCGACGGCGGTGCTAACGCGGGAACGACGACCGCGGAGATAATCGGGAAATACGCGGAGGACTCCGAGAGACAGGGTATCTATCTGGCCGGTATCGGTATGGGAGAGGGTTTTAACGATTCCATGATGAATACCCTCACCGATATGGGAAGGGGAGCGTACCTCTTCCTCGACAGCCCCGATGAAATTGACAATGTACTGTCGGAAAAAAATTTTCCCGCTCATTTCGACCTCGCCGTGAAAGATGTGCGCCTGAAACTGCAAATGCCTCCGGGCTGGAAAATAGAGCAGTTCCACGGCGAACAAATGTCGACGAAGGCCTCGGAGGTACTACCTCAGTATTTGGCTCCGAAAGATCAGATGATATATCACATGGAATTAGGGTGCGAAAAGGGACCCGAAGAGATCGGCAGCGATACCTTTACCTTTGAAGCCGAATATACTCCCATTGGAGGACGGCCCGCCAAACTTGCCGTTTCCGCAGCCGTTTCGGAAATGACGGCCGCTAACGGCGAAATACAAAAAGGTGACGCGGTAACGGCCTATGCCGAGATGCTCAAGTCTATAAAACTGCCCTTAGAGGAAAATACGGAACTAAATACAAGCGCCCTCGATACATGTCTCGAGACCGTTGAAAACGCCGCCGCGGAAACCGGCGATAAAGAGCTTGAAGAAATTGCGAAGCTGCTCGGCACCTATCGGCTAACGCTGCAGTTCGGCGAACAACTAGGCAATACAAGAGACAAAAACTCCCAAGATCCGGCAGCAGCCCTCAATATCAGTCCGAATGATCTTATCGACATAGAAATTTCCGGGGGTGCTCCGGAATCTGCCGTACAGGTGTTGTCCCGTCTCAACAGATCTACCCGGCTGCTGCCCCAGGAGGGGTATCGCTTCCTCGCACTCTCTTCCGGCCCCGTGGGAAACCCGAATCCCGCGGGAAGCGGCGAACTAACGGGCCGGAATTACCCCGACCCCGCACCGCGGTTCATGGGCCGGATACGGACATCCGGAAGCAGCCAGGCGGTTTTCGATCTTCATGCGGCAGCCTTTACACTTCAAGCGCCGATATGGGCCGAAAGCTTCTCCTTCGATTTCAACTTCTTCTCAGCCGAATATCCCGATTATGTGCAGCAGAGTTTTAACGATACGTTTTACGCCGTTATCGAAGCTCACTCGACCAATCAGGGAGCCCCGACGAATATTGCCTTCGATGCGAACAATCATTCCATCGAAGTGGACAATAACTACTTTCAGAATCCCTTCCATCCGATACCGAATACGGGGACGGGGTTCGACCTGCACGGCTCTACGGGATGGCTTAGGACTAGCTGGCCGATACGGGGGGGAGAAACATTTACCCTCACCTTCTCGGTCCATGACGAGGGGGATGCAATCTACGACTCGCTGGTAATTCTGGACAATTTTGCCTTCCACGATTATCCGGCTGCAGGTACGACTGACCCGCTGAATTAACTGTACCTTCGGACAAAATATTTGTATATTATTCTCATGAAAAGTTTACAAAATAAATCATATATCTTTATGGCAGTTCTTTTGGCGATAAGCGCGCTGCCCGCGTTTTCCCGGGGGACGGAGGAGCAAAGCATGGCGGAGGAGCAAAGCATGGCAAAGCGAACTGAAACCGGTTTGCAAACAGCCGTTATCGGCGGCGGATGTTTCTGGTGTATCGAAGCCGTTTTTGAGCGCATAGCAGGCATAGAGTCGGCGGTGTCCGGCTATGCCGGCGGTAATGTGCCGGATCCGACCTATCAGCAGGTAACGACAGGGACTACCGGACACGCGGAAGTTGTGGAGCTGACATACGATCCTGCCGTTATTTCGTATGAGGAAATACTCGAACTTTTCTGGCAGGCGCACGATCCGACGACCCTCAACCGGCAGGGCGCGGATGCGGGGTCCCAGTACCGTTCAATTATTCTGTACGGCAGCGAGGAGCAGCGGCAGGCCGCGGAAAAGTCCATAGCAGACCTAAACGCGTCGGGAAAGTACCCGGACAAGGCTGTTACCGAAGTCGTGCCTCTTACACGGTTCTATAAAGCGGAAGATTACCACCAGGACTATTACGTGAACAATACCGGCGCGGGGTACTGCAGACTGGTTATTACTCCGAAACTGAAGAAATTGGGGCTGGATTAACGGTCTTTACCCTTTTTCAGCCATTTTTCGATCGTTTCAATCATTTTTTGCGGTTCAACTGGTTTTGATAAATAGTCATCCATGCCGGCGGACAGCACTTTCTGCCGTTCACCCTTCATGACGTTAGCGGTAAGGGCAATTATCGGGGTCCGCCGGGCACCTGTTTTCTTTTCGCTTTGCCGGATTTTCAAAGTGGAAACATATCCGTCCATCTCCGGCATCAGGCAGTCCATCAGGATGAGATCGTAGCTGTTACAGCGGTAGAGGTCTAAGGCCTGCCTTCCGTCAGCGGCGACATCGAAAGAATACCCATGTTTTTCCAATATCTTGCAGGCAAGTTTCTGATTAATGACATTGTCTTCCGCTATGAGGACCGTTACGGATTTCTTTAGTTTTCCCTTTTCACCATCCGCGGCATTTCCCAAGGGATTTTCCGCCCCCTCCTCCCCGGCACAGGCAGCCGCGCCGCTTCCGTTTATCCGGAGAAGGGTATTCCGCAGTACCTGTTTTCTAAGAGGTTTAGAAACAACAACAACCCCCGGCACTTCCTCGAAGCAGCGTACTGCAGCTGATTCCCCCGGATACGCTAAAACAATAAGACCGGTTTCAGGTGTTTTGTTTTTACACAGAAACCGCAGCAGCTCCAGGTCCGGTCCGCTGTCAGTCGCGGAATCGACAAGTACACAGAGGAACCTTCCGCCGCTTATATCCGGAAGGGGCCCGCCCGTTACCGGATATACATCGATACGTGTTCCCAGCTCCCCGCAGTACGCTTCGAGAATACGGCGCGGCCGCTCTTTCGCACTAAGCAGCAGTACCGGCAGGTCCCGCAGCACATCTTCTTTCCCGGCGGAAGGCTGTTCCTGTATCCGGTCGAAGTTGATGGAAAAGCTAAACGTGCTGCCCCGCCCTTCCGTACTCTCTACACTGATGCTTCCTTTCAGCATCTGCACCAGCTGCTTTGAAATGGTCAGCCCCAGCCCCGAACCGCCGAATTCCCGGGCAACGGACGGATCGGCCTGCGAAAACGGGGAAAAAATGGCATTCGTCTTTTCCGAAGACAGCCCGATCCCTTCATCGATTACATCCACCCGTATCAGAACTTTTTTGTCCTTCAGTTCCGGGGCCGAAACACGCACCTCAATATTTCCCCGGGAGGTGAATTTTACCGCGTTTGAGCACAAATTCATGAGAATTTGTTTAAACCGGTGGGGGTCCCCTTTTACAAGGACCGGGACCTCCGGGCTGATAAAAATAAAAAGACCGATTTTATTTTCCTCGGCTTTCGGAGTAAAAGTAATGACGGTTTCTTCCACCGCATCGTGAAGATTGAACGAAATTTTTTCGATATCGAGTTTTCCCGCCTCGATTTTAGAAAAATCGAGAATATCGCTTATCAGTGCCAGCAGGATCCGGGCGGAATTTTCAGCATTCTGTAAATAGTCCATCTGTTCCCGGGACACTTCCGTATCCTTCAGCAATGACAAAAAACCGAGGACACCGTTTATCGGAGTACGTATTTCATGGGACATACTCGCTAAAAAACTGCTTTTTGACCTGCTCGCCTCATCCGCTTTTTTAGCATATTCCTCCGACCTTTTCAGCGCCCGTTCCATCTCCTCTTTTGTCTGCCGCTCTAATTGTTTCTGCCGGCTGATGTCGACAAAGCTCTCGAGACGGTATGTTTTATTCCCGTATGAAAGGACTCGGGAGCTCCTAAGCACGGTAACTTCGGTCCCGTCGGGGCGTTCTAACGTTCGTTCACATTCACCGGTATGTTTTTCAAAACACGAAGCAAGCATGTCGGGGCATTTTTGTTCGAGAAGAGTGTCCGCGGGAATTCCCAAAATCCTGGCGCCGGCATTGTTTATCATTTTGACCACGGTCGTGTCGGTATCGATTACGAGTATGCCCGCGGGCATGAGAGAGACTATCTCCTTGAGCAGCGCATATTCCGCGCCGTTTTCAAAACTGTCGTTCATAGAAGATGCAGCCTAACTAGTTCCTGTTCCACCTTTTTTTTGGTTACCGGCTTCACGATGTAAGAATCCGACTGCTCCCGAAAAGACTTCGATATGTTTTCCATGTCGCGCAAATTCGAAACAATAATAATTTTCGTCCGCTCAAACCCGTGAATGCCCCGCTCAGCTTCCGTTTCCCGTATCCGCTTCAATACCGCGTGTCCGTCCATCCCGGGAATAATTATATCGAGAAAAATACAGTCATAATGCTCGTTGTCGAGCATTTTCCGTTCATACGCGCTTACCGCCTCATGCCCGTCTACGGCAATTTCACACGTGCCGAAGGCTTCTAAAATTTTCATTTCCAGGTGCCGGGTGGTAAAATCGTCCTCTACAATCAGAATGCTGAGGTCCTCTTTTTTCTCCGTCTTTACCGCCGGCGGTGTCGACGGGGCGCTGCTTATATCGAATTCAATTTTCTGCATGGGATCGAATATTTCAAAGTAGAGCTCATCTTCCGTCATTGACGTAGCGAACAGTATTTTTACGACCCCTTCCTCCGATTTCCTGTTAATATTCTCATAGTCCGGATGTTTCGCGATCAGCCTCCCGATTGCTTTTATGTCCTCGTAAATCGGCAGGTTTTCATACCCTTCCTTGTCAATGTCCGTTTTAATTAGTTTTTCTACAAGGTACACCCTCCTGCCGGAAGAAACCTCGTTTGCTATAACCGATTTCTCCTCGTCAGACAAGAGAAAATTGATGGCCGCCTCTTTTTTTTCCCCGGGCTCCTCTTTAATCGCGTCGATTGTTTCTTTCAAGGCCTGCAGTTCATCCGCGGTTTCTTCTTCGCGATATAAATTTGCCTTGATAAGATCGACGGCTTCTAAAGATTTATCGATAAGCCCGCGGCTCATTCCCATTTTACCGCTCCGGATGAGATCAAAATTGTTTTCTACGGAATGAGTGAGTTCCGAGGAATGGTTTTTACGGGCCATACCGAGAGAGCTTTTCAAGTTATGGGCATATC
>CAZSGZ010000216.1:0-6431 GCA_964606455.1 uncultured Spirochaetales bacterium
TCGAACCGCGTTTTCATGCGCTTTACCGAACCGGTGTTCGGCAACGTTACCGGTACCGCCCCGGTCGATGAAAACGACTTTTTCTTCAGTGAAGGTACTATTTCCGCCCTTACTCCGGAGGAAACGGTGGACTTAGGCGGCGGGAAGATTGGCTATCTGTCGGTATGGCTTACCCTCGCGTCACCGCTTACGGAAAATATGGCGGTAGACGGAACTATCGGGACCTACCCGAGCAGGGTGTATGACGCCCTCAGTAACGAAATGTCTCCGCTGGAGGAACACCGGGTTACCGATATAGGGCTTGGGGTCGTTACTCCCGTTTGGGGCAGCGACGGAGTACACGCGGACACGGGGATCGGTGAAAATGTAACGGCAATGCGGGATTTTACCGGCGCCGGGAGGCTTTTGGCCCGGAACATCACCATCGAGAGTTCGATTCTCGCCTCAGACCATACCGGAAAGAGTCTGCAGCTCTTTTACGATGCAAATGTGCCGGAGGATTATTTCGCTACTAACCCTGCGAACGAAGAGGAGACCATAGAACTCTGGCTGCCGAACGCGATACCCGGCTTCGTGGAAACGCCGAACACCGAAGCCCGGGGGCTGCTGCCCTACCGGCGGCAGGGCGCGGTGCGGGACTTCCTTATTCCCGAAGGGGACCTGGAAGTGGAAACGGGCAACATGATCGAGTTTGTCATGCGTTTAGGCGACCTCTACTGTGCGCGGCTTACCGACCCGGACGATCCGCGGACGGCAGCGCCGTGGAAGTTTCAGCTGCAGGACATTATCCAGCAGCGGAGCGGCGTAACAATTCTCAATAACGTCATCAATCCGCTGAACAATGAAAAAGCGGTCCTGACCTACGATCTGCCTTCTTCCGGAATGGTGTCGGTGCAGATTTTCACTCTCGACGGCAGTATCGTCAAGGTCCTTCACCGGGGCAGGCAGGGCGCCGGGACCTATACCTACTATTGGGACGGGACGAACACCGGCGGAAGGGTCGTTGCCCGGGGAATATACTTTATCCGCGTTGTAGCCCCCGGGATCGACGAATACCGGAAGGTGATGGTAGTGAAATAGCAGTCTACTCCGCGAGGATATTTAATTCCGCGGTGGTAAGCACCTGGGTAAGGGACGCTTCGACTTTATCCCAGTGTTCCGAGGTAAAGGAATCGTAGGCAGTACCGTTGACATATACCGTTACCGTCAGTGTCCGGGGCGCGTAAACGGTGTAGGGGATGCTTACGGCCGGGAAAACATCGGCATCCAGGGTAAGTTCGATGTTCGAATCGACGGAATCAACTTTCCCGTATATGTCGTTTGCGGGATTATAAACCACGTCACCATTTTTTACCCCGGAAAAAAACGATGCCGAAGAATTGCGTAACTTGTTCGCTTCCTGGGTGGTGGAATACGCCGGGGAAGTCTTGACCGTGTAGATCAGGTAGTTTTGCCCTGTTATTTGGAAGATGTCCCGATCCAAGGTAAGCTCTTCGGCGCTGACGGAGACGATCAGCGCGAACTCCCCGGTATCGGCATTTTCCGCCAAAAGCCCCGCGGCAACATCGTCGTTAATAAAATTGGCGGCGCTGTCGCAGAGGCGGAAGCTCGAGGTGGAAGTGGTTGTTCCGGCTGCGGGATTTTCGTCCCGTCTGATAAGGTAGTGCTCTCCCCCTCCTAATTGCTGGAAAATGTCCGATAACAGGTCTAACGTAGTGGAATCAACATCGGCAATAACGCTTTCGGCACCGGTATCCAGGTTTGCCGCTGTATCTTCATCTTCATCTACCTTGCCGGTAAAGATAGCTCCCGAGTCAATAAGTTCGCCAGCGGAAGTACTTGTCGTCGTTCCCGAGGCGATGGTCGTTCCCTTTTGAAAAATGTAATAGGTCCGCCAGGATTCGGCAAAGAGGACACGGTTCAAGCTGCAGTCGGAGGCGGAATTGACGGCGGTTATGAGCGCGAAAATGTCGTCGTCGGCGTTGTATACGTAATCGCCCGCGGAAACGTCGGAGGTAAAGTCAGCGGCGGCATCCAGTAAACGGTCATCCGAGTAGGTGGTCAGCGTCCCGGACGTTTTCTCCTGCCTCTCGGTATTTTTCGCGGATATGGAAAAAAAGACATTCTGCTCTCCCGTGTAGCTGTAGGCTTCCGATGTCCAGGGAAGCGGTATCTCTTCCGGAGCTGCGGTGCCGTCTTCCGCCTCCGTACCTATTAGCAGGGAATTATCATTGCCCCGGACGATAATACCGGCGGTGGAAACCGTACCGGTCACCTCGAAAACGATGCTGACCTCTCCGCTGCCGTTTACATCTTCCGGGTCGCTGACGACCATACCGCAGGAGATGAAAGCCAGCACTGCACACGCGCAGACAAAGGCGAGAAGAGTTACAAACACACCCTTTGTTACTCTGTCCGGTAAGCTGGTCACCGTTTTTTCCTTGAGGTTTCTGTTCTCTATCTCCATCCCCGGCGCTGACGCAGCGCGTCGGCCCGTCTATTCGGGCGCTCCGCCGGGGAGAAATTCCAATCGGGGAGCGGCTATCAGGACGGAACCGGCGTCACGCGCGGCCCCCGCGGCGCTTGTGTCGGTGGGTGTAATCATCAATTCAAGATAAGCCGTACCGTCCCCGTATATCTGGCTGAGTTTTAAATCCACATAGGTAGTAACGTTTGTCCATGCCGCCCAGCCGTCTTCATAATCCGCGGCAGTAAAAACCGCGGGGCTGCTGAAAGGTATCGTTTCACCGTTTTCCCCCACCCGGTAGCCGGCACAGATGGAAACCGCCGTTACGGGCATCCGGTTGTTAACCGGGTCGGTCCCGGTGGTGTTTGTCGGGTCCTTCCGGACGTATACGCTGAAGGAGTAGGTGCCGTCTAACAGTTTCGGTGAGGTGCTGCCTTCTCCCTCCGTCGGGACAAGAATATAGGCGCAGCTCCGGATGTCGGACCGGACAATCCGAATATTGTCGATGTATCCCGACTGCAGACTTTCCGCCGTCGAATCGTCTAAGAGGCCGATGGAAAAGTATCCCCCTCCCGCCGCGGCGGTAAACTGCGGGTCTAACAGCGGCGGCGGGAAAGTGCGTATATCGTATGTTTCCGACTTTTCAAAAATCCACGGCGTGGCGTTATAGGAATCGGAAACACCGTCGTTATATTCGTAGTTTGTCGCGTAGGTGCTGCTCAGATCGAAACGGACCGCGTAGGTAGCATCGGCAATGAATCCGTCGGCTATAGTGGAAAGGTCGTAAGGGATCTGCTCTTCCTTTGTGGTGGTAAAGTAGAAGGTATTTCCGTACATTGCAAGGGATGAACTTGCTTTTTCCGGACTGCCGTCCGAATCGAATATCTCGTAGTAGTAGGAGGTTGCCGGGTCGATGGCCCCGCCGTTTTCGCTCCAGTTCTGCGGCTGAATACCCGCCGTGCCCGTGTCGGCATCGGTCGTAGTGTTCGATGCTTCAAAGTCGCCGTTCGGCATCAGGTTCGGTATCTCCAGACGGTAAACGGCGTCTTCCGTCGTCCCCGCCGGGAGGCCGTCGATGACCAGGGCGGAAGCCTCTTCCGGATGCTCGAAGTTCATGTAGTAGGCCTCTTCACGGTCGGCGTTCCAGGAATTGAATCCGCGGTCCGCTATCAGGTTCACGCCGATATAGTCGCTCCAAACAAGGGAACAGGAACCGGCGGCGGCAAAGAAAGCCGATGCCAAAATTATCACAAGAGGAAACAATACGATGTAAAAAACCCGTTTTTTCTGCATATCTCTTAGTTACTATTATATAGTCTTTTAAAAAATTAATCCAAAATCAAGAGGTTTTTCAAAAAAATACCGCCGGCATACTTTTCTTGACTTTCCCGATTTTTGGCATGATATTTTAAATACAGAAAATGAGAGGAGAGACAAATGATTAACAAGAAAGTAGAAAAAATGATGAATGAACAGATAAAACATGAATTGGAATCGTATTACATTTATCTGTCCATGGCGGCCTATTTCCATGATCAAGACCTGGACGGGATGGCCCACTGGATGAGGACCCAGGCGCATGAAGAAACGGTCCATGCCATGAAATTCTTTGACCACATCAACGACCGGGGAGGCCGGGTCGTACTGCAGGACCTGAAACAGCTGAAAACCGAATGGGCCTCACCGTTGGAGGCCTGGGAAGACGCGTACGAGCACGAACAGTTCATTTCAAACAAGATAAATGAACTGATGTCGGTTATCCGGGAGGAGAAAGACTATCCCGCCGAACCCCTTGCCGACTGGTTTGTTACCGAACAGATAGAGGAAGAGGCGAACACGTCAAAAATAGTCGCGGAAATGAAACGGATTGAAGACGGAAAAGGCGGCGGCCTTTTTATGGTCGATCGTGAACTTGGCAACAGGCCGTTTCCCGCGGGTTCCGCATGGGACCCGACGGCATATCAGGCGGCGGAATAGCATAACAGCGTAACGCTTATACCGGGTCCGGACCGTTTCCCCCTTGTTGTCCGGCCCGGTTTTTTTATTTACCGGCTCTACTTGCCTACACCGGCCCCGTTGATATAATACAGAACATGACTGCCGGAGGACCCCTTCCCCTTGTTTCGGTTATTATTCCCGTTTACAACAGACCTCTTCTTCTTCGTGAGGCCGCGGAAAGCGTTTTAGCCCAGACCTACCGTCCTATAGCACTCATTATTGTCGACGACGGTTCCGACGACGGTACGCCGCGGACAATCGGCGAGCTGCGGAAGCGTGAAACTGACCAGGAGCGGGTGCGGGCAGTCCGACAGGAGCACACCGGCATGCCGGGGCAGGTCCGCAACCGGGGGGCGGCCGAAGCCCGTGGGGACTACATCGCCTTTCTCGATTCGGATGATCTGTGGAAACCGGAAAAATTAACGCGCCAGATCGATGTTTTTCGAAACAACAGCGCCGCCGCCCGAATCGAAACTCCGGTACGACTGTGCCACTCCCGGGAAATATGGCTGCGGGAGGGAAAGGAAATATCCCAGGCAGGGCAGCGACACCGGCGGCGGGGGGATATTTTTCGTGACGCGCTGCAAAAATGCATTATCGGGCCGTCCACCGTCGTCATGGAACGGTCTCTCTTCGAGAAGACAGGCGGTTTTCGGGAAGATCTGGAAATTGCCGAGGATTATGAGTTCTGGCTTAGGCTTACCGATGCGTATCCCGTCGAATATATCGATGAACCCTTGGTCGTCAAGCGTGCCGGCCGCTGGGACCAGCTTTCCGAAAAATACGGCCATATCGAATATTTCCGGCTGCGGGGACTTAAGAGTCTGGTGGACGCCGATACCTTTACCGGGGAGCACCGCCGTTTGGCCGAAGCGGAGCTGGCCGAAAAGTGCCGAATCTATGCCGCCGGCTGCCGCAAGCGGGGCAGGACCGAAGAAGCGGAACTGTATGAGCATCTGGCCCGGAAATACCGGCCGGATTGATTTATTTTACTCATTTTTATTTATTGAAAATATATTTTGTCGTAAAAGTTTCAATAGTTGCTTTTATTTCTTGTTGCAGGTTTTTTGAATAAATCGTGAGGAAGTCTTCTCTGTCAAAATCAGAGATGGAATCATCATCTAATAAAAGTTTATGGGGCTTTACCTTGAGGGCGTCGGCAATCCGTTGAAAAACCTCTACGGAGGGATATTTTCGCCCTATTTCTATTTCTCCAAGGTATGTGGTAGATATTTTACATAATTCCGCCAGCTCCATTTGTGTGAGGCAGTGTTGTTTTCTATAACGCTTTAAATTTTTGATAAATTTCTTTTGGGTGTCCGTCATTAATACCTCTATTAGCCTGCTTCTATATGCTATAAGCTGATAATAAATTTGACAATTTGCTAAAAGCCTATATACTATGGCCTAAAGCATATGTTTCGAGAAAATGAAAATATAAAAAAAACGATTCTTCTTGTGGAAGATGAACCGATAATCGCTCTTGGACAAGAGATACGACTAACGAAATGGGGTTACAATATTGTAAAAGCCGCCAATGGCGAAAAGGCCGTTTCCAAAGTTATGGAAGATTCGGGAATCGATATTGTTTTGCTGGATATCGACTTAGGCCGTGGAATAGACGGGATAGAAACGGCCCGGCGTATTTTAGCATATCGTAAAATTCCAATAATATTTTTAACATCTTATTTTGAATCGGAATACAGAAAAAAATCGAAAGGAATAGACTGTTTCGGTTATGTTCATAAATCTTCCGGAGACAAGGACCTCGCGACGTCAATACAAAAGGCCCTTCATGGAAGAAGTTGATTGATTGCCTTTCCGAATTCTCCTATACTGGGAGCAATGGCGAAACCGATGAAAATTAGGAAAATCCTGCTATTGTTGCCGGCTGTTCTTATCTGGGGATGTGCCTCGAAACCTGAAAAAATCGAAACAACAGTGATAGAACCGGAGAAGGCGGAAC
>CAZSGZ010000217.1:0-6384 GCA_964606455.1 uncultured Spirochaetales bacterium
TACTGAAGACATTTCACGATATTGAGCAAATACTGTCAAGCACTTTTTTCCATCAATATCTCCAGCAATTGTTAGGAATGGGTGAAAGTCGATATTTGTCAAGAAATATTTTAAAAAAAAGCTTGATGCAATCGATTACAATGTGTATATTACACGTATAAGACTTATTTATAAGGAGAAAAATACAACATGCAAGAAACAAGAAACAAAGTTGAAGATTTAAAGACCATGTTTCTGCAGGAAGGAATACAGTTCAGCGACGCGAAAGGGTGGGAAGCCCTTGCTGATCACGTAGAAGTACATAAATATTATCTTTCAAAGGAACTCAAGATGAACGTCACATGGGACGAGGCGCTGTTTTCATGGTATGAAAACATCCTTACCCCCCTGCGCCGGATTGTCGATACCTGGGAGATAAAAATTGCCTTCCCGAACCGGACTTTCGGAGACCTCTATTTGGCAATTTCCGATCACTGGTTTTTCCTGAAGGAAACAGACCCCGATGTCGGCGCGGATGAAGCCGCGGTCAGTTTTGTACAGCATTACGGTGAAGGATTAGGGCGCTTCTTTTCACGGTTCCTGATACCTGCAAGTGTACGAAAAGAACTGAGCCTGAAAAAATAGCGTTCCTCCGCTGATGAGAATAACAGCCGCCCCGGGAAAAAGGGCGGCTTTTTTTTACTTACTAGTTGAATCAGCCGGCAGATGATGTAAACTATTCATATGCAAAAAAGTATACTCCTTGTCGAAGATGAACCTGTCATTGCCATGCAGACGCAGAAAATCCTGGAGGAAGCCGGTTTTCAGGTAATACCAGCCGGCAGCTCGGAAGAAGCGGTTGAAGCGGTACACGGGCAGACTGTAGATTGTATTTTAATGGATATCGACTTAGGCCCCGACAGCATCGACGGGACCGACACGGCTCACATTATCATGGGAGACTACGATATACCGATTATCTTCCTCACCAACTATACCGATCCGCTGGTTGTCGAAAAAACAAAAAATATTGCCTCCTACGGCTATGTTATAAAAAATTCCGGCCCGGCGGTCCTTATTGCCACCATCAATTCAGCCTTTCGCCTGTATGAGAAGCAAAAAAAGGCGGAAGGGAAACTGCAGCAGCTTATCGAAAATCAGAATGACATTATTTACTGTGTCGATAGAGCAACCGGCGAGTTTTCCTATGTAAGCCCGGCGTTTCACCGGCTCCTTGGATATACGGTACAGGATATCCGGAAAATGGGCGGCAGAAGGGCGTTTCTGCATCAAATAATTCAAAACAGCGACTTCGACAAGCAGGAAGAACTGTTCGCGCGTATCGAGACGGAAATACATGCTCATGTACAGCAGCATATTTCCGTATGGCGGTGCAAGGACGGCAGCGAAAAGTACATAGAGGACAGCTGGGTCCCAAGTTATAAACAGGGAAAACTCGAAAGCTGTTACGGAGTGCTCCGGGACATTACCGATCGGATGAAAACCCGTGAGGACCTGAAAAGAGCGCTGCAGGAAAAAGAGTATCTAATGGAGGAAATCAACCACCGCATTAAAAACAATCTGACACTTATCAATTCCCTCATCTACTTCAAGTCGATAGAAAACCCGGGCGCGTGCAACCTTTCCGACCTGCAGCAGCAGATAAACGCCATCGGACGGGTTTATAGCAAACTCTCTCATAAAGACGGTATTGCCGACATCAAGTTCAAGTCCTACATTAAGGAGCTGCTGGAATCGGTGTTTTTTTCCATGGCAAACTACCCCGTTATTATTGAAAACAATGTACCGGATATTTCGCTGACACCCAGAATAACCGTGCCTCTGGGGCTTATAATCAATGAAATAGCCATCAATGCGATAAAACACGGGTTTTTACAGGGGGAAAAGGCGGTTTTCACGATTACCCTGCAAAGAGATACCGATGCAGACCAATATATCCTGACACTGTCCAACAGCGGTCGGGCATTCCCCGGCACGGTAGACATTCAAAAGGCGGAAACACTGGGACTGCGCCTCATTTCGGACCTGCTCGAACAGCTGAAAGGAACAATGGAACTGAAGCGGTCCCCTCATCCCGTATTCACTTTCCGTTTTCCGCGGTCCATAGTTGACAGCGGAAACCAGCCGGCGTAAACTTACGCTATGAGGATGCCGGGAGCGGCCGCGGCCGCAGTAATTACCCTTATTCTTTCCGCTGCCTCTTCTTCCCCGGTCTATTGCGCCGATCCGGCCGATTTTGTCATTTCCATCAATGTCCCGGCGGGTTTTTCCCGGGGAGAGCCCAGCCGCCGGGAATTCGAGACCGCCGCCGGGGTGAAAACACAGGAAACATACCTTTGCGAAAGTGACGATGCCGTTATCATTATTTCCGTTACAGACACCGGCTTTACCGAAGAAACAGAACAAGGGATGATAGAAGCCCTGGAATACGCCATGATGGAGTATTCCGCCGCCTATACGGTCCTTGCAACGGGCAGCAGGCGGATCAACGGCAATTTGTTTGTAACCGGCCGCTATACCTTCCCGGAAGGCGGTACGGACCTCTATGCCGACGTTTTCGCTACCCACATCGGCACAAAACAGTTTCAAATACAGCTGTTAGCGTACTCCCCGGAAAGACTCGACCAGGCGGACCTCCGGGAAGCGGTAAACAGCTTTACCTATTTGGTGAAAAACCCGTAGCACCGATATGCAGTCCGCATTCCCGTTTCGTTTCCTCTTCCCACCACCACCGGCCGGCACGCTCGTGCTCCCCCGGCAGTACGGCCCGGGTACAGGGCTCGCAGCCGATTGAGATATACCCCCTGTCGTGCAGCTCGTTGTAGGGCACGGCATGCTCCCGGATATACTCCCAGACCCGCCCCAGCGGCCAGTCGGAGAGAGGATTGAACTTGACGATGCTCCCGCCGGCGGCGCCGCTGAAAGACGGGTCATCCTGGGCCGCCGGAACTTCTCCCCGTGTCGCGGGGTTCTGATCTTTCCGCTGCCCGGTAATCCAGGCCTTCAAGCCCCTAAGGGCCCGTTTCAGCGGTTCCACCTTCCGTATTCCGCAGCACTCGCCGTGGCCGTCGGTATAAAAACTGTACAGTCCCTTTTCCCGAACAAATTGTTCCAGCCGGGTGTGGTCCGGGACCATCATGCGTATTTCCACATCGTATTTATTCCGTACCGCCTCGATAAAGCGGTAGGTCTCAGGATGCAGCCTGCCGGTATCCAGGGAAAACACCGAAAAGGGCAGTCCTGTCCGCACCGCCATATCGATAAGAACAACATCTTCCGCCCCGCTGAAGGCAATGCCGCAGTCCTTTCCAAAAATCGACAGGGCATGTTCGATAATCTCCGCCGGACTTTTCCCGGAAAGAGTATCGAAGGCGTCGGAAGGACCCGTGTTCGGCAGATCCCGGATCAGCTGCAGGGCGCTGGTATACAGCCGGCCCGGCCCGGGATCACCGTCCTCCCGTACTATAAAAAACGGGGCAACCGTTACGCCGTATTCCGAAGCAAGTCTCATTCCCGGCGAATCGGGATCATCTTCCGCCGCGGTAACAACTTCATCGATACGCTCCCAAAAGCCCCGTTCTTTCAGCAGTTTTTCAATCTGCCTGCATTTTTTGCAGAAATCACCGCTTGCAAGCAGTTTTTTTACCATCGTCACTTTCAACACATTCCGTCCTTCCTAACAAGGTCATGATAAATAATGGAGTTGAAAGATGCAAGCGACCCGATTTCGACGGGCACCGGCGTGTTGAACACCGGTTTTCTTTTTTGGTATGATGGCGCATATGTACTCAGGATACGGCTTCCGGGAATCTGAAATTGGTGATGTGGATGTTATAAAGCACAACGGTATCTATCATCTGTTTCACCTGACCCTTCCGAACCACGATTATATTGCCCACGCAATCAGCGAAGACGGCCTTACTTGGCGGCGGGTAAAAAACGCGCTTTTCATCGGTGAACCCGAGGAATGGGACGACGATATGCTGTGGACCATGCATATTACCAAAGATCCGTACCGGGAATCCGCCTGGCGGATGTTCTACACCGGACTATGCATCCACGAGCGGGGCAGAATACAGCGGGTGGGACTGGCCCGCAGTACCGATTTGTACAACTGGACAAAAGATAATTCGGGCCGTTATCCTCTGCAGCTGCCGGGAGACCACTACGAGAACAGCATCGAAGAGGGCCGGCATTGGGTAAGTTTCAGGGACCCTTTCTGTTTCAAGGACAACGGCACGACCTATCTCATTGCCGCGGCCCGGGTAAAGCACGGGCCGGTTATCCGTCGGGGCTGCGTTTCCCTGGCGGAAGAACTGCAGGAAAATATATTCGAATTTCGGAAGCCGATTTATCATCCCGGAAGATACGATGACATCGAAGTCCCGAACCTGCTGAAAATCGAAGACAAGTACTACCTTATCGGCTCTATCCGGGAAGACGTGAAGGTACACTACTGGTATTCCGAAGAATTGGAAGGCCCTTACAAAAACTTTTACGATAATGTTCTTATGCCTCAGGGCAATTACGCGGCCCGAATTTGCTGGGATGAAGACCGCTATCTGGTGTGGAACTTTTTCTACAAGGGGCTGACAACCGGCGGCGACCATCTCATGGCGCCGCCGAAAGAACTGCGCGTCGATACGAAGGGAGAACTTCGCCTGCAAACCTACAGCGGTTTTCAGGACATCATCTCGAATACGCTGACCACCGAGGCCCTTACTCCCTTCGATTCCCTCTTAGACAACCCCTACGGGATTCAGAAAAGCATCGGGGCGTCCGCGGTTATCGGATGCGACAGCGGGTTCGAAGCTTTTTTGCTGAAAGGTGAATATTCCAATTTTGTCCTTTCGGGAGACCTGAACCTGCTCGGCCATGGAAAATGCGGTCTCGTGTTCCGCTTAAACGAAGTGGGCGACGGCTATTACCTTAGTCTCGACTTTTTTAAAGGAGTCGCGCAGATCCGGGCCTGGAAGCACAGACCCGACGGTGCAATCGAGGAAGCTTTTTACTATAAACAGCTGCAGCAGTCGTTTTTTGCTCCTAAGGAGGAACCTCACAGCTTTTCATTGATAGCTTACGAACAGTACATCGAGCTGTCCCTCCACGGCTATGTTCTCCTAACCTTAGCGGACAAGGAATTCGATAGCGGCAGGGTGGGATTTTACGTTGAAAGCGGACATATCATGGTTGTCAACCTTCAGCTTAGAACATGCATCATCCCGGCAAGTGAACATTATCCGGAAAGTGTTGCAAGTTACTGAAAAGTGCTAAAAACCGCTTTACAAATAAGAATAATTACTATATAATAACTTAATGCAACAAAATGACAGGGACAGGGACCTCGTCTTTCAAAAAATCTGTAAAGAACGGGGCTTGAAAATAACACCGCAGCGGACCGCCGTTTACGAAGCAATAGCGGACCTGAAAACCCACCCTTCCGCGGACGAAGTGTACCAAAGGGTGCGGAGCAGATTTCCCCATGTCTCATTCGATACGGTCAACAGAACCCTGTTGACATTTACTGAAATCGGCCTGATAGATATTATCGAATCCTCCAGCGGAGTACGGCGGTTTGATCCTCAGATCACTCCGCACCATCATCTGCAGTGTATCGAATGCGGCAAAATAATAGATTTTACCAACCCCGGCTATGACAGCCTCCCGGTGCCGCGGGAATTACAGGAAACGTTTCAAGTTTTTAAGACACGGGTTTTTCTGACCGGTATCTGCAGTGAATGCCAGGAAAAAAAACGTAATTAGGGAATGAGCCGCGGGGCATACCGTCCGCGGCAAAAATATAATCTAAGGAGAGCATGATGAGTAAAACAGAAGAAAATCTCGCCGCGGCATTTGCAGGCGAGTCGCAGGCACGGAACAAGTATACCTATTTCGCGGAACAGGCACGGAAAGAGGGGTATCACTACATTGCACGGATTTTCGAGGAAACCGCCGAAAACGAACGTCGCCACGCAAAGGACGAGTTTAAACTCTTAAACGGCATCGGCGATACCGCCGCCAATTTGAAAGCCGCCATGGAGGGGGAGGACTACGAAGTACAGACCATGTACAAAGAATTCGCGGAAACCGCCGAACAGGAAGGCAATACCGCCGCGGCGACCCTCTTTAGTCAGATTCGGAAAGTCGAAGCCCATCACCGGGACAGATACAAACAGCTGCTGGAAATGGTTGAAAACGGGTCGGTATACAAACGGGAAAAACCGATTAAATGGAAATGCGGTGTATGCGGATATATCCACGAAGGTACCGAACCGCCCCCCAAATGTCCATGTTGTAAACACGCCATGGAATATTACGAACCTGCTAGTCTGGACTTATAATTTTCCTTATGCCGCCTCCGGAGATTCGGCCCGAAAGAGCTGA
>CAZSGZ010000218.1:0-6342 GCA_964606455.1 uncultured Spirochaetales bacterium
TGAAGGAGCGGGGTTGGCGGGGCGGGGTCGACGGAGCGGGTTTGACGGAGCGGGGTTGACGGAGCGGGGTGGATTCACAGTAAAAATTGGGAAATTTTTCCGGATATTCCAGGGTTTCATCCTTATCGACAATCGGTTTTCCGGTACAAACGGCATCCAGGGAGGATGTAAAAATAAAGACCCGTGTACCTGCTTCCCGGGCGGCCAGTATGACCTTTTCCGCCCCGTCGACGTTGACTGAAAACACCTCCTCCCTGGTATGGGTCCCCCAGTCCACCATGGATGCTAAATGGATGACCGCGTCAATTCCCTTCATGACTTCCTGCAGCACCGCTTCGTCCCGGATGTCTCCGCGGCGGAATTGTATCTTTGGATCTGAAAATAGTTCCTCCTCCGGTGCTTGCGGCGGCACGATATCAAGCACTCTAATTTCGTTCGCCGTAATAACGGGAGCGGTCCCGGTCAGTTCTTTTATCAGTGCTTTTCCGACAAAACCGGTTCCGCCGGTAATGAGCAGTCGGGGTATATGGGCAGGATTCATGCTGTACTCCGTGAAAAAAATAATTGAATAATTTTGCTGAATATATTATATAAATATTCAAGGAAAAATGTCTATGGAACAAACATTTTGTAATACCCTCATCGTTGTAAAAGGGACAAAGGGAGAGGGCTACAGTGAGTTTACCCGGCGGATACGGGCATACGCGGAGACACTGGCCCGGCGGGATGATGTAGCATTCTGTAAGCTCGCGGTAACGGCCGGACCGCCCCCGAAATTCTCGGTGATCCCGTATAAGAAAGGGCCGGCTGCGCTGATTACCCTTCGAAGCAGGGAGGCCGGCGCGTTCTGCGGCGAAACATGTTGCGAAATGACGGTAGGAATCGACGGTCTTATCGGCTGCTACCGGGGAGACTGTGCTCTGCCGGTGGCATACGAGAAGGACTGGGCGGACGGCGAGTGTACTCCCGGTGCGGGACTTCTTACGCTGTTCCGGAAGCGGCGGGATATCGATGATGAAACCTTTATTGAAAGGTGGCATAATGGGCATACACCGCTGTCCCTTGAAATCCATCCCCTCTGGAATTACGCGCGGAACGTGGTAGCTGAAAAATCGGTGGACGGTTCCCGGCATTACGACGGCATTGTGGAGGAACATTTCAGGACGAAGAAGGACCTCACCGGCCTCGCGCGCTTTTTCGGAGGCTTTGGGAAGATGGTGAAAAACATGGCTGCTGTTTATAAAGACATGAACGGCTTTATCGACCGGAAAACCATCGAACCCTACTTTGTTGCCGAGTATTGGATTTTGTATTCGGGGGCGCCGCGGGAAACTTCTTCCCTCAAGAACTGAACTGTCCGGCAGCGGCTGTTGTAAAAAAAAAGAAAAAAAATCTTCCCGGCATTGATAAATCCCCCGGAATGGATGTATACTTACATAAAGATGTGTAAAAAAATATTTACAGCAATTCTTCTCTTTGTTTCTTTATCGGCATTTCTGGCTGCACAGGACTATACGGTCGAATACATCGATGGATTTGTTGATGTGAAAGTGGACGGAGAGTGGTACGAACTGTACATCGGTGACAGTGTCGCGATGTCGGATATTGTTTCTCTTGAAACGGGAGCAGTACTCGAACTGTCGCGGGGGGGGAAAGTAATTACCCTTACAAAACCGGGTGTGTACAGCATGTCTGATGTCGGCAGGCAGGCAAAACTGCAGGATTCAAGCGGTGTGGACTCCCTTATCGGCGGAAAACTGCGGACACTCGTCGGCGGCGGAAGCGGAAGCGGAGTTGAAATTGCCACCGTTGCAGGCGCGAGGGGCGCGGACGCGGGCGGAACTGATGATTTCGGCTGGGTTGAAAGCGAAGTTGATGAAATTATCAAATCCGGGAAGAATTCCATCGCCGCCGGGGACATCGAGGGTGCTTTGGACCTATTCTACGAAGCCTACGATTACGCTTTGGACAATGCGGAGGAAGCCCTGGCGCTGTTTTACATCGGGTATGCATACGATCTGCTGGGCAAACCGGCCGATGCACTTCGGCAGCTGCGGGACGTTGCGGCGGAACCGGTCAGTGAGATTTACACCGACTTTTACCTGCTAAAGGGAAAACTCCACATTGAAACCTACGACTACGATCAGGCTGTTTCATTCTTACAGGCGTATGACGATACCTATGCCTCACCGGAGGAAAAGCAGACGGTGTTTTTCTTGACCGGCGTTGCGTATGACGGCCTCGGACAGGACCTTGTAGCGGATGATTTTTTCCAAAAAGCCTATTCCCTTGATCCTAATTCAGACGTCGGGAAAACTTCGAACAGCCTGCTTCATCAGTAACATCAGTTACCGGACGGGAGATTTGCTATGAAATCGGTAAAAGTCCTCTTTTTCCTCTTAATGATGGAGTGCGGCCTGTCAGCCGTTGTTTTCGGAGACACAATATTTTTAGAGGAACCCGTTATATATCCGGACAACGGGGAAAACCGGGAGTATATTACGGCGGCCCTTCAGGATGCCGCCTTCTTTATTGAAACCGTGTATGAGGGGGCCTTCAATCTTACCGGCTCGGTATTCGACTCCCCGGCCGGAGACGCCGCCGGCAGCGGAAAAGGGAAGGGGCAGGCTGATTTTCTGCTGACCGTTAGCGCCGTTAATCAGCCGGACAGTAAGGTGATAAGCCTGAACCTGAAACGGATTTCCGACGGAAAAGAAGCGGAGCCGATACCCTTTCTAGGCGAGTGGCAGGAGGGGGCCGGTGACGATTTCGGCCGGTCTATTTACTACATGTGGGCTTCGATCTTTGATTTCAACGTCGGTCCCGAAACGGAAGTGCCCGTATACGTAGATGAGTTTCCAGTCGATATGATTCCGAAGCCGGCGATGCCCCTGGAAAATGTTCAGTTGTATCCGTACTCGCTGGCAGTAACACATGAGGGAAACATCATCATAGCCGCCAATTCCATAGCACTGCAGCTGGACAGGCATTTCAGAATAATTGATTTTCCCGGCAAGAAGCTTGTGGAAGAGGGCAATTATACCTATGCCTACGGAACCGGTGTTACACCCGGCGGGACGATTTATTTCCGTCCGTCAACGGGGAACGATATCTATGCAATTTATCCGGGTACGGACCGGCCAAAGCGGATCCGAACGGGAATCAGCGGTGCCGGGCCTTTTGCCGTGCTGCCCGACGGAAGCGCGGTTTTGGTGGATATTGCCGGCCAGCGGGCGGCACTTATTTCAGGAAAAACACGCCTCGATCTCGACATTTTTCCTCAGGAGTATTCCTACGTTACCGCGTTATCTGCCGGTCCGGAGGGGAATATCTGGGTAAAGGACACCATGGACAAGCATATCCGGATTTATTCCCCCGAGGGGAAGCTTCTCAATGCCATTATGCCCCTTGCCTCGACGGCGGACCTGGGGGGAGTGAAGGGAATTGCCGTGTACCGGAACGGGGACTTTATCCTTCTTTCCGCGACGGCACTGATGAAGTTTACAAAAAACGGAGCTCCCCTTTGGAAGCTGGATAAAATACCCTCCCCCGAAGCGCAGGGTTTCGCCCAGGTAATGGGTGTGGGGGTTGATTCCGGCACAGGCTGCATTTATATGACCGATTTGTCCGGTCGGCGGATATTCAAACTCCTCGACAGGGGGTATGCGGCGGGGGGAAACGCCGATCTTACCTTTGAGAAGGAACTGATTGCGGTGAATAAAGAGCTGGAAGCGGACCCCTACAGCAGCGATGCTTTTACCAGGAAAGCCGAGCTGTACGAAGAGGCGGGGGCCGTTGAAGCCGCTATGGTAAACTGGGAACGGGTCCTCGAATCCGATCCCTTTGCCTATGAAGCGGAGGACCGGTTGTCGGCTTTGGAAATGAGGCTTTTGAAGACCAAAGCTGAAAGACTGCGGGGGACAACACTGGAACTCCTGACCACTCTCGGACCTGAATCCGCCCGGAAATTGTACAGCGAAACGGTGCAGGTGTTCGAACAGATCCTGTTCCGAAATCCCGGCGACTCGGCCGCTGAACGGGAGCTTCAGGGGCTGCGGGAGGAATTCCAAAGGGCTGAAGGCGGACCCGCGGGGAAAAAGAAACCGATCCAGGTGGTGAAGGTGCAGATCGACAGGCTGTTTCCGTCCCTCCTGCAGTATTACCGGCAGTATCCGGCAGGGTCCGTTACAATTAAAAACACCCTCGATACTCCGATTACCGAAGTGAAGGCGTCGGTTTTTATCAAGAACTTTATGGATTTCCCTACGGAAACTTCTGTAATTGGAAGCATGGCCCCCGGCGTTTCCGCCGTTATGGAGCTTCCCGTCCAGTTTAACCGTACCGTTTTCAGTCTTGAAGAAGACCTGCCGGTGCAGGTGCAGGTATCCGTCCACTATTCAGCGGAGGGGGAGGTGCGGCAGGTGGAAACCTACAAGACCTCCACTCTCTATCGGCGGACCGCGCTTTCCTGGGACGATTCGGCCAAACTCGCGGCTTTTATTATGCCCAATGAGGAAATTGTTTCCCGGTTTTCTCACCGGGTAGTATCGGCCCTCGATGACGCGCCCGGTTTCCGCCTTAGTTCTGCCTTTCTGCGTGCCGCGGCAATCTGCGATGCTCTCGGCACTTATGGAATCGACTATATCGAAGACCCGTCTTCGCCGATAACGTCGGTCTTGGAAAACGCCGATACGGTGGATACGGTCAGGTTTCCAAGGACGACCCTTTATTACCGGTCCGGCGATTGTGACGATTCTACAGCCCTCGCCTGCTCGCTTCTCGAATCGGCGGGGGTCCCTACGGCCATTATGACCTCTCCGGGGCATGTATTTTTTGCCTTCGATACCGGGGAGCCCGCGGCTAACGCGTGGCAATACACTTCCGGGCAGTGTGAGGTAATTATCCACAGCGACAGGGTATGGATTCCGGTAGAGGCAACCATTCTGGATAAGGGCTTTTTCGCTGCCTGGAAGGAAGCGTCGCGGGACATCCGGCGCTACAGCGGGTCGGGTGAAATTGAGTTTCTTCCCGTACGGGAAAGCTGGCGGACCTATCCCTCGCTCCCGCTGCCGGAAAGCGCCCTGACGATTATCGAACCCGCGCCGGAACGTGTCGCGGCACGCCGGGACGGTTCCTTAGTGGAAGTTAAAGCGTCTCTGTATGAAGAAGTCCTTGCCGATATAGAGGCGGAAATGGCCGCTGCCGATACCCGAAGCAGGGCGAAAATGTTAAACAAGGCGGGAATACTTCACGCCCGCTTCGGTGAAGACAGGCGGGCCGAGGAGAGCTTCAGTGAAGCGATGCGGATTATGCCCCGTTCGGTTTCTTCCTACATAAACATGGCAAACCTGAAGCTGCTCCGGGATGAGCCCCGGGAAGCCCTGAATTTTTTGGAGCAGGGCAGGGACGTGAGGTCGTCGTCGGTTATGATTAACGCGTTGTTGGCAAAAACATACTATCAAATCGGTGAACAGCGGAAGGCCCGGGATTTTTACCGGATTGTGGAGGAGCAGTCGCCGGGGACGGCGGAAACACTCGCCTACATTGAAAGTTCCGGCGGGACGGCCAGGGCGGCGGACGCCGGCAGTACCGAATCGCTGTTCTGGGATATCGAAGAGGAGTAGGTGCGTCGCGGCAGGGGCGATGAAAGCGGCAGGCCAGGCGGCGTGTACCGACCGCCGTTTACGATTTTCCATTCCATTCAACCGGGTCCGCCTCATCACCCTTGTAGGATTCCAGGATCCTGTAACACCGTTCGTTTAAAATCGGATGCATATGGTACGGGGCAATATCGCAGAGCGGTTTGAGGACGAATTTCCGTTCATGAAGCCGGGGATGGGGGATGACGGCTTCTTCGAAAGAGGTAATGACATTATCGTAAAACAGAATGTCCAAATCAATGGTTCGGGGACCGTAATGAACGGTCCGTACCCGTTTCAAGTCCTTTTCAATTGACAGAAGAAATCTAAGAAAGGTCCTCGGTGTAAGGAGGGTTTGTACTTCCAGCGCGCAATTAAGAAAATCATCCTGGTCCAGATAGCCGTAGGGCGCGGTTACATACATTTTTGATTTGTTCGTTACCCGGGACAGTTCGTTTTCGTTGATTTTATCAACGGCAGATTGAATGTTCGCCGATTTGTCCCCCAAATTCGATCCTACTCCGAGATAGACGGTGTGCCATTCCCGTTCGATTTCTATCCCGGCGTAATCGATGGTCATACCCGCGGGTATCCAGGGTTTCTTGATCGACATCGAGACGTGCTGGATCATGGGATAGTTTAAGAGAATGTACGCCGACAATTCCTCGGCGCTCCGTTCAATCAGTTTGTGTTTGTTCTCACT
>CAZSGZ010000219.1:0-493 GCA_964606455.1 uncultured Spirochaetales bacterium
CCTTCTAGGGACCATCGCTTTAACGAACGGTAAATCCGCGGTTATGGACCTGCAGTTTGATTCGGCCAGTTCTAATTATATACCCGAAGCAACTCCACGGGCGACTGTTGGGGTTACGGGAAAAGTCCGGTATGAGGGGGAGGATTACACCGTCGGCGGCCTCTATAACGATGAGACAGGGGCGTTGGATATCTTCGCAGAAAACGCAAGCGGCCAGCGCTTTGTTTTCAGCGGAACCTACACCCCCGGTTCGGGATTTTCCGGTACGGTAACCCTCTATGATTCGGACCAGACGACGGTAATTGCCGAAGGAACGGCACACTAACGAACGTTCGTTTTTACGGCACATACTCCGGAGACACTCCGGGCGGCTGGTGGGTCGGTCAGGATTCGACATCGGGAAGCTGGACGGGCGCGGAAGTCGATTCAAACTACGACCACCATGTGCCGAATGCCGGTGACGATAGTGCATATCTCGCCAACATCATCCTCC
>CAZSGZ010000219.1:503-6327 GCA_964606455.1 uncultured Spirochaetales bacterium
TGCCGTGGATGATGGGACTATTAACGAAGGGGACACATACCATAATATCAGTGCTACACTAACAGATTATGATGGTGACTCTATTGATGATTATACCTATAACTTTGGCATCGGCGGAAGTTTCGATCCCCCGTACACAGACACCCAAACCGGACTCAAGCTTGCGGGGCAGCTCTTAATCGAAGAACAGAATGCGGATGTATGGCACCTCCTCATTGACAGCGATGTCAGCGATTATACTTTAGCTGTGAATCCTCCCGTCTCGGATAATGGAGGCCTAACTATAACGTTTCCCGATACACCGCCGACGACTGCACAGTTATTCGTCGATGTTGAAATTGATGGCGCAACTGAGACAATCGGATCGAACAACTTTGCGATTGCTACATGGGAACTGGACGGTAATGATGTTCTTTCATTCGTAATCCCCGTGTTCTTTTAATATTTTATTTGGAAACAATCAGTATCGGCAGCGCTGTCAGGTTTGGCGGCGCTGCTTTTTTTTCCAAAGCGTCCTTCCGCCGGACAAGCATCCGCCCCTATCAACACGAAAACCAGACAAGGCGGAAATTCCTGAAGATTTCGAGCGGTATATTAAGCGTACGGCGGGTACTGATTTACCTCAGCCGGTCCATTGTCAGTATAAGCTCCCGGAGGACCTTGCCGGCAAACACTGTTGAATTCCTGGAAGAATCCAGCTCCGGCGCCAGCTCGACGATGTCCGCCCCGATGAGCTTTATCTTTTTATTCCGAAACCCCCGGAGGATGGTTATGTAATCTTCGAATGATGCGCCGCCGGCTTCAGGCGTCCCGGTTCCGGGAACAAAGGCGGGATCAAAAAAATCCAAATCGATGGTAAGATAGACCTTTTCTCCGGCGGACAAACTCTCAATCATTTCATCTATGCTTTCAGCAGGGATGATGCGGCTGTCGGCCTTCCGCGTATCATATTCCTGTCTGCAGCCGCTTCGAACTCCGTACTGCACCAGCCTGGTCAGTCCGCCCTCCAGACAGAGGTTCATTACTGTGCCGTGGGCTATCCGCGAGCCGACGTGGTTAACAACAGCCAAATCAGCGTGGGCATCAAGATGCACCATTGTAAAGGGTCCGTGGATATCCATGGCAGACAGGAAGAGGGGGTATGTTACAAGATGTTCTCCGCCGATGCCGATCAGCCTTCGATTCGGAGTAATAAGTCTGCGGGAAGCAGCCCGATAGGTCTCGATGACGGGCACCGGATCGCCGTACACCGTCTCCATATCTCCGGCATCATGGAAGGCTGCATCATTCAAATCCTCGGCAAAGTAGAATGAAAACGTCTCAAGGCATTCACCCGGGTATACCCTCAAGTCCCTGGGGCCGAACCGCGCGCCGGCTCTGAAACTGGCCGTGCAGTCATAGGGAAATCCGGCCAGGACGATATCGGCCTCTTCGATAGTATCAGTCCCGCCGAAAAAGAATGATGCATGTTCCGGTTTTATTGTCTTCATACTTTACCCCCTTACGAACCCTTCGGGAAGTGCGCGGTCCTGTTTCCCCGCTCGGACGGGCTCCTTCTAAAACAGAAGCCCCTTCCATAATTGATCGACGAAAGTCGCATAATTTAATATCAGTATACCGTCCTCTGTTTCACGATCGTGTTCATCCATCGACACTATTACCATTTTCCCGGTTTCAGGATGATCCTTCTTTAACTCACGCAAACCTTTCAGGTGATGGGATTTTATTTTCCGCGACGCTTTTGATTCAATGGCACAGTCAATATGATTAACTATGAAATCGACCTCAACACCTGTAGACAGACGCCAGTAATAGAAATCCGCGAACTTGTCGAAGTACGAGTTATAGCAGCATAGTTCATGAAAGACCCAGTTCTCGAAAGCTTTACCAAATAATTCCGATCCGGGCTGAATTTCCCCCCTTTTCGCCAGAAAATTTACTATGCCGACATCAAAGAAATAGAATTTTGAAGCATTTGAAATTCTCCGCTTAGGCCGCTTTTTATAAGAAGGGAGAAATTTTCCTACCAATGTATCAGACAGAATTTCAAAATAGCCTTTGATTGTAGAACTCGCAATACCTACATCTCTGGCTATTGTCGAGTAGTTTAATAATTCCGCGTCAGACAGGGCGGCTATATTGAGAAATTCAGAAAAAACAGGCAGATTCCGCACCAGCCCTTCAGCGGCAATTTCCTCCTTGAGATACTGAGCAACATATGAATTAAGTAACCGCTTCGGGGTTCGGCTCCGATAGATCGGTGCAATATACCCATTGTTCAGGAGTCTTGGAAAATCGAGGTCATCCGCAATTTCAGCAGCAGATAAACCGTACAGCTCATATTTAACTCCCCGGCCTCCCAATAAATTAGCATGTCCCCTCTTCACCTTTCTGGCACTGGAACCGCATAAAGCAAAAACAGTTCCCTTATTTTCAATCAGCCAATGTACGGCGTCCAGCAGCGGAGGAATTTTCTGGATTTCATCTATAACTACAACTTCTGCTTTATTGAGTTTCACTTCTTCTATCAGTACTTCAGGATTAGTCAGGTATGTTCGATAAACGTCCGGGAGCAACAGGTCAATCCAGAAAGCGTCAGAAAAATACTTTTTAAGAAGCGTAGTTTTCCCCGACTGCCTGGGACCCCATAAAAAAAATGTTTCATCTTCAGGCAGGCGAAGCTTACGCTCATATTCTTTCATCTTAAAACTAATTTAACATGTAATTTTAGTTTTGCATACTATTTTTACAACATGCCGGATGATACTGTTCTCGGGCTATATTAATCAGTCCTTAGGGGCTTAACGCTTTCATAACGGCGTCCTGGATTACCAGGCTGCTGTAGGTCGCCCCTGATACAACGTCTACGTTTATCTTCTGCTCTTCGATAATCCGGGGGATAATGTTTTCCGCTTCGCCCCCCTGACCGTTACGGTGTTCCAGAAGCCGGATGTCACGGATCGTATGATTTTTGACATCAACCTCCAGTTCAACGATAATAACCCCCGCACCTACCCGTGAGTGGTAGGTGCCGTCGCTTATTGTCCCTAGATCGACCTCGCGGATGTCCACTTCTCCCAGATAAGCTTCCAGCCCTTTCGCCATGCTTGTAAATACAATTATCAGTACCGCAACGATCAGCACAACAACGGCGAGGACAATAAGCGTAATTTTCAGGCCTTTCTTCACAGCTGCTCCCTTCGATCAGTTATTTTTCTTGAAAGAGTATCAGCGGCTCGAAATCTATATTCGTATATAGGCATATCGGCTGCTATTGTACGCGGATTTAGATTCAGGGGCAAGAACCGGTCGGCTAAATATAATTTCCGCAGCTTCGAAAGCTCTTTTGTCCGCTTTATGGTATAACTACTGCCCCCGATCGTGGTGATAGATCTTTTCTTTTTCCATGTTGTGCATATATTTAGGACTGTTAGTGACTATTTCTTTCGAGTATCAACAATAATAATGCATCTATCACCACGATCGGGGGCAGTACATATGGTATACTGTACATATATCGGGAACAGGAGAATCGAATTGCCCCGCGGGACTTTATCTGGTAAGAACATCCTCTTCAGCGGCCTCCTTACTGTACTGGGAATAGCCTGTTTTCCCGTCAATCCCCTGGTGCTTACCGGGCTGGTGGATCCCGGCTACAGCCGGACTGCGTACATCATCGGCTGGCCGGTCTGGGCCCTGGGAATGGCGCTGATTATGGCCCCCATCATCCTATTCCCCCGGAAAGGCGGCGTGGAAAAGGGAAGGTCTTTCATTCATACAACCAGGCTTGTAGATACCGGCATCTACGGCATTGTCCGGCATCCCCAGTACCTTGGCGGTATTTTGGCCCTTTTCGTTACTACCCTGCTGTGGTATCCCCACTGGATTTTTGCGGCTCTCGGTGCCGCCGGGACTGCGGCGGTCTACATGAGCTGCCGGGTGGAGGACCGCCTGATGATAAAAAAGTTCGGAGATGCATACCGGGAATACATGAAAAAAGTCCCCCGGCTGAATCTTGTACTCGGGCTAATACGGTTTCTGAAACGGAAACGGGAAGAGAAATAGTCCCGGCAGGCAGCCGCAGCACAGAAGAACTACAACTAAAGTATCATTTACAACTCTGAAAACCTCTTTCATACTGTATGTAGAGGGGAAGGTAGGAAGGTAACTCCGCCTTTGATCCGGCCCTCCGTTCTCTTCATACCTTTCTCCACCAACAGCGAAGCACGTTTGTGCAGCGACAAACAGGAGGAACGGTATGAAAATGAAACAGAACATATGGCTGCAGGTCGTATTTTTACTAATACTCGGAACAGCTCTACTAATTCTATCCGGCTGCCCGATGGACCCGGCGGCGGATTCCCCGGCAGGGGAAGATCCTGCGGAGGAGGAAACATCGGAAGAAGAGGAGGAAACGACGGTAATTCCGCCGCCGGAAAACCTGCTCGGAACCATTGCGCTGGATAACGGCAAGTCCGCCGTCATGGACCTCCAGTTCGCCTCCGCAAGTTCCAATTATCTCCCAGGCCTTACACCCCGGGCAACCCTCAGTGTTGCCGGAAACGTCCGCTACGAAGGACGGGACTACATCGTGGGCGGCCTGTATAACGACGAAACCGCTGCCCTCGACATTATCGCGGAAAACTCAGCCACCGGCGAGCGTTTTCTCTTCAGCGGCACCTACACCCCCGGCTCGGGCTTTTCCGGAACGGTGACCCTCTACGATTCCGGAGACCAGGTCATCGCGGAAGGTTCGATATCTTCGGCCGAAGCAACGGACGACGAACGTGACACAATACGGATCTTTACCGGAACCTTCGGCGGCGGCGCCTGGGGCACCTGGAACGGAACCATTACCGCCGACAGGTTTTACGGGACCTGGTCCGGCATTACCGGGATAGACGAAGTTACCGGGGAATACGAGTGGGACAGCGGTACCGTTTCATTGGACAGATCGGGTACCGCGCTGGAGAATTTAAGCGGTACCGGCGGACCGGGCAACGGCGGCGGCACGATTGACGATTCAGTCAGCGGCAGCTGGACCGTGAGCGGATGGTGGGCTACCGACGATTATGAAAACAGCGGATCGTGGTCGGGCTACCAGGTTGACGAAAACTACGACCAGCATGTCCCGACGGCAACGGACGATCCGTCCCTCCTTTCGAATATCATTCTCCAGGCCTTTGAAAACGGCATCAGCAACTACTTCAACCGGGTCCGGGATGACGACTACGACACCAGCAGCCTGCCGCCTGACGGCGACGGCTATATTATCGGCCCCGACGATCTTCCCGGATCGGCAGGGATTCAGGCGACAATCAACATGATCTGGGATGCGGGAGAGCACTACGAAGACGATATGATCATCGATTTCAACTCCTACACCGACGGACAGACCGGATTGATCCTGGACGGAGCGCTCTATCAGCTCATGACCGAAGACCCGGTTACGGAAGAGATGCTGTCCCAGGACCTGGTGTTAGACAGCAATGTCGGTACTATTAACGCCTGCCCGGATGCTTCAATGGAAGGCGGGTTTAAAATTACCTTTGCGGATGCAACATTTCTCTATCTCTACATCGATGCCGTTGTCGACTACGAGAACGAAGAGATTATCACATTCCAGCAAACCGGTCCGGTTTGGACAATCAGTACAGATGAAACCTATGATCCCGGCGACACGGACGTCGTATCGGACATTGAACTGATCATGTTTTGATTGAGGATGGTTTGCAGGAGGAGGAACGGTGTGAAGATGAAAAGAAAACATTTCCTTATTCTCATGTGCATCCTTTTTCTTCCGCTTGCCGCACATGCCGGGGAC
>CAZSGZ010000220.1:0-6303 GCA_964606455.1 uncultured Spirochaetales bacterium
ACAAAATTGCCGCCGAAATCCGCCGCTGGAAAGAGGAACTGAGCTCGGTTTACGACTCACATACCGAATACGGGCTGAGAAGCAGTCTCTATAACCGCGAAATCATCGTCCCGTCCCTCTTTAACTCGGGCTGCGTTATCGGAAAACGGGGCATTACCGGAATTGAAATTGCAAACGGGGAAATTGCCCTGGTCCACTGGTTTGACAGCAGCCGGTCGAGCAAGTACTTCAGCTACAACGGCCTGCAGCCCGAACAGCTCGGCGAAACCGGTTACTTCCGGACGGTCCTGAAGACAGATTCGCTGGAGTACATTTTCGCCCGAATCGATCTGCTGACATAAACAAAATGTTTATATAATATTTTCCATATATTCATTGCTTTTTATCGGAAAAAAGAGTACCTTCGCAAAACATATGAAAAATAATATATTAATGGTATATCCGGAATTTCCAGCAACCTACTGGAGTTATGAACATTCTCTCCCCTTTCTCGGGAAAAAGTCTCTTCAGCCTCCCTTAGGACTGATGACCGTCGCGGCAATGCTGCCCGACACATACAATGTAAAACTTATCGATTTAAACGTAACTTCCGACGGGCTTGCCGACGGAATTAGGGACGCCGACTTGGTTTTTCTTTCGGCCATGCTTGTACAGCAAGACTCCTTTGCTGAAGTCGTGCGTCAGTGCAACGCGGCGGGAACGCCGGTGGTCGCCGGCGGCCCTTACCCCATTTCGTCCCGCGAAAAAATCGAAGGAGTAGACCACTTTGTCTTAGACGAGGCGGAAATTACCCTCCCCAAATTTATTGCCGATTACGAACAGGGCCGGGCACAGTCCGTCTACACAAGCGGCGGCGAAAAGCCGGACCTCTCCCTTACCCCCATCCCCCGGTTCGACATTATCGATGTCGACGCGTATCAGATGCTCTCCCTGCAGTATTCCCGGGGATGCCCCTTCAACTGCGAGTTTTGCGATATAATCGAAATGTTCGGCAGAAAAACAAGGGTAAAGCCGGCGGACCGCTTCCTTCTGGAACTCGACGCGGTTTACGACTCCGGTTTCCGGGGCAATTTGTTCGTGGTAGACGACAATTTTATCGGAAACAAAAAAGAGGTAAAACATCTGCTTCCGAAAATCGCACAGTGGCAGCAGGAAAGGGGCTATCCCTTAAAGCTCTCCACCGAGGCAAGCATCAACCTCGCCCAGGACAAACAGCTCCTCAATATGATGGTTGATTCGGGATTCAACATGGTATTCGTCGGAATCGAGACACCGGACCAGGATACCCTGGCACAAACGCAGAAAAGCCAGAATCTTCGGGGCAGCATCATCGACGATATAAAAACCATACAGTCCGCCGGAATCGAAGTAACAGGCGGCTTTATCATCGGCTTCGACAGCGATAAGGACGACATCTTCGAACGGCAGTTATCTTTCATTCAGGAAGCCGGGATTCCCACCGCCATGGTCGGGATGCTTACCGCCCTTCCTAACACCCAGCTCTACCGGCGCTTAAAAGCGGAAAACCGGCTTACCGAAGACTCTTCGGGAAATAATACCCACCGGCTGAACTTGAATTTCCTGCCGAAAATGCCGGTGGAGAAAATTATTGCCGGCTACCGGAACCTTCTGAAAAAGATTTTTTCCCCGAGACTTTACTTCAAGCGGTGCATGACGCTCTTAGAAGAGAAACCGCGAGAGAAGCGGTTTACAACAAAGCTCTCGAAAATAGAAATCCGGGCGTTTTTTACCTCCCTCTTCCGGCAGACCTTCTCCCGTTACGGCATTCGGTATCTCTTTTTTCTTGTTAAGTCATTTTTCAGCAAAAAAATCTTATTTGCCGAGGCGGTCGCAATGGCGGTAAAGGGACACCATTTTTTCAAAATTACCCGGAAGATTTTAAAAGAAAACCGTAGGAAACCGGCAACGGCGTAACCCTTATTCGGCACGGTACAGGACAAGCCCGTACCCGCAGAACGGCTCGAAATCAGCCGTATTGCCCGTTGCCAGCTCCGCTCCGCTGACAATCGCCGCCGCGGCAATCATCGCATCGACACGCAGCCGCCGCACCCTGCCGACGGCGTTAAATAACCGGGCCGATTCCAAAGCCTCAGCCTCCCCGAATGGGAGAACACCCGCCGTTAGAACGGAGCGTATCGTTTCAATCTCACGGGTATGAACAGGACCGCAGCAGGACTCATACCAGACAATGGAAGACGCTGCCAGGGGAATGCCCCCTTTCAGCCAGCTTTTTACTTCCCCGGCCTCGGGGGTGCCGGCTATCAGTCCCCGGATAAGGTAGTTGGTATCCAAACAGATCATTGTCCCCGCCAATGCTTTCTGTTTTCATTCACTTCACGTAAATATGCATCGGCCGCTTCTTTCGTCAAGGCACCGTCGCTGTGATACGAGATAAGCAGTTCGTACGGGTCGGCGGCTTCCCGCTTTATCTCCTCCTCGGCCTTTTCGAGGGCCCGCCGGACAACCTCCGCCTGAGAAACCCGCCAGTACGCGGCAAGAGTCTTCAGCCTTCGGATAGCCTCTGAATCGAGAGAGAAAGTAGTGCGGTACTTCATTAATGACATACCATCATTATGTACCATAACTTTTGGTATGTCAACGTCTTTTTTACATATCCGTCGTCGTTGTAAACTCCCGGTCTTCCAGCTTGCAGATGAGCTGCAGAATGTCCCGGGAGGTCTTTACTCCCGTCGGAAGCCCGCCGGGGGCCATAATCCACATGCCGGAAAAGTAGAGATTGTCGATATCGGGAAGCTGATAGGGAATCTGCCGTATAGCCTTCTGGTTTTCGGGAGTCGTCAGCCAGGTCATAAAACTGCCCCGCCAGTTGTTCGTGTAGCGGACGTAGGTCATGGGAGTTGCTACATCACTCTGTTCGACTTTTTCTTTTATACCGGGAAAGCGTTCTTCCAGGGCGTCCAAGGTGACGGTTAGGATCCGCTCCTTTTCTTTTTTATACGCCCCGGGATCCTGACGGAGAGTCTTCCAGTATTCGAAATTGTCGTTCATATAAATTGCTTCGACAACGGTTTTGCCCTTAGGCGCGAGGGTCGGGTCGTAGGCGTAATGCTTGAAGTCGATGCTTGTATATTCCCGTTCCGCGATTGTAACGGCTTCCTGTACCGGAATCGAGAAAGTAACGTAATCGGGCTCGCCGGAAAAATCGATATCTACACCTAACGAGACCTGCACGCAGGAGGGAAAGTGTTTTTCCTCTTTGAAGTACCGTTCATACGGGGACCCTTCCAGCCGCCCGCCTAAGAGCTTTTCCAAAGCGGTATGCAGGTCCATCGCGCTTACAACATAATCCGCCGCAACCTCTTCGCCGCTTTCCAGGACCACGCCGGACGCTCTCCCGCCGTCGAGCTTTATTTCGGTAACCGGAGCTTTGTATCGTATACTCCCGCCTAGGTCTAAAAACCGTTTCTCGATCCCTTTCGCGAACTGAAGCGACCCGCCGATAGGATACCCGGAGCTCCTGTTATGCAGCCCCGCGAAGGTGAAGAGAATCGCCGACATGGACATTGTTTCGTCATACAGAATTTCCGTAAAACTCTCCCGGAGATAGGGGCTCGCGAATTGCTCCGCGAAATCTGCAACGGTAGTGGTGTTCGCGAATTTCATCACCTTCCCGTAGGGCATCATGGAAAAAATCATTTTCACGACATCGAAAAATCCCATCATCATAAAAGGCTTGTCCATGGGAAACCGGAGGGCCGCCAGTTTCCGGACCGCGCCGCAAAACTTGCGTATCGGCTTTTCGTCCGCGGGAGAAATCAATAACAGATGCTCTTCCAGCTTGTCCGCGTCGGTAAAGAACCGCACCACCGTGCCGTCGTGAAACTCTTTCCGGAAAAACTCGTCGTGGTCGACGATGGTTTTTCCCTTCAGCGCCCCGAGCTCGTTCCAAAACTTATAAAACGAGCCGTCCTCGGCGGACCCGGTCAGCCAGTGAATGCAGCCGTCGAAGATGTAATCCCCCCGCTTCCAGGAAGTGCACAGTCCACCGGGAATGTTCTGTTTTTCAAACACTTCCACGTCGAACCCGTTCATCCTGGCGTAACACCCCGCCGAAAGCCCGGCGATCCCGCCGCCGATAACGGCGATTTTTTTACTCATGGTTAAGCCTCCGAATGAATCATAGGCTAATTATTCGTGACGGGCAAGTTAGAAAATGATGAGGATGGTTGGCGCCGGTTATTCTTCCGGGATTAAATCGGTGACATAAAACTTTCCGGTATAATAATCCACTCCATAAGCATAATTTCCCGAAATATAGTTGATTAGAGCGTTCTCTATTGAATATACCAGTTGAGGCTCAGCCACATTCCGGATATCTAAAATATGCATCTTATTACTCGACAATCCGGCAACAAATGAAAAGCATCCGTAAACGATCCCGCCTGCGGTTGCTTCCCCGGGATCATAGGTCCCTGCAGCTTCCGGACTTGCAGGATCGATAATATCGACAATCCGTAAGGGCCCCGCCTGATCGGTCACAAAAGCATAGTTGTCTTTAAAATGGATAAATCCAGATTTCATTGTCGGTATTGAAAACGTGCTTATACTTTGCAGCTCGGGAACAAATGAGAAGATGTCCATGCCGACAGTCTCGACTGTTGCATATCCGTAATTGCCGTAGGTTTCCAGATCAAATCCTTCATTATCGGAAGAGAGGGGTTCAAAATCATTGATACTCGGGCTTGCGGGATTATTCACATCGATCCGGAGAACGCCCGGTACTCCGTCACCGGAGTCCTCTATCCGGCCGAGGGCATACAGGTTCGGGCCTGAAACAGCAATTGCCTCCGCGCTTGCACAGAAAAAGTTTTCATCCACTGAATCGATGTTAAATATCAACTGCGTTTCCGGTCCAGCCTGCACCGGATTTTCCGGGTCTGTAATATCGAAAATATATAACTCTTCAGGACTGGAGGCTGTATCCACAAGATATAAATATTTGTCCTTTATCACAAGAGGGGTATGATTATCAGTAACCTCAGCTCCCATCGCCGGTGACACATCAGCCGGCTGTGCAGGGTCGCTGACGTCTATCAGTTTCAAACCCGGACCACCTGCCGGGACATAACAGTACCCCTTGTCATAAATCAGTTTGTAGGGGCTGCCGCCGATATTCAGCGTCGCAATAAACTCGGCAGTGGAGGACGGGGCCACGATAAAACTCCAGGCCTCGCTCCACTCCCCCGCCGTACCATCGCTGCTGCGTGCTCTGACACGCCAGAACCGCTCGTCTCCCATGGTTAGCGGTTCGGGAAATTCATACTCCGGTGCAGTTACCCGGATGCTTTCAACTCCGTCAAAATCATTTGTCGGGTTTATCTGCAAATCATATGCGGCAGCACCTCCGGCGGCCTCCCATTCCAACAGGGGCGTTTTTTCCGCCCGGAGCTCCTCGTTTTCCGGTGCAGTCAGCGTTACCTGTCTGCTCCAGCCGAAGACCAATTCGTCGATAGTCTGCTTCAGGGCGAAGTCTCCGCAGGTGGTCAGGCTTAATACCATCGCGGCGGTGAGAACTGCAGCCGCCCATTTAAAATTAATAGTTGCCCGTTTTTTCATTCCACCTATCTCCTTTAACGTGTTATTCGCTATAGTTCTAAGAGCCCGGTACCAGATCGGTTATTTGCAGTTTACCGGTAGTATACGTCAATCCGTAGGCATAGTTTCCGACTATTTCCGTAATTGGAACATCCTCAATTTTAAAAATAAGTTCAGGGGCCGTCTTGTCGGAAATATCAACAATATGGACTCCCCAACTGTAAGTTGTGATAAACAAGTATTCCTCTCTTGCTACGATATAAGATGATTTTACTCCCGGATCATATTCACTGACTAACTGTAGATTTGATATGGAGGAACAGTCGACAATGGAAACGGGCCCGGTTGGATTATCTTTCCCATTGCTGATATAGACATAATTCTTTTCAACATCGATAAATGCATCAAACAGCCCGTCAATATCAAGATAATCACTAAAATCGTCCTGGTATGCCGAATAACTGTAGAGACCGCCATCAACAGTAGTATAGATATACAACAGTTCATTATTCATATAGTAACCCTGCACACTAAGAGGATACTGGACAAATTTATCGACTGATGGAGCGGAAGGGTTAGAAATATCCACCACCAAAATCCCGGATCCCCCGCTTTCATTACCGATTACATATAAGTAATCGCCGAAAATTACACAGTCATTTGGGGAATAATCAGTCGGGGTATAAGTACAATCGCAGGCACCTTTAAGGACAGGAGAGGAAGGAG
>CAZSGZ010000221.1:0-6302 GCA_964606455.1 uncultured Spirochaetales bacterium
GTTTCTTCTTCAGTTTCTTCTTCCGTACGAACCGTTCCCTGGACTTCCCCTTCGAGCCGGATTTCATCGGTATCGAGGTTGATAATGATCCGGGAAGCACGGTATTCGTCTCCCTTCCAAAAGACATAGGGCATGCCCGACAGCTCGAGGATCTCCTCCTCCCTTCTGAAGCGGGCAAACTCCGACCGGCAGGCCAGATCTTCCTTTAAAATTCTCACACCGATCTGAATAATGGTAATATCATCATCTCCATAATTTTCAAGATACCCCCCCTTCACGATCAGCTCGTTTTTCTGGTCCTCCATTTCCGCGTACCCTTCCACCCTGCTTAAATCGATATCTCTATCGTAAAACAAGTCCTCCGACTGCAGATAAATCCCCTTTTCTATGTCAATAACTTCGACGTTTCCGCTGCATTGCGCGAACCGCGAGTCCTCCCCGTACAGTTCAATGTTATCGGCACGAATTTCCGTCCCGTCCGAAATGATAACGGCATTTCCCGTTAAAACGGTCCGTTCCTTTCCGCGGGCTAGAACAGTTGTCATGGAATCACCGGAAAAGGTAAACGTATCCGCCTGCAGACCTGCAAAATTTGAAAAAAAAACCGCGACCCACACGGGGAAAAGACGCATGCTTCGTCTACTCATCTTCTTCATCTTCTTCATCTTCCACCCACGTGCCCTCTACTCCGCCGGTAAAGACAATTGTTTTCGATGCGCCGCGGGCCGAAAATCCGGTCCCGGTCACTACCGTTCCGTTTGTTTTTACCAGGGTTACCGGTTCCCGTTCCTCGGTTGTCAGCGTCTCCTCCGCTTCATTCCAAAATAAGTATTCCGCCCGAATTTCCACCTCCTCGTCGGCGTTATAAAACTGCAGATTCCCCGACAATTCGGCATTTTCGGACTCGGAATAGTAGGTAATTCTATCGGCAATACCCTCCGTTTCCACGACCCCGTCCCTGTCAAAATCCTGAAACACGACATCGGTTATCACCGTTTCCTTTTTTTTACCGTAAGCCTCTGCTTTTGTTCCGTATACACGGTAATCCGGGTTTCCTTCCACTGTTCTGACCTGGACAAAATTCATCAGCACCGTTTCCGGGACCGTTTCAGACAAGTCCTCCGCTATCTTTCCCTCTTCATAATTAAAGCTGCACCCGGTTAGTAGAAAAATGAATGCCAATCCGGAGATACGGGAATATGAGGTTCTCATCGCGCTATGCAGGCCCCTATAAAGCTGACAAACAGTGGATGCGGTTCCGTCGGCCGTGACTTGAATTCCGGGTGGTACTGGACCCCCACTCCCCATGGATGGTCTTTCCATTCAACCGATTCGACCAATGCTTCGTCCGGGGTAACACCGGAGACAATCAGTCCCGCCTCGACAAGCTCGTTCCGGTATTTATTCGACACCTCGTAGCGGTGCCGGTGCCGTTCAAATATCGATCCGGTTTTGTATGCCTCCCATATCTTTGTTTGTTCTTTCAACACCGTTTCACTTCTTCCGAGGCGCATCGTTCCGCCGTAGGCGGCGATATCTATCTGTTCCTCTAACAGACTTACCACCGGATGGGGACCATCGGGGGTGAATTCGGTACTGTTTGCTTCTTCATAGCCGAGAAAGGAACGCGCGTACTCGATGACCATTACCTGCAGTCCCAAACAAATTCCGAAGTACGGGATGTTTTGCGTACGGGCAAAGAGGACGGCGGCAATCATCCCTTCAATTCCCCGCTGACCGAAGCCGCCGGGAACTAAAATCCCGTCAACATCCGCGAACTGTTCGGAAAAATTGCCGCTTTTCTCCAGATTTTCCGAATCGAGGTAGATAATTTCTGTCCGCCGCCGATTGGAAAGTCCGCCGTGGATAAGTGCTTCATGTATCGATTTGTACGTATCATGCAGCTCAACGTACTTTCCAACAAGGGCAATTCTTACGGTGTCCTCCGCTTTATTGTAGATAGCCACCACGTTTTTCCAGGCCGAAAGGTCGGCGGAACCGTTTTCAATTTGCAGACGCTCTACGACAATTTGGTCCAGTTTCTGGGCATGGTACATCAAAGGAATTTCATAGATGGTTGTTTTTACGTCATACGCGGATATAACCGCTTCCGTTTCGACATTGGTAAACAGGGCAATTTTACCGCGCATTTCAGAGGACAATACAACCGGTGTCCGGCACAAAAGGACATCGGGCTGAATACCGATTTCCCGAAGGGCCTTTACGGAATGCTGTGTCGGTTTGGTCTTCAGCTCACCGCCGATAACCGAAGGGACCAGGGTAAGATGGACAAACAGAACGTTTTTCTTTCCAACATCATGGATACACTGCCGGGCCGCCTCCAGATAGGGAATCGACTCGATGTCCCCGACGGTACCGCCTATTTCGATAATGGTAACATCCACATCCTCCCGCTCCCCGATTTTAAAAATCCGCCTTTTAATTTCGTCGGTAATGTGGGGGATAACTTGGACGGTCCTCCCAAGATAGCGGCCTTCCCGTTCCTTTTTTATTACCGCTTCGTATACCTGCCCGGTTGTAATTGAATTTTCCTGACGAAGGGGGGAGGAGGTAAAGCGTTCATAATTACCCAGGTCCAGGTCCGTTTCAGCACCGTCATCGGTTACATATACCTCCCCGTGCTGATAGGGGCTCATCGTACCGGCATCCACATTGATGTACGGGTCTATTTTTATCATGCGCACCCGCAACCCCCTTGCCTCTAAAAGGCTTCCGAGAGACGCCGCCGCTATCCCTTTTCCCAGGCTGGAACAGACGCCGCCTGTTACAAATATGTATTTCTTCATGTAGTTGAATTATAGAGGACTCCGTAACAATTGACAATGTCACGGTATCTCAATCATGATGGCGGCAGGAAGGGGTTTTTTGGCGACATTTATTTTAATCCATGGAGGCTGGGCCGGTACATGGCAGTGGGAGCAGGTGGTTCCCCTGCTTCGGAACAAAAACCATACCGTATATGTCCCCGGGCTGACGGGGTTGGGTGAAAAACAGCATCTGGCATCGCCTGATGTCGATGTTACGTCCCATATTAACGACGCAGCGGCGGTAATGGAAAACAACGATGTAACCGACGGCGTCCTTGTCGGTTTCAGTTACGGCGGAATGGTGGCAACGGGTGTCGCGGACCGGATGCGGAACAGGATACGGACCCTGATATACCTCGATGCGTTTTTTCCTCTGCCCGGACAGTCCCTGTTCGATATTTTCGGTGAAAAAGTGTCGAAAAGCCTTTTGGCAGTAACGGATACCTTTGGGAAAGGGTGGCTTCTTCCCTTTTTCGATACCTACGACAGCCGGCTTACGGACCAGCCGAAACGGACGGGAACGGAAAAACTATACTATCCGGCGGACATGTTCCGGTTTTTCCGCACCGTGTATATCGAATGCACCGCGAAACCCGAATCATGGACCTTTACCTCTATTTTGAAAGGAATAGCGGAGGGGCGAAGACGAGCCGGCTGGGATGTCCGTGAATTCCCCTCGGGACATTTCCCGATGAACTCACATCCGGAGGCGTTGGCCGGGCTCCTCGATGCGCTAAGCTTGCCAGGACAGCGGTAACAGGGTAGACTTTCCCGGTGAGAAACATATTTTTCTGCCTGTTTTCGTGCATTCTTTCCTTCCTTATTCCCGTCTCTTCTATTTCGGGACAGCCCGCGGCACCGGTATTTACCGCTTCCTTCGGAAAAACGAACATCTCCTACAACCCTCTTCACAGTTTTACCGCCACGGAAGCACAAGTTTATTCCGCCATTTTTGAGGGACTTGTAACCTACCATCCGTTGACGATGGAACCCCTGCCGGCGGCCGCATCCCGGTGGGAAATTTCCGGGGACAAACGAATTTACAGTTTTTTTCTTAGGCAGAACGGCAAGTACTGGAACGGAGACCCGGTTACCGCTTATGATTTTAGAAACAGCTGGCTGAAACTCCTGGCACCTGAAGAAAAAAGTGAATATTCCTTTCTTTTAGACATTATTAAAAACGCACGGGCATACAGGACCGGAAAACTGGAGCAGTCGGACAGCGTCGGAATTCATGCCGCGGGACCGTACCGCCTGGATATCGAACTGGAACATCCCGCGGACCATTTCCTGAAAATTTTATGCCATCACAGTTTTGTTCCCGTGCATCCCCAATTTTTACAGAAAGAATCATGGCAGGACACTAATATTATCCCCGGCAACGGACCCTACTATGTCTACTCTCAAAATGAAGATGAAATTGTTCTTATAAAAAACAACCTGTATTGGGACAAGGACTCGGTCTACTACAACACTGTGCGGATACAATTTAACGATGATCCCTCCGGCGCCACCGACGATTTTAATACGGGAGCCGCGCAATGGATAACCGACGGAATCCGCATCGATGAAATAGAAAATAGGGAAGCATTAATAACGAACCCCCTCTTCGCCACGAATTATTTTTTCTTTAACTGCAGTGAAGAGCCGTGGAATATCGATGAAGTCCGGCGGGGGCTGGCGCTCCTCCTGCCGTGGGACCTTGTCCGGTCGAACCGGTTTGTTTATATTCCGACTGCCCGACTCGTACCGCGGCTGCCGTCATATCCGGCAAGTGATGCCATAACCGAAGCGGACCGGGAGGAAGGATTACGGCTCCTCGCGGAAGCGGGATATCCCGAAGGGGAAGGCCTCCCGGAAATGGTGATAAAAATTCCCGGGTCCTTCGAAGGAAGGCGGATTGCACTGCTCATGAAACAGACATGGACCGAACAGCTCGCCGCGGCGGTAGAAATTGAAGAATTTTCATACGATACATATTACGAAGAATTAAAAAAGGAAGACTACACCCTCGGTACCATATCCTGGATCGGCGACTTTCCCGACCCGCTCACTTTTCTGCAGATGTGGACGACTGACAGCAATTTAAACGATGCGGGGTATTCCGGCGAGCTCTTTGACAGCAGTATCGATAAATCGATGCAGGAAACCGGGAAAGAACGGTATAAGACCCTTTCTGAAGCGGAATCGATACTTCTGCATAATGCCGTTGTCCTGCCGGTCAACCATCTGCCGGCATGGAACGTAATCGATTTAACTGAAATTAACGGCTGGTTCCCGAACCCTTTGGACATCCACCCCTTTAAGTACTTCCGGAAATATACCTTACCGGTGGACCCGTATATCGTACATACCGGGATTGCTTTTTAGACGACAACTTGTTATACTCTTTTACCATTCCAAAACAGGAGTCGGCTATGCTCATAATACCAGCCATCGATATTCTCGGCGGTGAATGTGTCCGGTTATATCAAGGTGATTATTCGCAAGTTACAGTTTATGAAAAAGATCCGGTTACCGCGGCACGGGAGTTTGAAAAGGCGGGAGCAAAACGTATTCATATCGTGGACCTCGACGCGGCACGGGGAGGAAGCAAACGGAACCGGAAAAAGATACGCAAAATACGGAAGGCGGTATCATGCTCTCTTCAGCTCGGCGGAGGAATACGGGACGAAGAGGATGTTACGGAACTTATTGATCTTGGAATCGATTATTTGGTCCTGGGGACGATTTTCGCCCGGAACGCAAACCGGGTGGAAGGCTGGATAAAACACTACGGACCGATTTTCATAGCCGGGATCGATGCCTTAAACGGTAAAGTTCAAATATCGGGCTGGGAACAGACCACCGAGATATCGGATACGGAGCTTGCGAAACGGGCAAAAGAGATCGGTATAACCGGTATTATCTACACCAGTATCGCTAAAGACGGGACCCTCGAGGGACCCGATATTGACGCAACCAAAAGAATCGCTGAAGCCGCGCAGCTGCCGATTATCCATTCCGGCGGAATCAGCAGTACCGAAGACATTGAACAAATTGTAAACTGCAACATCGAAAATGTTACGGGAATTATTACCGGTAAAGCCGTTTATGAAGAACGTTTTAACCTCCAGGAGGCAATACAAAAAATACAAAACGCCCCCTTAGGCGGTTAATCGGCTTCATTTACCAGCGGTGATGAACATCGCCGCGGACATATGTATCATAAATCCGCTTTACGTCCTCCATCGTTTTTGAATAAAGCTCCGGATAATCGGCTGCTTCAACGTTTTCTTCCGCCTGTGACGGCCGCTTCGCGCCCGGAATTGCGCAGGAAACCGCATTGAACATCAGGATCCACCGCAGGGCAAACTGGGGCAGGCTCATATCCTCCGGACAGATTTTTTTCAATTCCTCTACCGCCGTCAGTCCCTTTTCAAAATCGACACCCGCAAAGGTTTCCCCTTTATCGAAGGACTCGCCATTCCGGTT
>CAZSGZ010000222.1:0-6247 GCA_964606455.1 uncultured Spirochaetales bacterium
CGCCGAATTTATCGAAGAATGCCCCCGATTCCACCCATCGAGAAAAGAGGAGCTCATACGTGACGGCCTTGTTACCGAAGATTACCTGAAAAACTGGGACGAGAACCGTGACTCCGACCTCCCGGCAGCCTTTGTGTCCTACTTCGCCGCCGCGGAATACTGCCGCTGGCTTGAAACGAAACTGCCCGATTTTGTTACAGCCGATTTTACCGTCCGCCTGCCGAACGAATACGAGTGGGAGACCGCGGCGAACCTTTCATCTCCCGACGGCGCCGTTCTGCACGGCGATGCAGAGGCGGGACCGAAACCTGTTACGAGAAACGGGGAACGTCATCTTACCGATTTTTACGGAAATGTGTGGGAATGGTGCGATAACTGGTACGCCTCCTCCGACTTCGTGCTTTTTCAGAAAGACGGCGGCAGAATCCCGCCCGATCCGGTATTTTCCGGCGTCGAAAAATCGGTCCGCGGCGGTTCCTACGCCGTTATGGAGGACCTTGTGTCAATTTCATCCCGCGGCAGCCAGCCGCCGGATTGGTGTACTCCCTTCCTCGGGTTCAGACCGGCAATCGTATTGAAAAATTAGATAAATTCCATGAGTGCCGATAAAAGTTCTGCTGCAAAAACCCTCGCGAAAAACAAACAGGCGTTTTTCAACTACATTGTAGATGAAACCTTCGAAGCGGGTATCGTCCTTGCCGGCACCGAAGTAAAATCGGTTAAAAACGGAAAATTTTCCTTTACCGACTCCTACGCGCGTATCCGTGACAAGGAATTATGGCTTATCGGACTGCATATATCGCCCTACGACTTCGGCAATATTCACAATCATGAACCGCTGCGGGACAGAAAACTCTTAGTGCACAAACAGGAAATCAAGCGTCTTGCGCGGAAAGTCGATGAAAAAGGTTTTACCCTCGTTCCTCTGCGCTTTTATCTTAAAAACGGTATTGTCAAAGTTGAAATCGGCATCTGTAAGGGGAAGAAAACCCACGATAAGCGGGATAGTATCAAACAGAAAGATCTCAAGCGCGAGGCGGAGCGTGAAATGCGGGGCAGGTTTTAATCTTCCCTTGCCGAAGCGGAACAATTGTAGTATTATATCCTTACAGGGGATGACACGGTTTCGACTGGAGTGAATGAGATCGTAGGTCGCAGGTGGAGGGCCGAGCTCCTATAAAGCGGAAAAATTAACTGCTGAAGATAACACTCAAGCAGACTTTGCACTGGCAGCGTAAGCAGCCAGTCTCGGATTACCGGTACACGGCTCTGAGGACCGGATAATCCGACAGAAACCAGGGCTTACCTTTATTCGAGCCTGAGCTTGTAAAGGGACATTTTTTCAGGCCACTGGAAGCAGACGGCAGGTTTCCGAGCCAACCCTGCTTCGACACATAAAGCGGAAACTATGCCTGTAGAAGCCTGCGGTACGCACTTTAGGACCCGAGTTCGACTCTCGGCATCTCCAAACCGTTCCCGTTCCCGCTACTCCCATTCAATTGTAGCGGGCGGTTTGCTGGAAATATCGTAGACAACCCTTCCCGCTTCACGAACATTGTTTGTAATCCGGTTTGCTATCTCGAGCAGGTCCTGCATGTCGAAGGGATATACGTCGGCGGTCATTCCGTCAAAGGAAACGACACCGCGTAAACTGACGACGTATCCGTAGTGCCGCTCGTCGCCGGTAACACCGACAGTACGTATCGGCAGGAGCACCGCGAAGGCCTGCCATATTTTCGTATACAGCCCCCGTTTTTTCAGCTCCTCGATGTAAATGGCATCGGCCTCCCGGAGAATATCACATTTCTCCTTCGTCACCTCTCCGAGAATACGGACGCCGAGTCCCGGTCCGGGAAAAGGATGCCGGTTTACGACACTGTCCGGCAGCTTGAGGTAACGGCCGAGTTTCCGCACCTCGTCTTTGTAAAGCAGTGAAAGGGGTTCAATGACAAGGCCCCTGTTCCGTTTCTCTTCGATAAGCGGGGAACGGACATTGTGATGGGACTTTATGACCTTTGCCTTGTTCCCGACGCCCTTGCCGGATTCGATCATATCGGTGTAGAGGGTGCCCTGTGCCAGGATAGCATCCGGAATCCGCAGTTTCCGTATTTCCCGCTCCATAAGTGTGATAAAAAGATCGCCGATTATCTCCCGTTTTTTTTCAGGGTCGGTTTCCCCCTTCAGTCCGTGCAGAAATTCATCTTCCGCGTCCACGATATGAATATGGCGGGCACCGGAATCGGAAAGGATCTTCGCAACTTCTCCTGTTTCATTCTTCCGCATCAGCCCGGTATCGATGTACAGCAGGTGGACCCGGTCCGGGTCGAGGGTATGCAGCAGCAGGGCCGCGGTAACGCTGGAATCGACCCCTCCCGAAATCAGCAGAAGGACCTTGCCGTTTCCCACCTGCTTTCGGATCCGTTTTGTTTCATCCTCCACGAAGTGTTCCATTGTCCAGTCCCGGTTACAGCCGCAAATGTTCACCGCAAAATTGGTAAGGATCTCCGTCCCGTACTCGCAGTGGGTAACTTCGGGATGAAACTGCAGACCGTAGATATTTTTTTCCTCTGAAAAAACCGCCGCGGGATATGCATCGGATTCCGCGGCAACTGAAAACCCCGCGGGAAGTTCGGCAATGCTGTCGCCGTGGCTCATCCAGCTGTTAAACTCCCGCGGGACGCCCGTAAACAGCGGATTTTCTTTTCCGACCCGGACGGCGGCCTTACCGAATTCCCGTGTCGGATGATTGAGAACGCGCCCGGAAAAGTGCTGTATAAGCAGGTGCATTCCGTAACAGATACCTAAGACCGGAAGTCCTAACGAAAAAACAGCGGCATCCGGTACCGGCGCGTCTTCGGCATATACGGAATATGGAGACCCGGAAAGAACAATACCTTTTACCGTGCGCGGATCGAGCCGTTCGGCGGGCGTATCGAAGGGCATAATTTCCGTGTATACTCCGGCTTCTCGGATCCTCCGTGCAATCAGCTGGGTTGTCTGTCCTCCGAAATCAATTATTACAATTGTGTCCAAGGTGCCGTTCTCAAAATCGTTTCGCTTCTCCGGTAACCCACCGAAATAATCCCCACCCTCGTACGGGTAAACTCTTCGATAAACCGGATATAATTTTGAGTTTCCTCCGGAAATTCTTCAAAGCTTTTACACTGCCGGACCGACTGCTTCCATCCGGGGAAATCCCGGAGCACCGGCTTCGCCTTTGCAAGGTCCGCGGCGGAGGCCGGAAAATTTTCGACCCTTCTGCCGTCAATTTCATAGGCGGTGCAGACCGAAATTGTGTCCATTTCGTCGTACACATCGATATGCGTCAGCACCAAATCGTCGATGGAACTGACCCTGCAGGCATACCGGAGAGCTACCAGGTCGAGATAACCGCAGCGCCTCGGTCGTCCGGTCGTCACCCCGTACTCGCGTCCCAGTTCACGGACCCGGTGTTCCAGGTCACCGTCGCGGTCTTCGGTGAATTCCGTCGGAAAGGGTCCGTTGCCCACCCGGGTTTGATACGCTTTGAATACACCCAACACCTTGTCGATATTTCTCGGCCCGATTCCGCAGCCCGCGGCCGCACCTGCCGCGATTGAACTGCCGGAGGAAACGTACGGATACGTTCCGCAGTCAATATCCAGCAGTACACCCTGCGCGCCTTCAAAAAGGACCCGTTTCCCGTCACTGTCCGCCATATACGAAGCTATATCCACGACCATCCCTTGTAGTTTTTCCGCGTAGGAGGCAATAAAGGCCTTATCCGTTTCATCCAGTTCCGGGAAGGCCTCGATGCCGTTTATATCGGCAAAACGCACCCCCATTCGATGGGCTTTCAGGGCGTAGGTAATGCCGATTCCCCTTCCCGTCGTCCCGAGTGGCTGCTCCCGGTCCCGGTCCATTTCAATGTCCCTCTGTTTATGTCCGGGAAGCACCATATGAGCGCGGCCTGATATGAATACCCGTCCCTTCCATTCGATCCCTTTCTCCTCGAGCATTGTCAATTCCTCGAAAAGCGCTTCCGGGTCGATGACCATTCCCGATCCGAGGAGGACCGTTTTATCGCCGTAGACGATACCCGAAGGTATTAAATGCAGTTTGTAGGTTTCTTCCCCGATAACGATTGTATGGCCTGCATTCGCGCCGCCGGAGAACCTGACAACCAGGTCAGCCTCCGAGGCGAGGTAATCGACAATTTTCCCTTTTCCTTCATCGCCCCATTGGGCGCCTACAACAACTATATTCATCTGTCCTTCCTTATTTTCTCGAATAGTTCGGAGCGTCATGGGTAATAATGACATCGTGGGCATGACTTTCCCGCAGCGCCGCGGGGGAGATCTTAACAAACTTTTTATATTCCCGCAATTCCGTTGTGGTGGCACAGCCGCAGTAGGCCATTCCTTTTTGCAGTCCCGTCACGAGCTGATGGAGATAGGGTTTCAATTCTCCCTTGTATGGCACCCTGCCTTCTATCCCCTCGGGGACCGGGTCCGAATTGTCCTTCATCTGATACCTGTCGCCGCCGCCCTCTTTAATTGCTCCTACCGAACCCATACCGCGGTAAGTCTTGAACATTCTGCCGTCGTAGATAATTTCTCTTCCCGGCGCCTCTTTCAGCCCCGCTAACAGGTTTCCGATCATCACGGTATCCGCGCCGCCCGCGACCGCTTTTACGATATCCCCTGAAAATTTGATTCCTCCGTCGGCAATTACCGGAATACCCCGCTTTGCCGCCTCCTCGGCACATGCAACAACGGCGCTGAACTGAGGAACGCCGATTCCCGCGACAATTCTGGTCGTGCAGATGGAACCGGGGCCGACACCTACCTTCACCGCGTCCGCTCCGGCATCGATAAGCCGTTTCGCGCCTTCCGCCGTTGCTACGTTCCCGCCGATAACCTGTACCCCGTATTCCTTTTTAATTGCACCGACGGCGGCGATAACGCTTTCCGAATCCCCGTGGGCCGTATCGATAACGACAAAATCGACCTTGCTGTTCACAAGCAGAGGCATCCGGATGGAATAATCAACCGGCGACACCGCGGCGCCCACGATAAGCCTTCCCCGTCCGTCAACAGCCGCTTTTGGAAATTTTTGATGTTTCTCCATGTCCTTGACCGTAATGAGTCCGGTAAGATTGCCCTCTTTATCGATTACGGGAAGTTTTTCAATTTTATGATCGTCGAATTTTTCCTGAGCGCTTTGAATACTCGGTTCTCCATATTCAACGATAGGATCGGAGGTCATTACCTCCTTTACAATAAGGGAATCGTCCCTGCAGAACCGGAGGTCCCTTCCGGTGATAATTCCGCATAATTTGTGTTTTTCATCGATAACCGGAAGTCCGGACACCTTGTTGCGGTCCATCAGCTGCCGCACAAAGGCCACTGTTTGGTTTTTTTCGACGGTAATGGGATTTTCTATTACCCAGTTCAAATAACGCTTTACTCTGCCCACCTGAGCAGCCTGGCGTTCCGGCTCCATGTTCCGGTGAATGACTCCGGCCCCTCCTTCCAAGGCAATGGCTATTGCAAGCCCGTCTTCGGTTACCGTGTCCATTGCCGCGGATAGAATGGGAATATTCAGTCGTATTGTTTTCGTAAGCCGGGCGGACACATCGGCGTCCCCGGCCTGCAGCGCGGAATAGGCGGGTATCAGCAAAATATCGTCATAACTGAGGGATTCTTCAATTTTCATCATCTGTGTTCCTTTTCGTGTTTTCCTGCGACGCCGCTTCCTCGTTCAGACGTTCCTTGAGGGCTTTCATTTCTCCATCGTAGGTATCCGCTAACTCGAAGGCACGCTCTTCCGCTTTGCCTCGGTATAATTCGGGCCTGCGGAACAATTCATCCGCTTCCATACCGTAATTTTTCCTAAGCGCCTCGCTCATGTCCCCCCACAAACCGCCGTCTTCCCGAAGCAGTGTTTCCAGACTCTTCTCTTCGGTACGGGCCTGTATCGTTTTTTGTCGAATGTATTCATGCCCGTCGGCGTGTCCCGAAGCCGCTAGAAGTATATACATTGCCTCGGCGAGGAGGGAATCCCCTCCCATTCGGATATTTTTCAGGCACCGTTCCTTATCTACATGCAGGCCCTCTAAAATTCGTCTCATCCGCTCCGCCGCGGCACAGAATCCCGCGAGAAAATCGGCTGAAAACCGGGAGGACGCGGAGTTTGTCAGGTCACGCTGATGTTCGGAAATCTGGTCCATATAAAATGTAAGCACCCGGGGCGCGAAGGCTTTCCA
>CAZSGZ010000223.1:0-6213 GCA_964606455.1 uncultured Spirochaetales bacterium
TATTCAGCGTGCCGTAAAACTGACGAAACAGCTGCTTCTATTCAGCCGGAAAGAGGTCCTGCATCCGCAGATTGTCAATGCGAATGCCCTCATACACGACCTCACAAAAATGCTGCATCGTCTCCTTCCGGAAAACATCAGACTGCAGTTTTTTCTCGATGCCGATAACCCTTCCGTATTTATCGATCCTGGACAGCTGGAACAGGTACTTATCAATCTTGTTGTAAACGCGAAGGACGCAATTGACGGAGAAGGCCGGATTACCATCAATACGGAGAATGTCAATGTTGAACAGGAAAGGAGCGCGGCAAACGGGATCGTTCCTCCCGGAAATTACGCGGCGGTTTCCGTAAGCGACACAGGAAGCGGTATAAAGGCCGAACATTTGGAAAAGATTTTTGAACCCTTTTTTACGACGAAGCCGAAAGGGGAGGGAACGGGCCTCGGTCTTTCCACGGTATACGGTATTATCAATCAAAATAAGGGATATCTCGATGTACAGAGCAGGGTAGGGAAAGGAACGGAATTTATTCTGTATTTCAGGGAAATGGGAATAACGGAAACCACGCGGAAAGAAACGGAACAGGCCGAGGAAATACCCGCTGCCGGTGAGACAATATTGATCGTGGAAGATGATGAGAATGTACGCGGGATTACTTCCAGCATGCTTAGGAGGAAAGGATACAATGTGCTGGAAGCTAAAAACGGCGGAGAGGCCATCCTTCTCTGTGAAATACATAAAAACAATATCGACCTTCTTCTTACCGACTACGTTCTGCCTATTGTAAAGGGGGATGAAATCGCCCGCCGTTTACTGAAAATGATACCGAATTTACGGGTTGTGTTTATGACTGCCGACCCGGATTTCGAAGCCGAAGGTTTTAGGAACGGTGCCAGAGAGGCTGCCGTCGTTAAAAAGCCCTTTGAAATTCAGGAACTCAGTACCGCCATTCAGATGACCTTGCATAATGACGAGAGTGTAGTATAGTACAGCAATGAAAAAAATCAGACCGGGCATCCGCAATTTCTGCATTATCGCGCATATCGACCACGGGAAATCGACCCTTTCCGACAGGCTGATAGAACGTTCCCTTCTTCTTGCCGACAGAGATAAACGGGAACAGATTTTAGACGACATGGACATCGAACGGGAACGCGGAATTACCATCAAGTCACATGCCATTACGATCCCCTATGAATCCGCTGACGGCGGGACCTATTTTTTAAATTTTGTCGATACCCCGGGACATGTCGATTTTTCCTATGAAGTATCCAGGGCAATCTCTTCCTGCGAGGGGGCGCTGCTGCTTATCGATGCCACCCAGGGGCCCCAGGCGCAGACCGTTTCCAATATGTATATGGCCCTCGAGCACGATCTGGAAATTATTCCGGTTATCAATAAAATCGATCTTCCCAGCGCCCGGGTGGAGGATGTAAAACATCAGATAGAGCACGAACTAGGGCTTTTAGGGGACGATGCGGTACTGGTTTCGGCGAAAACGGGGGAGGGGATCGATGCACTTCTCGAAAAGATAATTGAACTGGTGCCCCCGCCGAAGGGACAGTCGGACAAACCGCTGCAGGCCCTGATATTTGACAGCCACTACGATACCTACCGGGGTGTTGTTATTCATGTCCGGGTGTTCGACGGAGAAGTAAAAGCCGGGGACGAACTGCGGTTCATGTCGAACAAGGCGGTGTACAAGGCGGAGGAAGTGGGGATTTTTGTTCTTGCCCTGAAAAAACAGGAAAAGCTCTCCGCGGGAGATGTGGGATACATTATTGCCGGGATAAAAACGGTTTCCGACATCAATATCGGGGATACGATAACAGCGGTACAAAATCCGTGCGAAAAACCCCTCGAGGGATTTCGGCTGGTAAAACCGGTGGTCTTTTCCTCCATCTATCCGGTAGATGCCAACGATTACGAAGAGCTGCAGTCGGCCCTGGAAAAACTGAAGCTAAACGACAGTTCTTTAGTGTACGAAAAAGACTCCTCCGCGGCCCTTGGTTTCGGCTACAGGTGCGGTTTTCTCGGTCTTCTCCATCTCGAAGTCGTACAGGAACGGCTGGAGCGGGAATACGGCCTCTCCCTGGTGCTTACGTCTCCGTCGGTCAAATACCGGATAACACTGAACAAAGGGCAGCAGGTGGAAATAGATAATCCTCTGGAGTTTCCCGATCCCGGTGCTATTGCCAATGCCGAGGAGCCGTATATCAAAGCGATGGTGATTACTCCGGACGAGTTCCTCGGCAACGTTATCAACCTCTGCATGGAGAAGCGCGGGGTACAGCAGAACCTTACCTACCTTGACGAGAAGCGGGTCGAATTGGTATATGACATGCCCTTAGCGGAAGTACTGTTCGATTTTTACGACCGCTTAAAATCGACGAGTAAGGGGTACGCGAGCTTCGATTACGAAGTAATCGGCTATAAGGAATCCAGTCTTGTAAAACTTGATATTCTGGTAAACGGTGAGTCGGTAGACGCTCTTTCCCAGCTCGTTTTTAGGGACAATGCATACGAGCACGCCCGCCGGATCTGCAGAAAACTAAAGGAAGAAATACCGCGGCACCAGTTTAAGATCGCTATTCAGGGTTCCATCGGGAGCAGTATTATTGCCCGGGAAACGGTATCTCCTCTGCGGAAGGACGTTACCGCAAAATGCTACGGAGGGGATATTTCGCGGAAACGGAAACTGATAGAAAAGCAGAAGGAAGGGAAAAAACGGATGAAAATGGTCGGTAACGTCGAGCTGCCCCAGTCGGCTTTTCTGTCGGTCCTGAAATCGGAAGACTCCTAAAAAGCGGAGAAATCGAGACAATTCGATAGAAGCCCACGATATTTCCGGGCGGAAATAACCGCCCGCTTTACAAACCCCGGGTCCTCCTTCGGAAGCGGCGGCGCGTCGGGAAAATGCAGATAGACGTAATCCGTCCGCGAGAGCAGTTCCATTGTTCTTTCCGCGCTGCCGCTGCTCTGATCTGTTGTAATGAAGTGTGTACCCGCGTCGACAGCCTCGTCCAGGAAACGCGATTCTTCTTGTAAAAAATTTTTTACCGCCGCCCCCTGAAGGGTGTTTCCACGGCGGCCCCGGTCAGCCCCGCCGCACCTGCCGGTGCCGGTTTGCCGCAGCAGGTCCTCGAAAGCCGCCGCATCGGGAAGTAATGCCGCCTTGTTCCGTACGCCGTAGCCCGCGATATCGAAGCAGCGGCCGCCGTCGGCAATGACGGAATTAAGCGGTTCGAGATACGAATGGAGAACTAAGTCGGTGGTTACGGTTTTTTCGGGATTGTTCGGTTTCGCCTCGGCCTGAAACCGGGGGCGGCGTATACAAACGCCGTATGGAAGGGGAGGCAGCGTCCGTGATGCGCCGCACAATAATGCCGTATGGCCGGGTGCTCCCTTCGCGTGAGTTTTTCCGATGCGGTAGGCGAAATCCAGGCCGGTAAAAATGACCGGTCCGGATGTAATATGCTTTGCAATATTCAGTGCCGTAACGCCGATGGATCCGAGGGGGGGGAAGACCCGCGGCAGGACGGCATGCCGGTGCATCCGGTCAATCAAAACGGAGGGGGCAAATTCGGAAAAAAACAGATAATGCGGTCCCGTAAAGAAACGGAGCGACGGCGGATATGCCGTAATATCCGCGAAAACGGCCGTGCCGCGGGCGGCGGTACCCAAAAAGTCGTAGTGGTTGTACATCTGCCCCTCGAGAATACAGATACCGTCGGGTAAAATACCGTGCAGCTCCAGGACCGGAAGCGCGGTGTCGACGGTGAGGAGAAAAAAACTATCGCGGTAATTTTTCAGAAGCGGTATGGATTCTTCCAACGAAATACCCGCGCCGGTAACCACTACCGGCTTTTTCCCGGCCAGTTCCGGAACATCTAAAACGGCGCCGGTACATGCGGAAAGGTTGGAAAACAGGTTCCGGAACCAGAGGGAAGCCATGTGGATCGAGGTCATTTTATTCTGCCAGGAAGATCGGATGCAGGATTCGATTACCGAAAAGAGTTCCCGGTATTTTCCGGAATGAAGCGCATAGCCCCCGGAAAGGGGGAGCAGGACTGCGCGTCTGAAGTTCCAGGGACCTAAGTCCGTTACAACTCGGTGGATCTGTTCCGCGCTGTCGGTACGGACAAATGTAATCAGGCCTGAGCCGCGGAGCCCGGCGGGCATGCGGGCGGTGCTGAATGCCATGAGCTTCTGGTCCGTTTCTATGCAGAGGATATGGCACTTCGGGGGCAATAATTCCATCAGGCGGGAAAAACCGTAAAACAGCAGCGGTGAGGGGACGACAACAAGGGTTTTCGTCTGCAGCCGCAGCCCCTCGAGCCGCTTAACAGCGCCGTGTTCCGGATTGGTTCCGCTGTATAATCGGCGGCCGCGGTAGCGGACGGCGGGCTTTGTCGGGGTCTCTATAAGCTCGGGGCCGCCGCTGTCCATTAACTGTTGTTCAAAAACATTTCCTGAAAAACCGGATAGAAATTATCCTGCAAGTGTTCCGAAGAGAGGAAGAACCGTCTCAAGGCTTCGTCTCTGTTCTGACGGACGATAAACGGATAGTAGGTTTCCAGCTGACTGCTGACCTCTTCCGGAGCTTCCCGCTGGTTAATCAGTTCGAGGACAATGATATGCTCCTCCAGGATTACCGGTTCCGATATTTGGCCCTCGGCAATACTGAAGGCGGTTTTGAAGAATTGCTCATTGTACATCGCGCTCCCAAGGACGTCGATATCGGTCATAGAACGGACGGGCTTCAAGAAAAAAGAGTTTCCGTAGTTAATGGGAAAGTAATCGGTAATGTCGAAATCCACCCCTAATTCGGTGGATGCGGCGGTGAAGCTGGACGCCTTCGCGGCCTCCCGGAATTCCTCGGCCTCTGCAAGAAGGTAATCTTCGATAAGGCCTCCTTCGTACCGCTCCATATAGCTCCGGACCGTAGCGATGGTTTCATCGTCATCGAAGTCGGCGGCAACCGCCGGGGAATCGCACTTGTATATGGTCCAGCTGGTTGTGTCGCCCCGTTCCTGCTCGATAATGTCGCTTACTTCTCCCGTTTTCAGTCTGAAAACAGCGTCCAATGACTCTTCCGAGGGGAACTCCGGCTCGAGCTGGTAGTACATCATCCAGTCCATTTCCCCTCCCTTTTCCCGAAACGAATCAACCGACTGGGTTTGCGCAAGTTCGCTGAAAACAGCCGGATTTTCGGTAATTTGCCGGTAGACCGCTTCCGCGTCGGCCTTTCCGGAGTTAATGGTAATTTTGCTCAATTTTATTTTCTGAAAAAGCCGGGCGTTGTTTCCGGCATATTCTTCCACCAGTTCTTCCGGAAACTCGGAGAAGGGAAAATATACGTACCGAAAATTCCGTTCGGGAGATGCCATCTCTTGCACAAATTCTATCTCTTTCTCACTAATATGCTGATTGTCGAAAAAATCGGTTAAAAACTGTTCTTCCTTGAGATTGCCCCGGAACAGGCGCCGGGTAACGGCTTTCTCGGTTTTCGAGGTTGCACGGTAGCGTTCTTCACTGAATTCGCCGTTTTCCATGTACGGACCGTATTCGGTTAGTCGGATATCAATGAGGTTATCGGTAACAGTCAGCCCGCTCGATTCAACGGTATCGAGTATTCCTTCATGCACGACGGTCCGTTCAAACGCCTGTCGCCAAATGCTAAAGGCCTGACCGGTAATATCGTCGGAGTCGGTGCTCTCGTCCCTCATTTGATCGGAAAGGATCTGTGTCTGCCGTGAAAAATAATTGCCGTAGCGGAATTCAATGGGTCTGTCCTTGTAATGCCCGAAAAGGAGGCGGTTCGGGTCCTGCCCGACTCCCCCTGCCAGACCGCCGCCGACAAAGGTCACGATAATAATAATAAGAAGTACAACACTGAAAAGGTAGAGAAGGGGCTTCTTGCTCTGCTTGTGTTCCTTGCGCTCCCCCTTTTCCTCTTTCTTTTTTTTCGATGCGGCCCTGCGAATATCTCTTGATGCCATGCAATAATCCTTGTATTATTAATTGTAGGCAAGAATATCATGCCAGTCAGCTTCATGTCAATCTGACCCGGTAATGCGAATTGCAGGTATTGACACTGTTTCCGTAGTAGTTTATAGTGTGCTTCACATTTGGGGGCGTGGCGAAGTTGGTTATCGCACCGGCCTGTCAAGCCGGGGACCGCGGGTTCAAGTCCCGTCGCTCCCGAAAAA
>CAZSGZ010000224.1:0-6202 GCA_964606455.1 uncultured Spirochaetales bacterium
CCGGAACCGGCGTGCCGGCTGCTTCCGCCGGGACCGGGGAAGAACCGAGACGTCACGTGTACGCCGTCCCTCGGGACGTAATTGCCGTATCCTTAAACGGCAACGGCTGGATATTTACCGGCGAACAGTCCGGCTCGAAGGGAATTGCGTTTAAGGCACGGGAAAACGCGGAAGCATATACCGAATTCGTTTTTCAAACCGGGGAATTAGGGGAGTATGTTCTCGAATTCCGGCGGCAGGACCTGTTTACCGGAGAAGACAGCTCCGAATTGGTGAGGGTCTCGGTGGTAACGACGGAACGATTTGCCGAAATGCTCAATATTCAGAAAGACAGTCCGGGGGTGGATGAATCGGGAATTAGTCCGAGCCCGAAGGGATTCATTATTGCCGATACCTACTACAACGAAGAACGGTACGATGATGCCTTGGATGAATATTTGCGAAACTATGTGGAGGGGAACAGCAGAGTCAACCACCGGATAGCGGAACTGAGTTTCCGTTTCGAAGACTACGACCAGGCCGCCCGTTTCTGGCGCAAGAACGTATACGCCGACAATGAAACCTACCGGGAACAAGCGGTCTCCGGCCTACTCCGGACTGCCGTCAGGCTGAATGATGAAGCTGTTTTCGACGAGTTCCTGCCCGACTTGAAAACTCTCCGGAGGACGCCGCTTGTCGAACTGTTAGAAGAGGCCGCCCGGTATCAAATTGAACGCGGGAAGCTGCAGTCTGCGGCGGGCCTTTTAGAAGAGTATGTTACCAGGTATTACGGTTTATACGCTTCAGACTGGGCCTATTTTACCCTCGGGACCCTGCACGAACGTACCGGTCCGCTACGGGACCTGAAAAAAGCGAAATATTACTACCGCGTCGTTACTCAGGATTTTCCCGCAAGCTCCTACTACGACCGGGCACAGGAACGTGTCCGGTATATCGACAGTAATTTCCTGCATGTCCAGTAATTGACAAGAGCGGGTATAATTTGTATAAACAAGGTTCTAATGTTAGATGGAATTGCAAAAAAGTTCAGCGATATTTTTCGGCAAATTTCTGGGAAAGCACACATAAGTGAAAAAAACATCCAGGATGCCGTCGAGGAAATAAAAGTTGCCCTCCTCGAAGCGGACGTCAACCTCCGGGTAGTTCGGCGGTTTGTAAACAGGACCATCGAAGACGCGGAAGGGGAGAAGGTATTTTCTTCGGTTTCCCCGGGGCAGCAGTTTATAAAAATTGTCAACGACCGGCTGATAGAATTTTTAGGCGACGAGCGGAAAGAATTGGAGCTGAAGGGTCCCGATACGATATCGGTCATCCTGTTTTTAGGGCTGCAGGGGTCGGGGAAAACGACAACGGCGGCGAAACTTGCGAAGAAACTGGAAAAAGAGGGGAGGAAGCCCCTTCTTGTTGCCGCAGACTTGGTGCGCCCCGCGGCGGTAAAGCAGCTCATTGTATTGGGTGAGCAGACGGGCATTCCCGTTTATTCTGAAGATGAAGGGAAGGAGAAAGACCCCAGGAAGGTAGTGAAAAACGCTTTAGCCTACGCGAAAAAAGGGTCTTTCAATACGGTTATTATCGATACAACCGGACGGCTGCATATCGACGACGACATGATGACTGAACTCGAAGAGATCAGTGCCATCGCGGCCCCGGACGAAAAACTTCTTGTAGCGGATGCAATGACGGGGCAGAACGCCGCGGCAATCGCAAAGGAGTTCAACCAGCGCCTTTCCTTAAGCGGTGTTATTTTAAGCAAGTTTGACTCCGATACCCGGGGCGGCGCGGCGCTTTCCATCAAAACGGTAACGGGCGCGCCGATTAAGTATATCGGTGTGGGAGAAAAAATCGAGGACATTGAACCCTTTTATCCGGAGCGGATTGCGTCCCGGATCTTAGGCATGGGAGATGTCGTTTCTCTTGTAGAAAAGGCGCAGGAAACGATTGAAAAGGATGAAGCTGAAAAGCTGCAGCAGAAGATGCAGTCAGCGACATTCACCTTAGAGGATTATCTCGAGCAGTTTCAGCGGGTGAAAAAGATGGGAAGCATTGAAAAGGTCATGAAGATGATTCCCGGAATGCAGGGACAACTGAGGGAGGAGGACATAAACGAAGAAGAGATGAAGCACGAAGAGGCCATCATCCTGTCGATGACCAGGCCGGAACGGCAGAACCACCGGATAATCGGACCTTCGAGACGGAAACGGATTGCCCGGGGGAGCGGAACTTCGGTTTTTGAAGTAAACAAACTGCTGAAAAAGTTTGAGAAAACACGGCTTATGATGAAAAAAGCCATGAAAAATAAAAAATATCAAGCCCAAATGATGTCACAACTGGGCGGGTAAATACAGTTCGGATTCATAAGGAGGAATCAGTGAGCGTTAAAATACGGCTGAAGAGAATGGGCACGAAAAAGAGACCCTATTACAGGATTGTCGTTTTAGACACGAGAAAACCACGGGACGGGAGGGCCATTGAAGAGGTCGGTTTTTATCATCCCATCGAGGTGGAAGACAAGCAGCTTTCCGTTCAGGAAGACAGGGTCAAAGAATGGCTGGAAAAAGGAGCAAAGCCGTCGGATACGGTAAAACGACTGTTGAATAAAATAAATTTTTCAAAATAAACATACAAAACGACTGTAAAACGCCGCGTTACGACAGATAAGGAGAATACAGTGGAACGGGAAATGGTAGAATTTATCGCAAAGTCTCTTGTGGATGATCCGGATGGTGTTGAAGTCAATGTAATTGAAGGGGAGAAATCGACAATACTGGAATTGAAGGTTTCTCCCGCGGATATCGGTAAGGTTATCGGTAAGCACGGCAGAATTGCAAAGGCGGTACGTACACTGCTGAGCGCTGCGGCATCCAAAACGGGGAAGAGGGTGGTACTGGAAATCCTCGACTAAAAAGAAGCGGCTGATGGAAAAAAAGCTTGCCGTTGGAAAAATAACGGCAACCCACGGACTTCGGGGAGAAGTCAAGGTCTTAAGTTTTTCGGGAGAGGTTGCGCATCTTCGGGCACTCGAATCGCTGGAGCTAACGCTTCGCGGAGAACTGGTACGGTACGGAATTGAATATATTAGAGGATCGGAAAAGAAAATTATCCTGAAGCTGGCGGGGATCGACAGTATCGATGAAGCCGCGGGGCTGACCGGAAGCGAACTCTGGGTGGACAGGGAGGACGCGGCGAAGCTCGAGCAGGAGGAATACTACTTCGCCGATCTATGCGGCTGTTCGGTGAACTGCAGCGGAAAAGAGTACGGCAGCGTTGTCAGTGTCTGTGAGGGAGCTCATAACGAGCTGTTGGAAGTAGCACTGCACGGAGGAGGCACGGTTTTCATTCCGTTTCGAGAGGTATATGTCGGCGTAATCGATATAGAAAAGAAACGGATAGAAGTAATCGAGGATTGGTTTTTCCAGTGAGGTTTACCGTTCTAACGCTTTTCCCGGAGATTATTGAAGGGTATTTCGCTAGTTCAATTATGGCGAAAGCAGTTGAGAAAGGGTTAATTGAATATTCCGCCGTGAATATCCGGGATTACGCGGAGGACAAACATAAAACATGCGACGACGCGCCTTACGGCGGCGGAGCGGGTATGGTCTTGAAGCCGGCCCCCCTTGCCTCGGCAATTGAGAACAATTACTCCGGGGAACGGGTCATTTACATGAGCGCGTCGGGCAGGCGGTTTACCCAGGAAACGGCCCTCGAATTAAGCCGTGAAACGGGATTGATGCTGATCTGCGGAAGGTATGAAGGTGTTGACCAACGGATTATAGACAGGTATGTTGATATGGAATTGTGTATCGGAGATTTTGTGCTTTCTTCGGGGGAAGTGGCGGCATTGGCATGTGTCGACTCCGTCTACAGGCTGTGTGAAGGTATTATCAACAGCGAAAGTTTAGAAGAAGAGAGTTTTCAAAACGGTCTGTTAGAGTATCCGCATTACACGAGACCTGAAAATTTTCAAGGAATGAAAGTACCGGAAGTGCTGCTTTCGGGACATCACGAGAAGATACAAGCGTGGAGACTGTCGAAGAGTGTTGAAAAAACCATGAAAAACAGACAGGACCTGCTGAAAAAAGTGTGTAACCGTGAAGATATTGCAGAGATATATCAAAAAATAGCGGACGGAAAGGAGAATGAAGATGAATTTAATCAAGGAAATTGAAGCTGAACAGCTGCAGGAAAATAAGGAAAACTTTTCTATCGGAGATACCGTAAAAGTTCATTTCAATATTATCGAAGGTGCTACCGAACGTATTCAGGTTTTTGAAGGGCTCGTTATTGCCAAGAAAAATGACGGAATACGCAAGACATTTACGGTACGGAAAATGTCCTACGGTGTCGGTGTCGAGCGGATTTTTCCGTTACATTCACCGAAAATACATAAAATTGAAGTAACGAGACGCGGCCGTGTGCGGAGGGCTAAACTCTATTACATCCGGAAACGGGTCGGAAAAGCAGCGAAAGTCGCGGAACTAATCAAGAAAAAAGTAAAATAATGCTGTATGATATCACCTAGGCCGGTAGACGGGCCGGTCCTTCCACAACGTATTACCAATTTTCGGTCAGGTGATAAAATAACAATTACAGCCGTACGCTGCCTCGGAAAATCGATCTGGCAGGTTTCGTTTCAGGGAAAACTGCTCGCTGTAACGTCAAACGTGCGCCTGACCGCGGGGGAGCGGTATACCGGGCGGGTTTTTTGGCAGGGCAATACTCTTATTTTCAAACATGAAGAAACACAAGAAACAGGTCCTGCGAGAAATGCGATGACCGAATTGAACGCGCCGGAGCAAAAGCTGTTCGGTATACTTCGGCAGCTGCACATGCCGGTGCAGCATGAAATTATCGGCGCTATTCTGAAAAAAGCGGGCACGGCTAAGGACGATGCGAAAATTCTGCGCCTCATTGCCGGGCTCTACGATAAAAACATCGATTTTGACCCGAAAAATACCGAAATCGACCCTCTGTATGTATTCAAAAAGGGCGGCGGGCGCGACCAGAATAGAGACGGAAGACACAAAAAAGAGCGGAATGAAAACGGTACAGCTGAAGAAGCCCGGCGGGAGTATACCGAGAATGCGGACACCCTTACAAACCGCTTCCGGGAAGGGTTGAAGCAAAGCCTGAAAAAGAAAGGTGAATCCCGGCTGCAGATTTTCAATCATGTGCTTTCCAGACATGATCACTGGATTGTTATCCCCATCGGTTTTACCGTCGACGGGACCGTCATCGAAGGCTCCCTGCGCCTGAAAATGAACACTCATACACGAACCGTCACGGCCTTGGCTGTATTAATCGAAGCGGAAGGCAGGCGCTACGGCTTTAGTATTCCCGATTACGATACAGGTGCTCCCGTCTGCAGACGCTTTACGGACAAAAACGGAGAAGCAGGAGAAGCAGATAGATTTTTAGAGATTTTTTCAGAAAAACTGTCGAAACTCGGTATCGAATTGGACGATACTATTAATGAGGACGGCAGTTTTGACGGTTTTGAAAAAAATGAAAATACCGGTTTTAAAACTGTAGATACGGTTATATAATGGGTACGAAGAAGGCAATAGCGGTAAAGTATAATGCAGACCTTCCCGCGCCCTTTGTTATAGCAAAGGGGAAAGACAGTGCGGCCCGTAAATTGATATCAATTGCTGAAGCTCATAATATACATATTGCGAACGAAGAGGATTTAGCTGACAGACTATTTATGGTGCAACCGGGGGATTTTATCCCTGAAGAAATTTACGAGATTGTCGCTGAAATCCTTGCATACGTGTATATGACACAATCGAAGCTGGAGATAGTATGAAAACGGTAAAAGTTACTGAATTGAAAGACGGTATGATGTTCGATAAACCGGTATATGTTGATGGTGAAAACCTCCTTGTTCCCCCGAATATTCCGATTAAACAGAAGGACATCGACCGCTTACTGAAATGGGACATTGAAGAAATTCAAACCGAGGGAAATATTGTCGGCACGGGAGGGGACGGGACATCCGGCGGAGCCGCAGGCACGGGGAGAAGCCGGCGGGGGCAGAACAAACTGATGGAAGTTTTAGATGCCCAGGCAGACAAGGCACTGCTGGATATGTACTTCAATTCCGTTAGCGCCTTGAATGCCGTTTTTACTCAGGTCAAAAACAACGAATATGTAAACACCGAAAAAATTGATGAAATCGTCGCCAACCTCATTCCGGCTATTA
>CAZSGZ010000225.1:0-6188 GCA_964606455.1 uncultured Spirochaetales bacterium
AAGATCAAACCCTTCGACAACAGGTACGCGAACCTGCAGGCGGTCCCGGACTGGGGCACGTGGTCCGAGGTGTTGAACCGGAAGGAAAAATTAGACGAGCTGCGGAAACCGTGGAGGTAGTTCAGGTGCCCTGTCCGATGATTTTGCCTCCGGGTGAAAATGCGGAAGAATTATCTATACTATTCCCCGCCGCCCCGGCCGGTTTTTTGACCGTTTCCGGAACCTGCCCAGACAGGCCGCCGGTCTTCCGTCCAGAAATGATAGGTGTTTTCTCCGGTTTCCAGAGAAACGGGCGCAAGATGTGTATCCATAATAAACGCTTCCGCTTTGGCATACGCTCCCTCTTCGAGCTGAATAGAACCTGAATGGCCCAAGTTGCCCATGTGGATTTCATACGTCGTGCCATCGGAAGATAGATACCATTCTCCTTTTTCGGTAAAAAGAAACCCTTCTACGGTGCCGAAAACACCGGCCGCCGCTACATCCCGGCCTCCGGGCCCGTCATCAGCCATAAGGGACACGGTCCCGGCTAACAGTACAAGTAACAATCCTACAACCATTTTTTTCATGTCAAGCCTCCAATTGCTTATATTTTTCTACTTTTTTTCTTTTTCCCGGCAGCAGGGCCCCCTCCACGGGGCAGGCGCTTACACAGAGAAAGCACCGGTTACATCTGCTGTCGGCGATAAAAGAAGTTTCTACTATGTTAATCCCGAATGGGCATACCGTATTGCATTTACCGCAAGAGATACACTTTTTCTCGTTCCGTATAATGGTAACGGGTGACACCTTTGTGAACACGCCTTGCAGGCCTCCGTAGGGGCAGACCCATCGGCACCAAGGGCGTTCCACGAAAAGCGAAGCCGCTGAAATAACTGCCAAGAGTGCCAGAGCGCTTATGGGGACCGCGGCGGTCAGGAAGTGAAAAAGGGCAAAGGAGGGATTTACCAGATCAAAAGACCGGAGCCCGAAAAGCGCGATCCCCAGGACCATGGTCCCTAAAAAGAGATACCGTACATACCCAAGGTACCGGTCTACCCGAGTGCCGCTTAATTTGTTGTATCTTTTTTTTAAAATTTTTTTCCCAATCCTGCCTAACAATTCTTGCCAAGCCCCGAAGGGACAGAACCACCCGCAAAAAAGGGCGCCTGCCGCCGCGGCGGTGACAGCGACCCCCGCCAATAGATACAACCTGGGACCCATGGCCATTATTTTTGACCAGGCGCCTTGTAGCGCGTACCCGATGATCTGTCCGAGTGTCTGTACGCCCCCCAAAGGACAAAGTCCCTCGATTTCCGGAAAAACCACGGAAATATTGCCGGACAGATTTCGGGCGGCCGCGCCGCCGACAACGATAGCAAACAGGACACCCAGCGTAATCCATCGGAAAACCTGCCATTTTTTCATTTTTTTCCCTAATCCACGGCAAAGACGAGGGTGCCCGCATAGCCGCCTTTCGTACAAATCCTTAGGACATCCAATTCCCATGTACCGGCTTCCCCGGGGACAAATATCAATTCCCCCGCGTGTTCACGGCCGGACACAGCCTCCCATTGGGGGAGGGACGTCAGCATCAGCGGCTGGGCCTTGTTATTCAAGGTCCAGGGACTGCCGTCAATTTCGAATTGAGTTTCTTCCGGGGCGACCAGACAATTTCTGTGGTTTTCGTAATAGGAAAACGTTAGAGTATAGACGTTGTCTGTGGTTACAGGGAAGGGCTTTCCGGGCCGTACTGCCTGCTCCTCTCCAGCCGGGTCGATAATTGTGTAGTCGAAATCACATGTAAAAGCTGCCGCACTCCCTAAAAAAAGAAGTCCGGCTGCAAACACTAAAATCAGTTTGTTCATACATCCTCCTTGTTTCAATAAAAATTATACCATCTAGATATAAACAAGATTTGAAGCACGTATGAAGAGTTTATGAAGTTGTTATTGCCGGGGACCCGTACATTGCCCAGTATTGACACAAAGGTTGTTCGTTATATAATTAAAGATAGGAATTATATTTATACTAACTTGAGGAGGAAGGTATACGATGAAGAAAAAGCTTATTTTGTTAATTCTCGTCTTGTTGTTGGTCTTTTCGTCGGGAACCGTATTCGCCCAGAAATACAACGGCGTGGCCTTGGGCTTGGGGTATACAGCTAACCCGTACGGCTACAGGTGGGGAGGCGGTATGATTACGTTTCACGTACCGCAATCCGCGCTGGTATTCGACTTGTATCCTTATGTAGGCTGGGGCGGTTTTGGTATGACTTTAAGCGGAGACCTGTGGCTGATCCGCGACACTATTTCAGGACCCTTTGCATGGTACCTCGGCCCGGGTATTTGGATCGATTTCGGATTAGGCTATGCTTTCGGTCTGGGAATCGGCGGGCGGCTGGCCGTCGGGCTGCAGCTGTGGCCGTTAGACCGGTTGGAAATTTTTCTGGAAGCCGCGCCGGGACTGGGAATCCAGATACTTCCAAGCATCGGTTTCGCATGGCCGGTGCCGATCAGTTTGGGATTCAGATGGTGGTTCTAGGTTAACCGCTCGGGTATGATTTTTACAGGCTGCCGTTGCTCATTGAGTGACGGCGGCCTTTTTTGTTTGCCCGGCGGGAAGCGGCGGAGACAAACAGCGAAAGTGTCTTGAGCAAGCAATGCACTTCGTCATATAGTGGAAAAAATCACAAGGAGTAGGTGGAAGTGGACAAAGTTATTTTAAAGGCAACGGATTTAGACGGGTATTTAACGGAGGGAGACAAAAGCCGCCTGCGGGAAATGAACGGTTTGTATGACCATGCAATGAAGTCATTTGCCGTTTTAGCAGGCGGTGAGGACCCTTCCATCCGGGAAAAAGAAAAAAAGAAACTTATCGATGTGTACAATGAAATGGGGGACAAACTGCAGGAAATTTGCTCTCAGGAACCGGGAATTAAGGTATATTCCTTCGAAACACCCCGGGAAATCCACGGGGAAGCTTCCCGGCTGGTGGCAAAGCTCCGGGACACCAGAACGCAGCACCATGAATTTGTCTACTATGTGCAGCGGGCCTATGAGCTGCTGTACAATTTGTCCGTCGATGCCATGAATCCCCAAAACAAGAATTACTTTATCGTGAAAACACCCGTCGATGTTCCGGTACAGAATTACGCCGTCCATAAAATTCCCGATGTTGATGATGCCATTGAAAACACGGTGATGTGTGTCATGCTCCGGGGGGCCCTCCTTCCTTCCATGATTATGTCCAAGGAAATACAGGAATACAGTTCGAAAGGCTACGTTACCCCCTTCGCGCTGTTTCGGATTTGCAGGGACGATACAAAGAAAGAATACAATATGGAATACATCCTGGATTTGAAAAAATCATACTTCGACTTGGGGCAGCTGGAGGGAAAAGACCTTATTTTCGCCGACCCGATGAACGCCACCGGAGGCAGTTTGGTAACAATCGTGAAGTATCTTTTAGACCAGAAAGTACAGCCGAGGTCAATTAACTTTTTCAACGTCATTTCCGCCCTCAAGGGTACGCTGCGGATAATCCGGGCGCTGGACAATGTAACTGTGTATACGCTGTGGATGGATCCGGTTTTAAACGACAAGGCCTACATCTGCCCCGGTTTAGGGGACGCGGGGGACAGAATTAACGGAGCCGATACGGAAGAGGAAGGGCGGAATGTTATCCAGCTTATTTCAGACTACGGATCGACAATTACATCGCTCTACCGCTCGCAGATAAAAGCGATAGAATCAAGTGTTTTGAGGAAGTAATACAAGGTTGATGAATAAAAAGCGGCATTCCCTTCTTTTCCTCCTTCCCGCGGTTTTCCTGCTGTGCTCTTGTGTTACCGGGATTGAGGAAAAAGAGGTTGCTCCGGTGTATTATAACCTCGGAAACGCCTATATGGAATTGGGAGAGTACGAAAAAGCGGCCGAAGCGTATCTGCAGGCACTGTCGATGGACGATTCGTTTGCAAAGGCAACCTTCAATCTGGCAAAAGTATATATAGAAAAAGGGGAAATACCGGAGGCAATTGCCGTCCTCGAAGAACTTTTGGAAAAGGACCCGGAAAACGCAATTATTCTCTCCACATTAGCGTATGCGAATACACTGCGGGGGGACTTGTCCGCGGCGCTTGCCATGTATGAGCAGGTCTCGGACCGGGACCCCTACAACAGCAATGCCCTGTATAACGCGGCGGTAATCCACTGGCAGCTTGAAAATACCGAAAAGGCGCTGGAACTGTTTCGGCAGGTGCTCGAGATAGAACCCGAGGATGATGATGCAATGTTCAATATCGGCATGCTGTACAAGGAAGCGGAAAACAATGAGGAGGCAATATCCTACCTGTCGGCCTATCTCGATAAGCACCCGAAGGAACAGGAGGCATTGAACGTCTTGGGAACGCTCTATTTTGAAGAGGAATATTACGCAAAAGCCATGGAAGTGTACGACCGTATTTTGGAAATCTCGGAGGAAAATCCGGAAATCTATTTTCAAAAAGCGTATATTCTCTTATCCGTTATCGGCGATTTAGAGGAAGGCTTTGCAATGCTGGAAAAAGCGGTTTTTGCCGGATATAAGGACAAAGAAAAATATAGACAACTTATCGAGAATCCGGAGCTCTTAGGCCGGGAGCGAATTGAAGCGTACCTCGCCGAACAGGGACTCTTGGATGAAGAGGCCGATGAAGCTCCTAAAGGTCCTCCCGCCGAATCAGCGGACTGAAGAAAGGGCGGATTCGACGGTATCTAAAACCTCCGCCGGCGTACCGGACCCGTTAACGGAATAGAGGATGCCTTTTTCATCGTAATAGGAAATAAGCGGTTCAGTTTCTTTTTTATAAACGGTCAGCCGGTGCCGTATCGCGTCTTCCCGGTCATCCGGACGGACCAACAGCTCTTCACCTGTTTCATCATCTATTCCCTCGACTTTCGGAGGGTTGAAAAGAATATGGTAAATCCGCCCCGATTTTTTCGCTATTCGTCTTCCGGAAAGCCGTTTGATAACCAGACCTTCGTCGACGATAAAGTTGACAACCGCGTCCAGTTCCGAAAACTGTTCCAAGCCCTCCGCCTGGGGTACGGTCCTGGGGAACCCGTCTAAGATGTAGCCGTCGTTCATATCCGGCTGTTCGAACCGTTCCCGCACGAGGGCAACGGTAATGTCGTCCGGAACGAGCCCCCCCTCGTCGATAATTGATTTCACCTTCAGTCCGAGTTCAGTTTTGTTGCCGATGGCTTCGCGAAAGAGGTCGCCGGTGGAAATGTGGGGGATTCCGTGTTTATCCGAGAACAATTTCGCGATTGTGCCCTTGCCGGCCCCGGGAGGTCCTAGAAAAATTACGTTCATACCAACTCTCCGTCCTTTTTTTGGTGTTCTATCTGTCTGATATATTCATCATACCGCTCGCGGCATGCATCGGAACAAAAATGATCATCGGATTTATACAGTTTTGTGAAATATTTTCCGCAGTTCTCGCAGCGAGTGTATTTCGTCGCGCATACATTCGAGCAGAATACTCCGTTTACGGCTTCCGATTTAATAAAGTACTCGCCGCAGGTACGGCAGCGGTAGTATTCCTCGTTTTCTTCCATTGCCGGTAGTGTATCCCAAAATCGCGGTTTTGCCCAGGAAAATATTCTTGATCTATCTTGAAAATGGTATTAATTTGTATAAAAGGAGTTGCTATGTCATTTATGGATAGATTTGAAAGTGGTTTACAGAAAGGACTCGATGTATCCCGTGATATGTTTGAGCGTGCGCGGGACAAGGCGAAAGATTTAAGTGAAGTCGGCATATTGAAATTTGAAATACGGCAGCTGGAAACCCAGGTCGAAAAACTGTTAGGGCAGCTCGGTTCGAAGGTGTTTAAAAAGTTTGTCGAAGAAAAATCGGAGTCTATAGCCGCTGCCGACGGCGAGGTCAAATTAGCTATAGGTGAAATAGAAGATGTAAAGCGGCGTATTGAAGAAAAAGAGCTGAAGGTAAAAGAAATTCAGGCAAAAAAATAATAATAAAACTATTTCAGCGTACTTGACATTATGTTCTACATTCGTTATAAATAGCCTCCATCCGAAAATTATTCGAAGTGGTGGTTTTTACCGTTTACAAAGTATCCGTACTAATCGATGATACAATGATAACGGTTGATCTTTGACAGAAGGAAAGGGAAGGGGAGAAGAGCGGGAAGTCTGCTTGCAGGG
>CAZSGZ010000226.1:0-3756 GCA_964606455.1 uncultured Spirochaetales bacterium
CAGTGAAGAAGCAGTGGAGGAAGAAAAAGAAGAAGGAGGAGAAGAAGAGGACCTGGACAGCATGTTCGGCGAGGACATGGTGGAGGAGCTCGACACGGAACAGCAGGATACCGCTCCCCAGGACGACCTGCTGGTGGAGGAGGGAGTTAGCTGGGGCGGAAGTATTTCCGGCTCTTTAGGCGGTGAGTGGACATGGGACACCGTTGCGACTTCCGATTTCGATATTGAAAACCCCGCGGAGGAAAACCTGCTTCCCGGTATTTCGGCAAACCTTTTTTTCGACGCACGGCCTAATAAAAATTTCCGCGCCTTCGGCAAGGTAAAAATCGATATCGCGGACGACGGCGCGGGCGGAGTTACCGGCCTCGAATCCATCGGCATCGGCGCGGTGGATGATTCGAGCCTCCCCGAAGGATGGACTTCTGAAGAAAACGACGAAGGAGACACCGAGATACGGAACGAAGAGGGCGTACTCCTCGTTACCATCCCCGCCGAGGACGGAGAAGACGGGGACGATGAAGATGGTGAAGAGGAGGAGGAACCCGGCACGGGGACACCGCCGGTGCTCGAGTTGAATGTCTTCGAACTGTTTTCCGACTTTACCTGGAAGGACCGCCTCTTTTTCCGTTTCGGAAAACACACTATCAAATGGGGCACCGGGTATTTCTGGAGTCCGGCGGATGTCCTCAATTTAACATCCATCGACGTTGAAGACCCCACGGCCGACCGGGAAGGTCCGGTTTCGCTGAAAATCCACTTTCCCTTCAGTTATCACAACGCCTACATGTATTTCATCGCCAATGCCGACGCGAAGCCCTTTGAAATCGCCCTCGCGCCGAAGGCGGAGTTCGTTATCGGCAATACCGAAATCGGGATCGGCGGCTATTATCAGCAGGCACTGGCACCCCGGATTATCAGCACATTCGCGGCTTCAGCTTCCGATTTCGATTTTTTCGGCGAAGGGGTAATGAGTTTTGGCTCCGACAGGGTGTTCATCCGGGAGTCCCGGGACCAGTCCGCCGCCGAGGAAGACCCCGAGGATAATTTCGACGTTGTTCTCGACACCTACGAGGTGGAAACGAGGCCTTTTTTCCAATTTACCGCCGGCACACGGTATCTCAAGACCTTTTCCGAAGAGCGCGGCAGCCTTGCGGTTATCGGGCAGTACTGGTTTAACGGTGAAGGCTATGCAAACAACGACCTTCTTAAGCCGGGCTACTATCTGGCCCTCAACCCCAATACCAACGGCCTGCTGATTCAAAACGAGGAGGAGCAGCCCGAAGGTTATGAGGACCCGCCGACGCTTACGTTTACCGATCTGGTCAATTTCGGCAGGCATTACGCGGCACTAACGGTCAATTGGGAAATCTTCCAAACCGATATCAACCTTACTCTCCTGGCCCTGGCGAACCTGCGGGACTGGTCGGGACTGTTTGTCCCGGCCGTTAGCTGGAAGATCTTCGATTACGCGTCTGTCGGCGTCAGCGCCAGGTTTACCTTCGGCGACCCCGGGGACGAATACACCAATCAGCAGGCCCTCTTCCCGGGGAATGAAGAGATACTCGGCTCCACCCTTACCATAGGCGTCAATTTTTCTCTCGGCAGCGGAAAATTTTAGGAGGAAGTATGAAAACGCGGCGGTTAAAATATTCCATTCTCACCCGGAAAATATTTCCGGCACTTCTCCTCCTGGCGCTGGGCATTTTTTCGGCCTGCGAACTGATCAACGGCCCGGAGCTTTCCCCTCCGGCGGATGTATCCGCGAGCACCGAACTGCTGGATACAATAGAGCTTTCCTGGACGGAAGTGGAGAAGGCGAATATCTACTACATCTACCGCTCCGACACCGAAGAGGGCGACTATGAATATACGGGTTTCACCTATGCCGGAACCTATACCGACACCGACATTGCACCGGAGATCCCCTACTGGTACAGGGTAACTGCATCCGACATTGAAACAAACAACGAAAGCGGAGGCAGTACTCCGGTCCGGGGGACCTCGGACCATGAATTCGCCTGGAGCCAGCCTGCCGCCGCCGGGACGGGAGCGGCCCAAGCCCGGCTGGCAATCGACACCGGCGACGGTTCCGTTGCCGGGACCGCCTACCTCGCTTACGCGTCAAACGATGAAACCGGGGCCGTTACCGTTTCCCGATACGACCGCGCTAACGGGACTTTCGAAGTTTTAGGCGGCGCCGTCGGCACCACCGACATCGACAGCCCCCGGGTTTTCGACATTTGCGCCGACGGCGGCACGGTATACCTCGCCTACAGCGACAAGGGCTTAAGCGGGCAGGTTACGGTAAAGGCCTATTCCCCGGCAGCCGGTACCTGGCAGACCCTCGGCAGCGAGGGCTTTTCCACCGGCACCGCCGCCCGCTACCTTTCGATAGACATCGACCCGTCCACCGGAACGGTGTATGCGGGGTATATCGATACTGACGGATTTGAGATCCGCAACAGCGGGAATGCATTTGCAGATGCGCCAAACATCAGTCCAGACAGCCTCGACACCACGGCTCTCATCAGCTTCGACGGGGCCTCCCTGCACAACGCTTATGAAGACACCGATGCTGGCCAAATTAAGGCAGCCGAGGCCGCTGCCGCGTCCGGAGTCAACCTCCGGGACGGGTACATGGACTTTATTGCGGCTTCCGCTTCGGAAATGTATATTGCCTACTACACCGACGCGCTTTTCGTTAAAAAGTACGACGGCAGCTCCTGGGGGGTGGACCTGACTCCGGCGGGGGCATCGGCGGCGGTTTCCGCTGCATCGGTTGCCCTTGCCCGGGACCCGTCTACCGGAAGCCTCTACCTCTACTACAGCGACGACGGCGGGGGCTTCGGTGCTTCGGGGCTGGTGCGGAAATACGGGGCCGCCGGCTGGACGACCCTTACCGTCGATGAAGATACCGATAATATTTCTGCAGGCGCTTCCTCCCTGGAACTGGAAGCATACAATAACATTGTCTATGCATCCTATCTCGCCGGAGGCGCTGCGACGCTCCGGGTTTGGGAGTAACCGAACCGGACATCTATTGCGGAACTTTCCCCACTGTGAAATGATAGACTTATGGACCGCAAAGAACTCGGCCCTTGGGTCCGTACCGCCGGGGAGGTAAGCTTTTCCCGCTCAGGCGGCCCCGGGGGACAGAATGTCAATAAAGTGAATACAAAGGTAACGCTGAAACTGCCGGTAGCGGAAATCCCCGGCCTCACGGCCGAAGAGGAGGACCGCCTCTACCGCCGGCTGCAGAACCGTATCAACGAAGCCGGGGAGCTGGTTGTGCAGGCGGCCGAACACCGGACACAGCCGGCTAACAGGAAGGCCGCGGAAGAGCGGGCGGCCGCCCTTATAAGCTCCGCGGTAAAACCGGTAAAAAAACGGAAACCCACCCGGCCCGGCAGGGCCGCGAAAGAACGCCGCTTGCAGGAAAAAAAGCATCACGGCCGGCGGAAAAGCCTCCGAAAACCGCCGGAAGCTGAATAGTCACCGCTCGCCTCTGCGGTACGACTCTCCATAACATATGGCCAGAGAATTTCTGGCCAGAATATTGGAATCATCATCAGCCAGGGCCAGTTCATATTCCTCCATGGCCCGGAAGAGGTCTCCCTGAGTGAAAAGCCTGTCAGCACTGACAGTGAGGGTCAGGCTGTCAAAACAGGCCACATGGGGGAAGCTGATCATGCCTGCGTGTTCAAGGGCTTTTCTGGCATTGTCCAGGGTGTCGATGCGCGAGAAATTAAGATAGGG
>CAZSGZ010000226.1:3766-6165 GCA_964606455.1 uncultured Spirochaetales bacterium
GGGAAGCATAGCCAGCAGGTTCGGGGAAATGCCGAAGGGCTGCAGGATATATTGAAGGACAAATATTCCTCCGAAGAGAAACGCCCCGAGAAAAGCCCTGGCGGGGTTCCAGAGGGAGAAAATGGTAAGGGCAATGACAATCCATCCCCGCCCCGCGACCATCCCCTCGTTCCAGGACTTGCTGTAGGCAATGGACAGATGGGCGCCGGCCATCCCCGCGAAAGCCCCGCCTATCATGATGGAAATGTACCGGATAAGGTTGACGCGGACACCCCAGGCCTCGCTTGCCCGGGGATTTTCACCCACCGACCGGAGGACGATTCCCGCGCGTGTGTATTTGAACATAAACCACGCGATAAATCCCAAAGCTAGTGCAAGGTAGAAAATCGGATCGTGACTGAATAAAACCTCTCCCACAAAGGGAATATCGCTTAGCCCGGGTATATGGATCGGACCCATCTTTGCCGTTAACGGCCGGCCTATAAAGGGCTTTCCCCATAAACCGCTCAGTCCCAATCCCAGCATCGTTAGCGCAAGCCCCGAAACCACCTGGTTCGCCCGCAGGGTAACGCTGATAAACCCGTGGAAAAGCGAAAAGAGGGCCGTAAACACCGTTGCAAGGAGAAGACCGAGCCAGGGGCTGCCGGTGGTAAAGGTGATGATAAACGCCGACACCGCGCCGAAGGACATCATCCCCTCGACACCGAGGTTTAAAACACCCGAACGCTCGGTAATAACTTCTCCAAGGGTCGCCAATAACAGGGGAGTTCCGGCAACCAGGGTCCTGCGGAGCAGGGAAAGAATTATTTCATACCACATCAGACACTCCTCCGGCGTATTACAACCCTGTTACGGGAAAAGAAATCGCCCATAATGAGAAACATCAGGATTAACCCGTTAAACACGTTGACCGTTGCCGCCGGAAGACCCATGGAAATTTGAATGGCGTCCCCGCCGACTAAAATGCCGGCAAAGAAAAAACCGGAAACGATCGCGAAACCGGGGTTGAGCTTTGCCAGCCAGGCCACGATAATGGCGGTAAACCCCAGCCCTCCGCTTATCGTGTCCGGATAGGAGAGGTGATGGTAAATGGCACCGACTTCCCCCACGCCGGCAATTCCAGCCACTCCGCCGCTTATCATCATCATCAAAAGTGACGTCCTGATAAATCCGATACCGGCGTAGCGCGCCGCTTCGGGATTTTCTCCTATTACCCGTACTTCATATCCGAATTTTGTACGGTAGATGATAACCGCAAGCAGCAGGGCAGCGACAACGGCTACAATAAGCATAAACGGGGATATTCTCGAATACCCGAGTAAATTAAAAGTTGCCGAGGCGGGAAAATCGTCGGTGTACGGATATCCCTGCTTCGTTGCTCCCTTCCAGGGGCCCACAACGAGAAACTTGACAAATTCCGCGGCAACGTAATTCAGCATAAGGGTCGATATTACTTCGTTAATGCCGAAACGGGCCTTGAAAAGGGCCGGAATCATCCCCCATAAACCGCCGCCGATAAAACCCGCTAAAATCATCAGCGGCAGGACCAGAAACTTCGGGAGATGAGGACCCAGATTGAGGGCAACCCAGGTGGCGAAAATAGCGCCGAAAAGGAGCTGGCTTTCGGCACCGATATTCCAGAACTTCGCCCGGAACACGACGGCCAGCCCGGAGCCGATTAAAATAAGCGGAATTGCCTTGGTAATGGTTTCCTGCAGTCCGAAAAGGCTTCCGAAGGAGGAGGCGAAAATTGAGATAATTGCCGTTATAGGGTTCAGCCCTTTTACGGCGAAGATAATACCCACCGCTGCCAGCCCCGCCAACAGCGACAATGCAAGCAGAAGAATGGAAAAGCCGGCGGAAGCTTTATCCCGATTCGCGAACTGTATATTCAGCGCCATGGTGCTACTCCTTCTCCGTATCGGCGGCAGCCAATTCCGATGCCGCCGTTTCACCGTCGGTCCCCGCCATCATTAACCCAACGGTTTCCATGCTTAAGCTGCCGGGAGTTACAATTCCCATAATCTTCCCCTCGTACATAACGGCTATACTGTCGCACAGCTGAAACAGCTCTTCCAAATCCTCCGATACCAAGAGGACGGCGCCCCCGGCTTCCCGAAGATCGAGAAGCTGCTGCCGTATATATTCGGCGGCGCCAACATCGAGTCCGTAGGTTGGATGGGCGGCAATGAGCAGTACCGGCGATGATGAGATTTCTCTGCCTAAAATCAATTTCTGAATATTTCCGCCGGAAAGATTTTTAATCGGCGTTGAAATTGAAGGGGTGGAAACGTCGAATTTTTCGACAAGGCCGGCGGCGTCGGCGGCACGTGGTACTGGAACCGGTATCCGGGCGCGCGCTCCGACACGGAAAGCTTCGTCTATTCCTATTCCTTTGA
>CAZSGZ010000227.1:0-1312 GCA_964606455.1 uncultured Spirochaetales bacterium
CAGGGACCGACCATTATAGTCATCCGGGCACGGTGGTGCCAGAGATAAAACAGGGGCTAGGGGCTAGAGGCTAGGATCGTGGGCGGATAAAATCAGCCCCGGCATCCGGCGGGGGAAGGCTTTTTCCCAAACTGGCCGCGGTGCAGAAAAAACTGAACGAATCGATTTCAGAAGCCGTGTATGAAATACAGGAAACTCCTTCGGCGGGAATTATCCTGTCGGTTTTAGGTGTCAGCTTTCTGTACGGATTTATCCACGCCCTCGGACCGGGCCACCGGAAAATTATCTTGAGCTCCTATTTTTTAAGCGAACAGATCCGCCCTCTGTCCGGCATTCTCATGGCTTTTTCCGTCGCAATGCTCCACGGTATTGCAGCTTTGGCACTTATCAGTATCCTGTTTTTTGTTTTACATACGGCGGTAAGCATCAGCTTCAATGCAACCTACCTCCTTGTTGAACGGGTCAGCTACGGAATTATTGTTCTTCTCGGGATCTATCTGATTGTTCACGCTGTCCGGGAACGGCGGAAACAATCGGAAAACCCGCGGATGCAAAGCGGAAAAAAGCGGCTGTTCGAGCGGATTATCTTTATTGTTTCTAACGGTGCGGTCCCCTGCCCGGGAGCGGCAATGCTCCTCGTTTTTACCTTTGCCTACGGGCTGTACGCGCTGGGAATATTCGCGATTCTCGCAATGAGTGTCGGCATGGGGGTTCTCCTCTCCCTCATTGCCGCGGCGGTCCTGCTCGGCAAAGAACAGGGGCTGCAGCGGCTGTTTCTCGGAAAAAAAGGAAAGACCGCTCTGCTGATTCTCGAACTAACGGGAAGCGCCGCGGTCCTCACGTTCGGGGCCGTTTTGTTCTTAGGCTCCTTTTGACATTTTCCCTTCCCGTGCTATACTCTCTTCCGGAAATACAATGGAACAAATAAACCCTGCCGGCCCGCCGCCGTGGTTCCGCATGGCGGTAAACCGCGCGCTTGAAGACTGTTTTTCTCCTTCTTCCGAAGACGGGCTTGGCAATAAAACCATTTCCGCTCTTCTCTCGGCGTATTATCGGCAGCCGCTTACCGGCGTGGTTACTCCGCTGCCGTCCTCGGACTTTCTGAACCGGCTGAAAGGCGTACAGACTGCCGACATCACCTTCACTTTTTTTTCCGGAGAAGCTCTAAGGGGAAGTCTTTTCATAATTGATTTCGGCAGATACCTGGCATCCCCCGGTTTTCCGTTAAGCCTTATAGGTGCGGGATGCGGGGCGAAACGAGGTGAGTGTTTTCCGGCAGGCTGCCAAAAACGATAGTGGCCGTTCCTTGTGC
>CAZSGZ010000227.1:1322-6107 GCA_964606455.1 uncultured Spirochaetales bacterium
GGAATACCCGGGCCCCTTCCCTCCGCCCACACCGCTCCACACTGCCTTGGTCGGGAAGTCATTCAGCGACACCGATTTTCAGGAAAAAACAGCGGCCGCGGTCAAAACGGCGGCCGACGGCACTCCTTCCCGCGGACGGAGGACAAAACCTGAGAAGCCGCCGGCACTAATGATTCAGGGGACCTCCTCGAACGCCGGGAAAAGCATCCTTGCGGCCGCCTTTTGCCGGATCCTCTTAGAGGAGGGCTTCCGGGCGGCGCCGTTTAAAGCGCAGAATATGGCCCTCAATTCTTTCGTTACCGCGGACGGCGGGGAAATGGGACGTGCCCAGGTCGTGCAGGCGGAGGCCTGTAAAATCGATCCCGACGTGCGGATGAATCCGGTATTGCTGAAACCGAACTCCGATACGGGAAGCCAGGTAATCCTGCGGGGAAAGCCCATCGGCAATATGCAGGCCCTCGATTATTATGAGTACAAACAAAAGCTGTGGGAGACCGTAACCGGCTGCTACGATTCGCTGTCGGACGAATATGATGTCATTGTCCTCGAGGGTGCGGGAAGCCCCGGGGAGGTGAACCTCAAGGCCCACGATATTGTCAACATGCGGATGGCGAAGTATGCCGACGCGGCGGTGCTGCTGACAGGGGACATCGACCGGGGAGGCGTTTTCGCTTCGTTTATCGGGACCCTTGCCGTTTTAGAGGAATGGGAACGCTCCTGCATTGCCGGGTTTCTCGTCAATAAGTTCCGGGGTGATGCCGCACTGCTTCAGCCGGCCTTCGATTATGTTTATAACTACACGGGGAAACAGGTCGTCGGTACCGTCCCCTATCTCCGGAATCTAGGACTTCCCGAAGAGGATTCGGTCAGCTTCAAGGAAGAGCTCTCGAGAAGCAGCGGCGGCGGTCCTAAAAACGGCGGGGCTGACCGGCTGAACATATACGTCATCGATCTCCCCCACATCTCCAACTTTACCGACATCGACGCCATCCGGGGAGAACCGGACGTTTCCGTTCATATTATCAGGTCGAAAGAAGACCTCGATTTCCTAACGGAAAAAAATCCGCCGGACGCCGTCATTATCCCGGGCAGTAAAAACGTCATCAGCGACCTGCAGTTTCTGCGGCAGACCGGTATTGCCGCCTCTTTCAGCCGGTACGGGGCTGAAACTGAAATTGTCGGAATTTGCGGCGGCTTTCAAATGCTCGGCAATACAATCCGCGATCCGCACCGTATTGAATCGGATAAAGAGCAGATCGACGGACTCGGCCTTCTCGATATCGATACCGTGTTAGCACGGGACAAGACCCTGACACAGACAACGGGACGCCATCTCGACACTTCCCTGCCTGTAAGCGGGTACGAAATTCATCACGGCAAAACGGAGATACGCGGCGGGCGGGTACTCATCGAAACCGTATCTTCCGGCACCCCCGGCATCGGCGGCGTGGCCGCGCCGGAACGTCCGGTTTGGGGCACCTACCTTCACGGCATTTTCGATTCGGACGGTTTCCGGCACTATTTCCTCGAAGAGCTGCGCCGGCGGAAAGGGCTCCCCCCCCTAAACGATCGTCCCCGTTACGATTTGGAATCCGCCTTCGACCGGCTTGCGGATGCGGTTCGGGAATCGGTCGACCTCGATTTTATTCTGCGAAAAACAGGCCTCGGCTGACCGTTCTTACGGTTTGCTCCCTCGAAAATACCCCATTTCCGATTTCCGAATTACTTCAATTTCTCCTAAATCGAGGACCGCACCGCAGGACCCTTCACGCCGGGAAACCGCTTTTGCAATTAGCTCCCCTTTCGGTCCTAGTATCAGGGCCGTTCCCGGCGATCTGCCGGTCCGGGAAAATTCCTGAATTACATTGCAGGAAACAAGAAAACAGCCGTTGTCATAGGCCCTTGCAGGAAGGAATCGAAGCATACGGCGGTATTTCTGCCTGGGCGTCTCCCTCGGACTTGCAAAGGGGGCAAAAATGATGTCGCAGCTTTCATTCGCTAACCGTGCCGCTAATTCAGGGAAATGGTTTTCATAACAGAGAAGTATTCCGCAGCGCGCCCCGGCGGCTCCGGCAGTGAACTGCTTGACCCCGCTGCCGGGAAAAAATGTCCGTCTTTCACGCGGGGAAAGGACCGTTTTGTCATGATGAAACAGAAATTCCCCCTTTCGAATTGCCGAGTGTCTGATATAGACGGCATTTCCCGAGTAAAAGGGATATCCCGCAAGCAGTATCGTTTCCGGAATGTTTTCAGACGCGGACAGGACCGCCGTAAGGGCCTTTTCCACCCGCGCCCGTATTGCATAAAGTTCAGACGTGTCATTCACATAACCGGAAACGCACATTTCGGGAAAGAGGATAAAATCGGGCCCTTTCGGCCTCCCCTTCTTCCTCGCACGCGCCGCGCGGCCGATCCACCGGAGTATGGAGGCCGAATTCGCCTCCGGCTCTCCCGGTTTCGCGAGAAAGTTTACGCTCCAGACTGTAACGGTTTTCCCGTGCTGCCGCCTCGCTGCATCGGAAAAGCGGCTAGAACTCGATCCCTTTTTGTGCATGGATGCCCTTTTCAAGCGGATGTTTGATATTTTGCATTTCCGTTACCAGATCGGCCGCATCGATAAGCCCTGCCGGTGCGTATCGGCCGGTTACAATGACATTTACGCTGTCGGCTGCCCGGCGAAGCGGCGCCGTCAGTTCTTCTTCAGAGAGCACACCGTAGCGGTGAAGGTAGGTAAGCTCATCGAGAACAATAAGGTCGAATTCCCCCGAATTCAGGATATCCAGGGTTTCTTCCCATCCGGCCCGCGCCGCATGCAAATCCGCTTCCAAATTATTCGACTTTGACAGCATCCCCAATCCGTAACGGCGGATATCCGCATTCTCCAACCCGCCTAAAAACGAAATTTCCCCGGGGGACCATTTCCCTTTGATAAACTGCAGCAGCGCGGTTTTCATTCCGTGCCCCAGGGCCCTGATCATCAGCCCGACGGCAGCCGTCGTTTTTCCCTTCCCCGCACCGGTATAAACAATGAGCACGGTTACCGGCCCCTGTTCTTCCGGCCGATAAAGGATATTTTTGCCGGTATCTTCGGTTTAAACAGGAACAGCAGGATCGGAATGACCGTTATAGTCAACAGGGCCGTTGTTATCATGGAGACCGCCACAATCCAGCCGATGTCGTTGATAATTCCGTAGCTCGAGAAGAGGAGTACCAGAAACCCGATTCCCACGGCAAGGGCATTTGATAATATTCCCTTCGTTGTTTCCACGACCGCATTGACAATGGAATGAATATATTTTCCGCTTTTGAGATAGAGCCGGCGGAAACGGGAGAAGAAGTGGATCCCGTAATCGACCCCCACCCCGAGGCCCACGGAGGCGATAATTGCCGTCGCGGGATTAAGACTGACATTGAACAGCCACATAATTGCGAAATTGAACAGAATGGCAATGGAAACCGGAAATGTTATGAGCATTCCGATGATCGGGGTCCGAAAAAAAACAGACAGGACAACCAGGATGGTCCCGATGGTCATAAAGAGGCTGATAATTTGACTGCGGACGATGTTCTCTCCGTTTTTCAAACGGATATAGTCCCCCGCGTAGCGGACGGTAATGTCCCCGGGAACTGTATCTTCGAGAAGCGGTTCAATCTCGGCAAGAAGCACTTTCATTTTTTTTGTATTCGAATCCCGCAGACGTACATGCATGCAGGCGGTCGAGAAATCTCTGCTGATATAATTGTAGAGCATTTTATCGTTGTCGAGATCTTCCGACGTGAGCATGCCTGCTAAGCGTTTTACAAAAAGGTCGCTTTCCGGTATGACAAAGGCCTCCGGGTCGTTCCGTTTTATCGTATAATACAGCATCTTTATGTAATCCGCCACGGACGTTACGTACCCCACATTCGGCTGCTCTTCGATATACTGCTGCACCGTATCGATGGCGTACACCGCGTCGGGCCGCTTAAACCGGTCCGTCTCTTCCGATTCGAAAACAATGTACAGCGTCCCGATTCCCCCGAACGAATCCTCGATCCGTTCCGTTACCTGCCGCACCGGAGTCGACCTTTTAAAATAGCGAACTTCGTCGGTGTCCGCTTCGGTACGGATAAGACCGAACACCGAAATACCAAGCATGCCCAAGACTATCGCGGCGGGAATCGGCCAATACCGCATGATTCCCAATGCCGTGTGCTGCAGGAACCGCATGCGCGAAAAATGCTTCTTAAACACTTCAGGCTTGTCCTTTTTCTTAAAGGAAAAGGACGCCAAAATTATAGGTATATACAGCAGTGAAAATCCCATGGCAACAATGACCCCGAACCCGAGAAACAGCCCCATATTCTTCAGCGACTGCCCGCTTGCAAAAACGAGGGAGGAAAAACCGAGGGCCGTAGTAACAGATGTAAGGATTATCGGCGTTTTCAGCTTGTTCATGGCCTGTTTGACGGCAAGCACCGGAGGCTGGTTCCGGTTATAGTAATGAAGGAACTCACTTAAAATGTGGATCCCGTCGGCACAGCCTAAAGAAATGAGAATTACCGGAATTACCGTTTCCGTCAGTGTAATAGGTGAAGAGAGGATCCCTTTCAGCCCGAATGTCCAGATAACGCTGATAAGTGTTACCATAATTGGAATAAGCATGGCCCGCAGGCTGCGGAGGGCGACTAACAGAATCAGCATGACAACACCGAGGGCGATGGGAAACAGCTTCAACAGGTCGCTGGACATGTACTCCATAATTGCTGACTGGACAATGGGATGCCCCGAAAGGTCGATGCTCA
>CAZSGZ010000228.1:0-6094 GCA_964606455.1 uncultured Spirochaetales bacterium
TTTACATATGTAGTTGTCGACGCTGCAGGGCATGAAAGCGCTGAGCGTACGGTAACATATAGTGCCGGTAACTATACCAACCCCAACCTCACCACCCGCGGGACCGGCCCTGAGGTTACTCCGATTCCGCGGGGCGGCGGCTTTGGCGGGACGAATTCAGCCGGGGGCGGCGGGCAGAATCGTACTGTCGTGCTTGCAACGTCGAGTTGGAACAAGCCGATACAGGTTCCTGAAAAGGAAAATGCCGCCGCTTCGGTGAAAACAACACGGAGGAAGAACGTTTCCGCGGCAACTCGGGGTGAAGTAAACGAAGAGAGGGACAAGGGCGTACGGCCGAAGGAAGATACGGCGCCGATACGCAGGCCCGTCGAACGGAAGCCGGTGGAAGAGGCGCCGCGGGACGCGGCAACTAAGCCTGCGGGAAGGGCCGACCGGGGCATTATCCGGGGACCTGGAAAAACTGAAGCGCCCGAACCGGAATGGGTAAACCGTACTGCCGCCGCCCTTACCGTACGGTTTGCGCCGCCCGAAAATCCCGTCGACATCCCGGTTCCGGAAAAACAGGACGTACCCGGCCCGAGGGGGGGAGAAGAGCTGCCTCCGAAACCCGATATGTGGGTCGATCCGCGGACCGGCGGGAGCGGGAAAAAAGAGTGGATCGATTACGGGGAAGATATATAGCGGACCGCTTGCTATTCCCGGCATCCGGAAAGGCTGTCGGGCCGGTCGGGGAACTCTTTCCAGGGACCGTGGTCATACTTGAAAAAGTAATTTATCCAGGAATTCGTCTGATACAGCTCCCAGTTCCTCGGCGGCATCCGGTATCTGAGTAATTCCCGGGAACGGCGGTTTTTTGCCCGTTTATAGATGGGATACCAAATACACTTTCTGTTTTCAAATACTTCGCAGTTACCGTTTACTTTACTGCCGCCGCAGGGACCGATGCGCATCCCTTTCGGGCACTGCGATTCGGGACAGACATAAAACGTTTCGAACAAGGCGCAGTCTCCGCATTCCATGCAGTCGAAAAGCGGTTTTTTGGAAACTTTTTCAAAGAAGTCAAACAGCGCGAGAAGGACCTTGTGTTTTCGAATAAAGCGGAGAAAGCCGCGGAACATCATGTACCCGAAGGTGTTTTCTGAAAAAACCATTCGGTGGAGAAGCCTTGTCATCCAGAACACGGGAGAAAAAACACGTTTCCGCTTCCCGTCCTCTTGCAGCACGTCGTTTTCGGTAAAAAGGTAGTAGGGGTTGTCCGGCGCGTAGGTAAATTCCCGGTAGTACTCTTCCCAGTTTTTCGCTCCTTCTTCCGTTTGTTCGATAATTTGCAGCACGTCTTTATATGCCAGGGCCGGGCCTTCGATATGGGCGCCACGAAACCCCAGCCCCCGCATAATGGCTATCAGCTTTGCCGCCCGGCTGATGGCGGCGCTCTTCCCGCGGTCGGCCTCCCGGGCCTCGTTTTCGATAACCTTAAGCAGGCTGTCGGGGACATAGCAGCCCGGTATCTTGTTTTGGTTCATCATCCGGGCGGGAACAGTGCCGAGAAGATAGACACTTCCAAAAAGAGGAACGGAAGAACCGAACAGCGTCCGTGTAACGAGGGAGAGTTCCTTCATCTTTTTTGCGTCGTAACCGAGCTGGGAAATGACAAATCGGGCCCCGGCGTCGAGCTTTTTTTCGAGTTTGTAATATTGGGTCATGGTCATCTCTTCAATCCACTTAAAAGGGGAAACCACCGCTCCCAGGAAAAGGTCGGTAGGTTCAAGGACAATTTCTTTTTTCAGCCCCCCGATATACAGGCCTTTGTTCATTGCTTCCAAATATTCCAACGCCGAAACGGAATCTATATCGAAAACGGGTTTCGCCAGGCCGCGGTAACCGCTTATCGGATAATCTCCCGTCATAACCAGGAGATTCCGGACCCCCGCGCGCTGCAGGGCGAAAGCCCGGGATTCAAGAAAATTCCGGTTGAGGTCTTTCGAGGAGAAATGGACAATGACGTCCATCCCGCCTTCGATTATTTCGGGGCCTAAAACGTCCGCGGAAAGGGCGGGATTTCCTCCGGCATTATCGGTTATGCTTAACGCCGCTATTTTTTTGTCTTCCAGGGAATCGCGGACAAATCGTTCTATCCTCGTTACGTTCTTACTGCGGTGTCCCCGGCCGGGGACGAGTTCGCATGTATATAAAAAGTCACTCGATTCCGTTACATAGTCGCGAAAGGATATCATGTCCGCCTCCTCTACTATGATAATAATATACAGCTAAAAAAGATCTATCCGTAACAAATATTACAGAAATACTAATAAAAAAAATCATACTGTCATCGCAAAATAGGAGCGGCTTGGAACCCGCTACGTGTAGCTGTGCAGTCCGGCAAGCAGAAAATTTACGCCGAAGAATGTGAACATGGTAAATGCGAAACCTGTAATGGAAATCCACGCCGCGAAGCGTTTGCGGCCCTTGCCCAGAAATCGTACGTGGAGGTACACCGTATAGGTAAGCCAGGTAATGAGCGCCCAGGTTTCCTTCGGGTCCCAGGACCAGTAGCGCCCCCAGGCTTTCTGCGCCCACACGGCACCGAAGACGAGGGCGCCCACGGTAAAAATAGGATAGCCGATTGCAACGGCGGTATAAATCAGCCTGTCCAGTCTCTTTCGCCGGGCATCATCCTTTGATACCAGATACAGAATCGATCCCACGAACGCAAGCACGAAAAAACTTTCGCCGATAAAAGAAAACGCCACATGCAGTACCAGCCAGTAGGACTGCAGGGCGGGAATCGGAGGTTTTATGTCCGACGGCGCGATGGGTGAACTTGCAAGTGCAAGCAGGAGAATGACGATTACCGTTCCGCCGAAAAGAATGAAGCGGACCGTTTTTTTTCGTGCAATGAGCCTGTAGGCAAAGAGGACAAGGCAAATAATCGCGGAATAAAAAATCAGCGCCTCGTAGGTATTGGTAACGGCAAAAAACCGGATTGCCGCGCTGCGGATGATGATGTGGATAAGCAGCAGCAGTCCCGCCGATCCAAGCAAAAAGTGGGAAAGCGGGTCTTTTCTGTCCTTTTTGTTTCGGTGGAGAAAAAGAAAAACAATGGTGGAAATTAATGCCGCAAGCGTTAATAAAAAGGCAGCCGTTGCCGTCATATAATTTCATCTCCTTTCTGCCGGTCCCGCATTTTTTGGAAAAAGGTCAGAACAAGACCGGCACTTAACAATAAAAAGGCAATTACAATAGGGATATAGCTCGGGTCGCGGACGATTTTCAGTCCTGATATGGTTTCCATCCGTATATCGAGGAGCCGTATCTCATCGGCCTCCATTTCCGCAATGACATCACCGGGGGCCGCGGCAATTTGCTTTTCGCCGTCAGTATGCAGCAGCGAAAAGACCACTTCGCTTTCGGCGGTTATCCCGTCGAAGCGGAGAATGCCGATTGCCTCCCCCTCACGAAGATAGACATCTTCCTGGCCGGTAATGCCTAAGCGGGTGACAGGCCGACTTCCGAAGGTTTCTTGATAAAAGGTGTACCCCGAAATTTTAAGGGGATGGTTTACCTCGATAGAATATTCATTTGTAATGTCTGCGGCAGCACCGTAGCGTACCCGGGTGTACCAGCCCTTCGGGCGCCCGTCTTTGTACGTAACTTCTTCCAGTTCGGTTACGTATATCCGTTCTCCTTTCGGAAGCTCCAGCGTGTCGCCGCTTCGTACATAGGTGAATGCCTCTTTCCGTCCCGAAACAGAGACAACCCCGGCTGTTATGAAAATAAGAAGACTTAAGTGAATAATATCAGGCCCGATACGCAGGGGCAGGTTTGATGTAAACCGTTTAACCATCCGATAAACGCTGCATGCCGTTAGATTGCAGGCGAATAAACCAATAAGCACATAAAAAAGGAGAGATCGGAATATGTTATACAGGCCGAGAGCAAGGATGAAGGCCGCCCCGCCGTTGCCGTACCGGCTTAAATAAAATGCTGTTTCTCTATTCTGGGGAATGATGGTCGCAAGGATTGAAAGTGCGGCAATGAAACCGAGTAAGACTATCGTTACCTTGAGAGACCGGATAAACCGGAAAACCGCCGCCACAATACACCCCTCTACCGGAAATGATCATAAATGAAATGACTCTAAACGAAAAGGGGGCTGCCGCTTTAATCCGGACCGGCTGTTTCACCGTATTTGCCGGGAATCAGTTGTATCCATTCGCCCCTGTCATCTTCCGTTTGGGTTTCGATCATTTCGGAAATAACGGCAAAGCGGTGCTTCAGTTCATAGAAACCGTGCCACCATGCGTAGTCCGGCGCCATCATTGCCGCGCCCATTCGTGCACGCCTGCCTTCGTGGTGCCACAGCTCGTAATATTCCCATTCCAGTTCTTCGTCGAAGTATGAATTACGGGAAAGCTTTCCCTCCTCATACAGCCGGTCCATTTCCTCTTTTATCGGTTTATAGTAGAGCTCGTTATACGTTTCAACGACGGTGTCCATATTCGTAAAATGCCCCTCCGTCCAGTCTTCCGAGTGACACTGAAGGCAGACTGTTTTCATTTTCGCACGCTCCTCTTCCCAGCCGGTCCCGGAGGGAAAGGGCGTAAACTCCGACGGTCGTATTGTCAGCGGCGCCTGCAGTTCCCAGCTTAAGCGGTTCGTTACATCGTGGCTTGCCGCGAGGTCCCCGGCTTCCGACATATGGCACGCGGCGCATGTCGGCGCCCGGTAGTCCCTTCCGGCGGTCCAGCGAAAATCTTCCGGCCGCCAGGTCCATTCGTCTCCATAGGCGTGATACATGGTGCCGTGTTTCGATTCGTTGTAAATTTCAATTTGGGGATGGTCCGGCCCGAGGTGACACTGATCACAGGCCTCCGGTTTTCTTGCTTCAACAACCGAAAAGCGGTGCCGCGTGTGGCAGCTGGTGCAGCTTCCCAGGCTGCCGTCGGGGTTCACCCGTCCCACCCCCACATTCGGCCAGGTCCCCGCCGACGGCCGGCCGTTAATGATTTCAATTTTCGTCCCGTGACAGGCATAGCATCCGGTTGTCCGTTCCGCCGCGTTGTTCATATCGTGAATCAGCCAGTTGTCCACTGTATTGATGATCTTGATGGTGTTTGCGTGTTTGCTTGCTCCGTACTGGTCCACCTCCTCCTGATGACACATAGCACAGCGCTTCGGCGTTACCAGCGGCGATACCGGAATTTCGCTGTACTCGGAATGTGCGGCACTGGTCCAGCCCGTCTTCGGATCATGAACTTCATGACAATCGAGGCAGGTTACACCGGTTTTCGCGTGCACGCTTTTCTCCCAGTCGGCGGTAAGCGCGGGTTTTTCAGTCTGATGACACTCGATGCAGGCAGCTTCTCTGTCTGAGACCGTTGCGATGCCTGCCCCGGCTGGCGTACGAAACGATTCTCCCACCCGCTGCCGGCCCGCACCAGGAGCAAGCCACTTCCATCCGGCAACACAAAATAAAATAAGAAAGACCAGAGCGAGGTTTACATAGGCCATGGCGGTGAATACCCGGAGAATTCTCGGTCCCTTGCCGACGGCCGCCTTTGTCTCCTCTTCACTAAGCCGGGCAATTACCGGGAACCCCTCGAAAACATCATCTCCGTGGGGCGCGTTTGCCAGGGCCCCGGTCAGGTCCTTTCCCGCGCCGTGCTGGGCGAAATGAGAACCGTTTTTCCATTTGGGGCTGCCGGTAACATCATACACCGTTCCTTTATACACGATGTACGCCGGCCTTCCCTCCTGCCCGTCAAAACGGGAAAGCCGGCTTAAGTCGAAATTGTTCGGGTCCTTCGATTCCGGCCCGGCCGTGTTCGGACCGCCTCCCTCCGCGGCCTGTTTCATCTTTCTGTTGACCAGCGTGACTGCCAGAATCCCCAGGGCCAGCAGAACGGCAAAGAGCGCAATTTTTATAAACAGGAGCAGTCCGAACCTGCTTTCAAAAAATGCACCGGCAGTATCGAGGCGGTACCAGGTAAGATAGATCCCGGTACTTAACAGAATACTCATGCAGGTAAGGCCTAAACGTTTTTCACCCCCGGGGATACCCGTTTTCAGCGAACGGGGTTTAATAAATATATGG
>CAZSGZ010000229.1:0-6087 GCA_964606455.1 uncultured Spirochaetales bacterium
TTTGGATCGGTGTTTCCCCGGGGAGCGGTGAGTCTCCAGAGCCAGGCAAGGGCGGGAGGCAGAATATGGAACAGTCCGATAATACCGTAGCTCGGTTTTTCCGCGGTACAGGGTGGGGTCCGGATTCCGAAACATCGCAGGTCCACCTCAACAGGTCCGTCGATAACCCCTTCGACAAACCTCCGGGGTATAATGACACTGGGATTAGTACAGGGCATGTTCGGAGCGTCCATTGTGTGCTCCCAGATTAGTGCCGTCGCGTTCGGGTGTGCCTGAATATTGAAAAAAATGAGCGGTTCCGGAGGATGGATGGTGATTTTTTCATAAAACGGATCTCTTCCGTAGTTATCGATGTGATTGATCCGCAGAAACCAACCCTGTTCCGCGTCCTGTACAAAGAGATGCTTTCCCTTTTTCTGCAGAGAATGGGAAGCGAGTGCCATATCGTCGGCTACCGGTTGAAGGGTGCAGCGGTCCGCTAAATGCAGGATAATCTCTTCACCGGTGATACTATTCTTACCCACAATTACCTTGCCGTCAATGTCGCAGCGCAGCAGTTCGATCATTTCGCTTTTTCCCGCTCCGGAAGCCCCCTCATGCATAATGGTTATCATGTTCTCATAGGGAGTAATGACCCGTACCGTCGAACCGTGGAGGGTTTCCCACCCCTGCCGTTCACCTTTTGTTAACAGGAGACCGAAGACACCCTTCTTCGTGCCGGTTTCGGGATGAAGGCTGTAGGTAAAAATTTCATGCCGGTCCGGAGATCGGTAATGAGCTACGACCTGCTTTCCCTGAAATCGAGTATGGCGGAAGGTGGGTGCGACGTAAATAACGCCATCGGGAGTAAAATTGTCCGGAAGATCGGAGGAGGGAATCATTCCCTGCAGGTCGGCCGTGGCCGCGGCAAAAAACGCCGCGTTTAACGGACAAACCAGGAGGGAAGGAATTTCCGCTTCTATACCGCCGGCATAAAAGAAAATGAATATCAGGTCCTGCTCTGCGAGCCATTGGAACGTCTCTGTCCGGACAGGCTCGAATTCGGCAGAAAACCGCTCTTCGAACCTTACCTTATCCGTCGGCATGGAATCGGCAATTACCGTACATTCCGGATCGCGCCTGCGCATATAGGGCTCCGGAAAATTAACGACGATACCGTTTTTTGCCCGCACTAAAGACGCTTCGGGGACGGAGCTCCCGTCGGGCAGGGAGTATGCAATTTCCCGTGTGTCCCGGCCGTTCATGGAGAGGGTAATCAGTTCCTCCCGGGTTTCCGGAACGGTAACGGACCTGCATGTTTCAATGAGTTTTTTCAGTTCCCCGTAGCTTTCGATATTCGATAAAAATCTTTCCGGGAAACTTTTTGCCGACATATGGTACTCCTGTCTTGAAAAAGTAGCTGTATTGCAATGAATCGTCAAGGAGGAACTGTTCCGGCGATGACTCTGATTGACTTTTTTGTACAACATCCCGTACAATAATGATGAGGAGATATGGATGAATGCAATAACATACAGTGCCGCCCGCCAAAATTTGGCCAAGACAATGGAGGAAGTGTGCAACGATCATGAACCGGTCATCATAACCAGTAAAAGAGACAAGACTGTTGTCATGATATCCCTCGAGGATTATAAATCGATGGAAGAAACCGCCTATCTTTCCAGAAGTCCGAAAAATGTAAAAAGGCTGCTCAGTGCAATTAGTGAAATAGAAAACGGCGGAGGAAAGGAGAGGGAACTGATCGAGTGAAAATACTATTCGCCGAAGAAGCCTGGGAGGATTACCTCTATTGGCAGGAAACTGATAAAAAGACCGTTAAGCGGATCAACCTTTTGATAAAGGATATTGTGCGGAATCCGGATGAAGGTATAGGAAAGCCGGAAAAATTACGATATTCCTTTTCCGGTTACAGTTCCCGGCGGATAAACGACGAGCACCGGATTGTCTATAAGGTTGCAGACGATACGCTCTACCTTGTGCAGCTGCGCTACCATTATTAGCTGTAAAATCGAAGCCCCTGAATAATTTCGAAATGTTTTCTATTAGCGGTAAAAAGGGGTACGCTGTGATAAATGCAGGTTGCCGCGATGAGAATGTCTTCGTTGCTGACGGTTATTCCTTTGCCTCGTAAATCCGTAAAAATTATTCCCGCCTGCCGGGCGATTTTTAAAGAGAGCTCCAGTACATGCAGGGACGAAAGCAGCGTGCCCCGCTGTTCGATATGTTTTGGTGATTCAACTCCTCTAAAAAGTTCATAGACGGTTATCGCGGATACGGCACCCTTCCCCCTCGTTACAATTTCCTCCGTTCGCTGTGCGTCTCCCCGGTCTGCAAGAAAATCGAAGAGCATTACCGTATCGAGAACAACTATGTCCTCCACTGGGTCCTGCCGGTTTCGAGCATTTCAAGTGCCTTTTCGTATTCTTTTTGAGAAAGTGAGCCCCTGAGTTTTCTGATCTCTTTTCCGGTTTCCCCGGCATCCTGTTTTTCGAAATACTCCCGCAGGGCTTTAACGATAATAGCGGAATATCCCTTCATGTTCTTTTGCGCCGCCTCAGATACGAGTTTCTGCCGTATATCCCCCGGAATTTCGATTGTTGTTCTCATAATATAAATGTAACATACATGCATATGCATGTCAAATTTGTTTGCCGAGGAAGCCCGGGAGATAATCCTCTTTAGTTCCCGGGCTCGCGAGGATTATGACGAGAGAGTTCATTAAAACAGCATCATCACCGCATCGGTCTGCACCAGCACCATATACAGGACCGTCCCGCCGAAAATACTTACTAAGGGGTTCCTTTTCCACAGATGGAGCGCCGCGACGACGATGATGGATATAATTTCCGGGATGCCGTGAGGCGCCGCCGTCCAGGTAACGCCGTTTAAACAGTAAATAACCAGGACGGTCATGATAATCGGGGGAATGTAGCGCTGAATATAGATTAAAACCGGCGGGAGTTCCCGGTTTCGGTAAAAGAGGAAGGGGAAGACCCGGGTAAAAACGGTTATTACCGTCATGATTGCTACCGAAACGAGGGCTTTAGTCAGGTCCATACCGTTCTATCACCTTTTTTAAGAGTAAGACGATGCCGATGGCGGCCATGATGGATACGATGAGCATGGTGTTTTTCTGCAGCAGAAACAGCGCCGGGACCGCGCATGCCGCGGCGATGAAAAACGGGAGTTTTACTTTGCAGTTTTTCCACTGCTCGATCAGAAGAACGACGAACAATGCGGTCAGGGCAAAATCGAGCCCTTCGGTACTGACGGGGATAACTTTTCCAATAAGGAAGCCCAGAATGCTTGCGGTTGCCCAGTAGGTATGGTTCAAAGCGGCAATGAAAAAATAAAACCGGGGAAGGTCTACATTCTGAGGAGGCTTCAGGGTGGTCAATAGGGCGTAGGTCTCGTCGGTGAGCGAAAAAATCATGTAGGGCTTCGCCCTGCCGGTTTTCGCGAAAATTTCCCGGACCGAGATGCCGTACACCGCGTGGCGGGCGTTGATAAGCAAGGTAATGGATGCTATTTCCGGGTATCCCGCCCCGGCCGCCAACAGGCCTATGCCGATGAACTGACCCGACCCCGCGTAAATGAAAATACTCATCAGCGGCGCGAAATACAGCGGCAGTCCCGTTTCGTACAGGAGCAGTCCGAAGGCCAAACCTATCGCCGTGTAACCGAGGAGTACGGGTATTGTCGCCCGGAAGGCTATGGTAAGTGTTCTGGTATTATCCACGGGAAGGATAATAACGGAAAACTTATTCTATAACAATCTTTGTTTCGATTGGAACGGCCTTCCGGAGCATGGCGCTGACACCGCAGTACCGCTCTTCACTTAAAGAAACGGCTTTTTCCGCCTTCTCCCGGGTAACATCCCCTCCCTTGAAGTAGTAGGTAAGGGTAATACCTTTGAATACCTTCGGATGCTCGTCGGTCAGGTCCGTATCGGCTTCCACCCGGAACTCTTCCGGTTCGGCCTTCATCTTCCGTAAAATACTGATAACGTCCATGGCGGTGCAGCCGCAGAGAGAGGTGAGTGTAAGCCCCTTCGGCCGCGGCCCCTTGTCCTTTCCGCCTGCGTCTTCATACGCATCGATGAGAAATGTATGCCCGTCGAGTTCTCCCTCGAATGCCATTCCTTCCTGCAGCGTGACACTGGATTTCATGAAATTCTCCTTTTCCCTATGGTTACCTGTTTCGTAATAATATAGCTATGGGGCGGGAAAAAGTCAAAATGGTCTACCTATCACTATTAGTTGCAGGATTTATGCAGATTTATAATAAGAATCACCAAGATCGATTTTTATTCCCAAAGCGTGACAAACTTTTAAGAATGTAAGCATATTGCAATTTACTCCATTCTCGATCTTGGAGATTTGCTGCTGAGTAACATGAGCTTTTTCTGAAAGTTCTTTCTGGGAAAGTCCATGCTTCTTTCTGGCGTCCACAACTTTTATAGAAAGTGCGAGTAATTCTCTTTCCTCTTCAAATAGTTGTCGAAATTCTTTGTCTCGTAATTTGCCCTGTAAATGATCTTTAAAATTTTTCATCGAATAACCCCTTTAGTCGATTCTTATCGGTACGTTTAAAAAAATCATCTCGATATCGCATTGCTTTTTTGATTTCACCTGTGGGGACAGTTCTGATTAGAAGTCTCATAATAAAGTAATCGCCATTGGCCTCTCATTATGATATTTTACATCATTTTAGATGTATTGACAAGTTGCCTTCAATAATTTTTTAATAGCAGTTATACAATAAAATGGTCAGCCCGCTCGTTTATGATGAAATTCGGATACATTCTCCGGTTTATTTTGCATTGCCTTCCATAGATCGAGCTTGGTCTGCATGTTCAGCCAACTTTCGGGGCTGGTATTCGTTGCCTCGGAAATACGCAGCGCCATTTCCGGACTGAGGGAAGATCTTTGGTTGACGAGTTCGGAAAGCGTTTTTCGTGTTACGCCGAGTTTCTGTGCCGCTTCGGTTATTGTAATTCCCAACGGTTTAATAACATCCTCTAAGAGAACTTCACCGGGATGTGTTGGTTTCCTCGTTATCATGTGTTCCATGATGAGATGTAACCCGTAACGTGTCAAGTTTCATTTAGAGAAAAGTCAAACAACTTGTTCCCCGCCAGCATAAAGCTGTTAAACACAGACGGAGGTATACAGATGAAAAGAACAGTTTTTTTAATGGTAGTCGTAATGGTGCTCGTGGCGGCCGCAGGTACCGTATTTGCCGCTGCCCGAGGCTGTTAGCCCGTCCGCTTCCCTCAATCCGCCTTATACAGCGTAATCCCGAGCTGCTGCGTCAGGGCTTCGTACTCATCGCTAATACCGCCGTCGGTGATGAAGGCGTCGAAGTCCTTCAGGTCGGCAAAGTATGTGGAGTGGACCTTTCCGATTTTCGACGAATCCGCGACGAGGATCGAGGAAATGCTCGATTCGATAATCGCTTTCTTCGTTTCCATTTCGTACTGGTTCGGACAGGTAACCCCTAAGTCCCTGCTGATTCCCCCGGCGGAGATAAAGGCCTTCGAGGCCCGGGTCCGTCGGATGAGACTGATTCCCTCGGGGCTTTCGAACATCATCGTGTTCTCGTGGAAATATCCCCCGGCGAAAATGATCCTGCAATTCTTTTTTTTCTGCAGTTCCGCTAAGATATTGAAGGAGTAGCAGATGACGGTTAAGGGGAGATCCGCGGGGATGGCTTTGGCAATATATTCCGTGGTGGAGCCCGCGTCGATGCTGACCACCTCTTCCGCATCGATGAGGGACGCCGCAAATCTGCCGATGGCGATTTTTTCCTTTGTATGCTTCGACCCCGCGGTGGACAGAGAATAGTTCTTTTCATCCTCCGGTCCCCGTCCGCTTCCGGAGGGGTTTAAGACCGCGCCGCCGTGCATCAGCTGAATATAGCCCTGCTCCTCGAGCTCCTGCAGGTCACGACGGACAGTCATATGGGAAACCCCGAGCTTGTCGGCGAGTTCGTTTACCGATGCGGCGTTGTAAATTTTGAGGAGTTTTAGAATTTCGTGCAGTCTATCGTTTTTATTCGACATATACTCTCTCCGATCTTGACAAA
>CAZSGZ010000230.1:0-6040 GCA_964606455.1 uncultured Spirochaetales bacterium
AATATCGATTTTCACCCATACCTAACAATTGCTGGAAGTATCGATGGAAAAAAGTGCTTGACAGTATTTGCTCAATATCGTGAAATGTCTTCAGTATGGCAGGAATAGCGGGAGCGGGTAACTGGATTGTCGATCAAATTAAAATTATCGATACATGGCCGCAGGTGGGCGAGCTGGTCAATATTATCGGTGAAGATACCGGCGGCGGCGGCGCCCCCTTCAACACAATACGGAGCATTTCCAGGGCGGGAGTCGATTTCCCGCTGTACGGTCTCGGCTGCATCGGAAATGATGAAGGCGGAACCTATGTGCTGGAGCAGTGCAAGGAGCACGGTATCCGTACCGAATTTCTCGTAACCCTCGAGGACGGGACGCCCACCAGTTTTACCGATGTCATGACCATACGGGGTACCGGGGAGCGGACGTTTTTTCATTCTCGGGGGGCAAATGCCCGGTTTTCCCCGGAACACGTCCCTGTCGATACGCTTGCCAAACTCGGTGTTTCAATATTTCATTTCGGTTATCTGCTGCTGCTCGACACCATGGACAGTGAAGACGATGAGTACGGTATCGTTGCCGCGCGGCTTCTCGCGGAGGTAAAAAAGGCGGGAATGGAAACGAGTGTCGATGTTGTAAGCGAGTCGTCCGACCGGTTTCGGAACGTCGTGCTTCCGGTGCTGCCGTATGTGGACCACTGCATTATCAACGAAGTGGAAGCACAGAAAATAACGGGGAAGGAAATCCGGAAAAAGGGCGGAATTGACGTAGATATGCTTACCAAAGCGGCCGCCGATATCCTGGACCAGGGGGTGGGACGGACCGTTGTTATTCATTTCCCGGAAGGCGCACTCTGGATGGATAATGAGGGGAACACGATGAGCAGGACCGGATATAATCTTGACGGTGTTCCTATTGTCAGTACGGTAGGCGCGGGAGATGCTTTCTGTGCCGGGGTGCTGATCGGGCTGCATGAAAAATGGGGACCTGATGAATGTTTGGCCGCCGGGACCGACCTGGCCTGTGCCTGTCTCTTTGCCAACGACACGGTAAGCGGAGTCGGAAAACTGGAAGATGTTCGCAAACGGAACCTGGAACAATTTACGTTTCGAGACAGTTTTTAATTCTTGCTCCGATTTCCGCCGGCGTATTACAGATCCGAATACCGGTATTCCGTATTTTTTAAAAGAGCTCTTTTGCCTGGTTATTCGTGAATTTTCACGGCATTTTCCCGCTTCTTCAGGCCGAAATGCCTTCAGTTGTCATAGGCCGGACAGTCCGCTGCGGAGGTTTCTCCTGTCCGGAGAGCGGCGGCAAAGGCCATGCAGGTCGGATAACCGCATTCTCCGCAGTTGCTCCGGGGGAGGCCTTTATAGATTTCCATGACAGTGGGAAGTTCTTGCTGCGTATAGTCCGGTTCGATCTCATCTTTCCTAGACCAGATGTCGTTTACAATATCAACCGCTTCACTGCACAAGGCCGGGGCCTGTTCCCGGTCGCTTACCGGGGCAACGGAAATCTCGTGCGGCCTGAAGGCGTACTTTTTTCCGCCGTTTTTCCACACCAGCACCCGTGCTTTATGGCTGTAGTCGGCCTTTTCGAGTTCCGCGTTCAGCAGGGGCAGCAGGCTGCCGATGTCCTCCTCGATGCTGATTTTTATGCTCCAGACATCCGCGCCCGGATGACAGGCGGGGGACACCAGCCGGAATTCATAATCAGTTATTAAGGTAGTGTTTTCCATTGTAAATTACCGCAGCTTCCGCACTTATCGGGCTTTTCCCCGATACCGATATACCCGCAATTGCCGCAGACATAGGCGTCGGTAATTTTCACGTCCCGGTGCTCCCGCAGCGCGGCGGTGATTTCCGACAGCAGCTGTTCCACGGCGCCGGCATCCTTGTGGTTCCGTTCGTACAGTTTCTTCAGCGTTTCGGAACAGATCAGCTTTTCCATTTCGTCCTGGTCGGGGACCAGGTGGCCGGCCTCCCGTACGCAGTCTTCGGCCAAAACCCGTGTCGAGGCTGCCAAGGCTTTGAAAAAAGCGGCATCCGGACCAGCTTCTGTCTCGGAAGCGGTTTCCGCCTGTATCGAAAGGGCCGCATTGCCGACGAGAATCTCGGAAAGCAGACCGGTAAGTTCCTCTTTCGGCTGTTCCTGCTTCGGGATCCGTTCGTAGACCAGGTAGATCGCTCCCGAGGGGCAGGAATCGACACAGAGCCTGCATCCGTCAATACACTTGTCGGCATCGATAGAGCCGTTTTCGGTGTCAGTCGCGCCGGTGGGACACACGTACAGGCAAACACAGTCTTTTGTGCATAAGGCTACATTTCTTGCTGCAAACATTTTCCGTCTCCTCTTTTATATGGTTTCAAACCGGCCCGCCGGTGCCTTGCACACCGGGCAGATATCGGGAGGGGAGTCCTTTGTCATGATAAACCCGCAGGCCCGGCAGACCTGGAAATGTTCGTTTTCTTTGAGTATTTCTTCCCCCGCCTTCCGAAACCGTTTCAGGACCGCTGTTTCGATGGCGTTGACCTTTTTCCCCCAGGTAAACGCCCGTAAAACGCCACGATCGCCGATTTTTCCCGCCGCCTCCAGTCCTCCGCCGTAGCTGCCGCCGAGCTCGTCCTGGAGAAGGCGCTGCATTTTTTCGAGCCGGGCCTGCGTATCCGCGGGCTCTTTGCCTTCTTGTATTGTTTTCTTCGCCTGTATTCTGCACGATTCCGATAAGAGGGAAAACAGCCGTTCCATATTCGGCTTTTTCTGTTTCTCACTTACCTGTGCGAAGTTGCTGAATATCATGCTCATTACATCGAAGGGCTCATTGGTTTTTTCGATTACCTTATCGATTAGGTTTGTCATGCCGTACCTCTTCTTATTAGTAAATTCTTGTTTCTCAGTATAAACCTGTTTAAAGTATAACGCAAACGTGCCTTTCGGCGCTTTCGCTTATATTGCCGCTTTACACCGGTCGCAAAGGCCGAAAAATTCAACCCGGTGCCGCTTCGCGGTGAAGTTTGTGGCGCTGTTTACCCGGTCGTTTAAAGATTCATCGACGGGAATTTCCAAATCGATAATGGCTCCGCATTTCTCGCAGACGAAGTGATAGTGGGGGCCGGTATTCGCGTCGAAGCGGTCGAAGGTGCTCCCGAAGCCGATTTTTCGTATCAGCCCCTGCTCCATGAGAATTTGCAGGTTTCTGTATACCGTTCCCATGCTGAGGTTGGGAAAATCGTCTTTCATCTGCCGATACAGCCATTCGGCCGTCGGGTGCGTGCCTGTTCCCTGCAGCAGCTCGAGGACCCGTTTCCGCTGCCTGCTTTTTTTGTATTGACTCTTTCCGCCTGCCGCCGTATTTTTATTCATAATAATCGGAACCATTCCTAATTTACTGTTTCGGCGTGTAAATGTCAAGAATGGATTGGATACATGGAAGGGAGGAGAAGATGGCATTGTTTATCTGTCAGGTATGTGAAACGAAGTACAGCGAGGAAAAGGAAGGTACCCTCTGGGAACAGCTGCCGGATTCATGGGTCTGCCCGGTGTGTGAATCTAAAAAAACGATGTTCCTGAAGGAGGGCGCGGTATCGGCACGGGAACAGGCGGCGTCCGCGGATGACGAGTTTCTGCGGTATTCCGACGAGTTAGAACAGTACATGGCCGATATTCATGAAATTGCCCGGACAGGGGCTTCCATTATCGAACCGATGAGGACAAAACGGCCCGTTGTTGCCTGGGACGACATACTGATAAAGGGCGCCCAGATGGCCCGACTTCCACTGAATGATGACGAGCCGGTGCGGACGAAAACCGTTATCGGGCCGAAGGCAAAACACCCCCTCATAATCGAGACGCCGATTATCGTGTCCCACATGTCCTTCGGTGCCCTGTCGCGGGAGGCGAAAATCGCCCTTGCGAAAGGAAGCGCGGCGGTAAAAACCGCCATGTGTTCCGGTGAGGGCGGAATTCTCAAAGAATCGATGGAAGCCTCCTACAAATATATATTTGAATATGTGCCGAACCGGTATAGCGTGACGGATGAACACCTGAAAGCCGTTGACGCGGTGGAGATCAAGCTGGGGCAGTCGTCGAAACCGGGTATGGGAGGACACCTCCCGGGCCACAAAGTGACGAAGGAAATTGCCGAAGTCCGCGGATTTGAAGAGGGGAAAGACATTATCAGCCCGGCCCATTTTGATGACATTACAACTGCCGAAGAACTGAAGGCGAAGGTCGTATGGCTGAAAGAAGCAACGGGGGGGAAGCCCGTCGGGGTGAAACTCGCGGCGGGACATCTCGAGGAGGACCTGGGATCGGTCCTTTTTGCGGACCCTGATTTTATCACTATCGACGGCAGGGCGGGAGCAACCGGCGCCTCGCCGAAGTTTATCAAAGCTGCCGCATCTATTCCCACCATCTTCGCCCTGTACAGGGCCAGGAAATTTCTGGACGCGAAAGGCGCCGGGGACGTCAGCCTCGTTATTACCGGAAGCCTTCGTATTTCAACGGATGTCGCTAAGGCACTCGCAATGGGGGCGGACGCCGTTGCCCTTGCCACCGCCTCGCTGATGGCAATCGGCTGTCAGCAGTTTAGGGTATGCAATACGGGAAAATGCCCCCGGGGGATTGCCACCCAGGACCCTGAGCTCAGGAAGCGCTTCAATGTCGATACAGGCGCGGAAGGGCTTGAAAACTTTCTGAGAGTAACAACGGAGGAACTGAAGGCAATAGCGAGGATGACCGGAAATACCGATGTTCACGCCTTCGGGGTCGGCGACCTCTGCACAACGAATTCTGAAATAAGCGGGTATACCGACATCGGGCATGTATAGGTCCGTTATTCGTGGATGATGATCAGCCCTTTTTCCCGGTCAATGTTTTGACGGAGCCTCCGAAGCCTGACGGTCAACTGGCGACCGTTCACGGCAAACGTTTCAGATCCCTGCCCGTCCTGCTCTTCGAGTCCTGTATTGATGAATCCGCAGAGATCTGGGGAGAATACCATCCGGATTTGCTTCCCCCTCGGGTCTTCGATAATTCCGAGGAGGTTAAAGGCCGAGGAATTGATTTGCAGTATAGTATTGTCGTAGCTTATCGTTATAATCCCATATGGGAGCTCCTCGATAATCGCATCTGTTAGTTGCAGCGCCCTATCCCTGCAGCCGTTTCCGCCCTCATCCTTCTCTTGTAGCGGCAGTACCTTTTGCATTAGGTCGCGGTTTTTCTGTAAAACATCGTAGTGTTCTAAGGCTTCGGTAATGTAGGTTTTCAGCGTTTCCCCGTTCCAGGGTTTCGCTATAAAGCGGTAAACCTCTCCCTCGTTGATAGCGTTAATAAGGAGGCTCGTTTCAATGTATCCGGAGAGGAGAATCCTCACGATTTCCGGCCGCTGCTGTTTTACCCGTCGCAGAAAATCAACTCCGCTCATTCCCGGCATTTTATGATCGGAAATAACCAGATGCACATTCTTCTCCTGAAGAATTCTCAGCCCCTCCTTCCCGGTCGAGGCAAACAATAGTTCTATAGGTTCCTTCCGGAGCTGTCTCTTAATGGAATGTTGAATGTCTGTTTCGTCATCTACAATCAATACTGTTTTGTTCATATCACCGTTCCTTACTTTGGGGCAGCCGTATAGAAAACTTTGTTCCTTTACCGAGGACGCTGTGCGCATCAATTTCCCCTTTATGGTTTTCAATAATGCTGTGTGATATCGAAAGTCCGAGGCCCGTTCCTTTGCCTACATCCTTTGTCGTAAAAAAGGGATCGAAGATGTTTTGCAGATGTTCTTCCGGGATTCCTGTACCCGTATCGGTAATTTCGACTATCACCTCGTTCCCTTCCGCGCGGGTGCTGATAGTGATCGTTCCCTCTTCCTCTATGGCGTCGACAGCGTTGGTAATCAGGTTTATGAAAACCTGTTCGAGCTGCCGGAGGTTGCATTCTATTTCCGGAATTTCACGGAGGTCTTTCACTAGCCGTGCCTTATACTTTATCTTGTTCCAGGAGATTTTAACCGCCTCTTCAATCCCCCGATTGATATCGG
>CAZSGZ010000231.1:0-2950 GCA_964606455.1 uncultured Spirochaetales bacterium
GTAAGCGCCTTGATCGACAACAACGCCTCTTCCGCCATATCCTGCGCGTCGTCGAGGACGACAACCGGTTTTCGTGTACTGTCGTCTACCGCCTGAAAGAACGCTGGTTTCGCTTTCCCGAGAGAGTGCGGCGGTTCGATCTTCATCCCCCGCAGAAGCGATTTGACCAACTCACCTTCACCGGAAATATTACCGCGCAGATAGATCGGCAGATAGCGATTGGTATCGAGGCCCGCAAGACCGTGGCGGATGATCAGCGATTTTCCGCAGCCGATCGGTCCACTTACGAGCATTACATCTTCACTCTCGATTCCGAGTTGGAACATACCGATGCTTCGGGAAAGCTCTTTTGTGGGAAAAATCTTCTCCCCGCCTATGTCTTTGCCGAATGGAAGCCGGGAGAAACCGTAGTGAGAGAGGATTGTTTCTTTCATTGCTCTTTTTCCCCTCCCAGTTCGTGATAATTCACGGGTCTTCCCTGCCGATAGAGCTCCTGCTGTCTCTCCCGCAGGGACGCGAAATAATCAGCCGCCGCTGCGCTTACTTTGTGCTCTCCGGCCATACCCTCTTCCGGCAGTTTTTCGGCGGCGACGTTGACCAATTTCTTCAATCCCAAGGTTTCGACTTTCTTACCGTTTTCGAACCGCCACACCAGCTTAAGGTCAAAGGGATTGTAGCGCACCTCTATGCTGCCGCCAGCGGCCTCTTTGGTGTGGTACTGGTTCCCCTCGAGCTTGACCGTTCCCCACTTCCCGACCTTCCGGTTTTCACGAAGGAGAAAAAGGTTCTCGAACCATTCGAGGTCTTCTACCCGTCGATGGTCGGCAGGCAGGCCATTTTCGAACCGGGAGGCGGGAGGTTCACCGGTGCTTGAATGATTGCGTCGATTATATTCCACGTCCATCCATGCCCACAGGGCGCTGTTCAATTCCTCCAGGGTTTTAAACCCGGCCTGCTGTGCTTCCGCCTGAAAGTCTCGTTTGATGGTTTTCATTATTGACTCGACCTTGCCTTTCGCCCACGATTTGTAAGGACCATGATGGATCTTTTTTATTTTAAGTTGCGAGAGGATAAAGGCGAAATGGGAAGCAATGTAGACGTGCCCGTTGTCGAGATAACACTTTGTAGGTATACCCCACCGTAAGACCATGGTCTTGAATGTTTTTTCCATCCGCGGCAGCTTCTCGTCCCAAAAATATTCGGCGTGGAGAATCCTCCTCGAATAATCATCAAGCCAGGCAAAGAGGTAGGTCTTTCGCACTTGCTTATCTCCCGGGGCTTTCGGCAGCCAAATACCGTCTCGTGCATCGCCCTGCACCAGCTCCATCGAGCAGGAGGCTTCGAACTTGTGGTAACTCTTCTTTCCGCCGCCGAGGCTCTTCTCCCTACGCGCCTTTTGCGTGAGGCCCGCCTCGGCAAGGAATCGGTAGATGCTCCGGTCGGAGACCTGTCCGATCGCCTCTTTCAGCTCGGGGTCAGTGCCGATGAGCCTGCGAAGCTGCGGGACTGTCCTGCTCGGTCGTTCTTCTATCAGCTCAAGGATCTTCTCCCGCACACGACGGTCATGAACACGGGGTGAAGAAGGGCCTTTCGGTTTGTAGAACAGCAGGGCCTCGGCCCCTTGCTCGCGGTAGCGGCGCAGGTAATTTCGGACCGTCCGCTCGCTTATCCCGTACTCTTTGATGTACCAATTGCGCGACTGTTGCCGGTCAAACTCATCAATGGTCTCATCGAGTAACGTCTCGACCAGCGCTACTCTTCGGTAATAGTCATTGAGGTGTCTATCGTCAATGTCTCTCCAATCAATCTCTTGCATCCTTTCCTCCTGAAACCTTTTCAGCAGGTGTAGCACTGTTTCGGGGGAGAGCGGGAGAGGCAAGTCGTTGAAATGTTTCCGCTTTTTTTCCAGAGCGCCGCCTGCAAAAACTGCCGCAAGCTCGGCAGCCGCGGTCCACTCCTGCCTGCCCGACTACGCACTTCCTCCTCACCATGGTGGAGGGCTTCGAGCCGCTTTAGTGGCGACAGGGGACGTAATTCTTTGTTGCAGCCGCTGAGATGAGGAGCGGATGCCTGCCGTTCGGCCAACTCTATAGCGACTAGAGCGGCCGCTTTTTCAAGGTGTCTGAAATGACGGCGAACGGTATCGAGATCAATACAGCCGATGATTTGACTGCACCGCTCAAGGTCCGCTCCCAGCTCCTTTTCCCGTGTCGCTTCGATCACACGGTCAAGTCTCATGCGAGCGTATGGAATTAGAAAATCCGGGAGCATTCGCTTGGTATATTGCCGCCCTTCAGCTTTTGCCGTGGTACAGATACTGACCGGAATGCGTATCCACACATCCTCTCCGGTTTCTCCGTCTCGGTACCAGCGACGAGGGTAGCTGTGGATTGTCAGTGGATGTATTTTCCCGCACAAGGGACAGGGCTCTTCTCGATACAGGAGTTGCAATGATTGTACGAATGAAGCTACACTATATTCGACTGTGCTCTGTTCACAGTTTCGGGCACCCGTTAACCTGCTCTAACAGGGGGTGCCCTTTTTTTCTTCGGGTCAGACGAGGGAGAAAAACTTTCTGTCAGTCTACGGAATCTAGTATCGGCAAGTTTGCCCTAATTTAGGAAACTTCTGCTGGCGGGGAACAATATCCGCGAAACGTTATCTGAAAGTTTTGGTTTTGGATATTTTTTTCCAGCATATCTGTCCATTGCTATTTCTAAGAAATGGTATTGACTCTATGTTAGCATGCGTGCTAACATAGGTTGTGAGTCGAGAAGTTGTTTTCTACACAACATCTACAGGAAAATGTCCTGTTGAAGAATTTCTTGATAGTCTCGAAATAAATGTAGTTAAGAAAATTGCATGGACTTTAAAGATAATAGAAGAAATGGATTTTGTGCCAAAAACCTATTTCAAGAAGCTTGTATCAACTGACGGAATATGGGAAGTA
>CAZSGZ010000231.1:2960-5984 GCA_964606455.1 uncultured Spirochaetales bacterium
AAGTAAGAATAAAGTCTGGAACAAACATTTACAGGTTATTTAGTTTCTGGGATAAGAATAATCTGGTTGTACTAACTCATGGAATTATCAAGAAGTCACAAAAGACATCTAAAAATGACATCAAAAAGGCAGAAACCTATAAGACAGATTATTTCAGGAGGAAAGGAAATGAATCTCAATGATTACGTAGACAAAAGAGCAAAAAATGAAGGAATCTCAAATGAAGATTTTTGGGATGGCTATGAGGATTATAAAATAGGAATTTTTTTAAAAGAAGCAAGAGAAAGAAGTGGGTTAACACAAGAAGAGTTAGCAAATCGTATTAATACAACAAAAAGTGTTATATCGAGGATGGAGAATCATTCGGAGGATATTAAATTATCAACAATCGAAAAAGTAGCAAAGGCTTTGGGAAAAAAGATTAAGATAGCGATAGTGTAATTTTTAATGAAGCCCCAAAACCTTCAGATAACATTGCTGGAGGTATCAATATGAGAGTATTTAATTATTCAGAAGCCAGACAGAATTTCTCCTCTATGCTCAATACTGCTTTAAGCGAAGAGGTTATTATTACTCGTAAGGATGGAAGTAAATTCAAAGTCGTACCAATCGGTAACAATGAATCGAAGTCGCCTTTTGATGTTAGAGGAGTTTATTCTACTATTGGGACAGATGAAATCCTTGATATTATTCGGGAGAGTCGACAATACGATTAAATATGATCCCTCCAAATTACATCCGTGTAATTTGGAGAATGGTTCTGTGGTCAAACCACATGCCATCCATGGCTCGGTTTTAAATAAAATAAAGAAGTTGACAAACCACTACAATGTAATTACAGTATAAATATGGAACATATCCAATTTGAATGGGATATAAAAAAGGATGAGCTAAATCAGAAGAAGCACAAGATAGGTTTTGAAGACGCAAAAACCGTGTTTTATGATCCCGATCATTCTAAAGATGAAGAAAGATTCATAATTATGGGAATGTCTCAAAGCTTAAAGATTTTAGTAGTTTGCCATTGTTATAGATCAAATGATGAAGTTATAAGAATAATTTCTGCCAGAAAAGCAGAGAAAGATGAGATTAAGCAATATGGAGGATAAATATATGAGAGATACGTATGATTTTTCGAATGCACGAAAGAATCCTTACATTTCTAAATTGAAGAAGCAAATTACAATTCGATTAGATGAAGAAACCATAGATTATTTTAAAGAGATGTCAGAAGAATCGGGGATAAAATATCAGCAGTTAATAAATCTTTATCTAGCAGATTGTGCAAAGAAGAATCTTAAATTAAATATAAATTGGAAAGCCTCCTAAAAGCCCAAAGCACATCCTGTACTTTGGGAATAAATGAGAGTGGCAGGCACTTCCCCTATAACAGCGAGTACCCGGCTGCGCTGCGCTCAAATTGGCTCCCTTCGCTCGACAACTTCGGGTACTCTCGGAACGTTATATGTCATCTACCCTTTTTAAACGAAATAATTAGAATAAATAAAAGGAGTCATAAAATTGAAAAAATTACTATTAATTAATCCTGTTAATAAAGCAAGGGTTGGTCTTACAATCAATAAAAGTTCGAGATTTCCACCTATTGGTCTTGGAATAGTTGCCGCCTTGACACCAGATAATTGGGTTGTAGAAATATTGGATGAGAATTTTGACGAGTTTCAATATCAAGAAGCAGATTTAGTTGGAATTACTGCATTTACTGCTTCTGTAAATCGAGCATATGAAATAGCTAAATTATATCGAATTAATAAAATCCCTGTTGTAATGGGAGGAATTCATGCATCATTACAAAATGAAGAAGCAATTCAATATGTAGATTCAATTGTTGTAGGAGAGGCAGAAGGAGTCTGGCGGCAAGTTATAAAAGATTACGAAAATAATAATATACAAAAAATATATAAAAGTGAGAAATTGGATCTGTCAAAAACGCCAATTGCTAGACATGACTTATTTAATAAAGGGTATATGTTTGGTTCAATTCAAACAGCCAGGGGTTGCCCAATGGACTGTGATTTTTGTTCAGTTACTTCATTTAATGGCAATACTTATCGACAAAGACCAATTGAAAATGTGCTTGATGAAATGGGAAAAATACCACAAAAAATGATTTTTATTGTTGATGATAATATAATTGGGCATGGTAAAGCAGCTTCAAAACGGGCATTGAATTTATTTAAGGGAATAATTAATCGTGGTATTAAGAAAGAATGGTTTTGTCAGGCTTCATTAAACATTGCAGATAATGAAGAAATACTTAAATATGCAGCAAAAGCCGGATGTAGAATGGTTTTTATTGGGCTAGAAGCTGAAAACGACGAATCCCTAAAAGACGCAAATAAGAAATTAAATTTGAAAATGGGTGTTAATAGCTATGAAACTGCCTTCAAGAAAATAAACAAGCACGGAATTGCTGTTCTTGGCGCATTCATTTATGGCTTTGATACAGATAATTATGATGTTTTAGAGAATAGAACGAATTTTGTCATTAAAAGCGGTGTGGATGTAATTCAAACAACTATTTTAACTCCTTTACCAGGTACTAGATTATTTAATAAAATGTTTAATGAAGGCAGATTGTTACACACTAATTATCCAAGTGATTGGAATTATTATGATATGACTGAAGCAATTTTCATACCAAAGTTAATGGAAGCAGTTGAACTCAACTCCTGTATGAAAAAGTGTAATGCACGTGTAGGAAAAGCTATAGGAAAGAAGTTTTTCAAGACTTTGGTTGCAACAAAAAATTTTAAAACAGCCATGTGGGCCTTAAGTTCTAATATAAATTATCAAAATGTATCTAAGAATCAATATATTCAAAGATAATATATAGTACCAAAAAGGGTGGTCGACATATAACAGCCAGTAGCCGGTTACGGCGGGGTACCGCCATGGACCGGCTTATTCATCGGGCAATCAAGATCGTGATCGAAGGAAAAAGTTATCGGATGAACACCTTCGTCGACGCGACGAAAAACTTGACAAATACTCCGAAACGGAGTA
>CAZSGZ010000232.1:0-5954 GCA_964606455.1 uncultured Spirochaetales bacterium
AAAAGAAGGTGGTTACTGAAAAAAACGGAAGCCTTCGCTATAAAAAGCTGGTTATTGCTACCGGGGCCGACCCGATTGTCCCTCCGATACCGGGGAGTACGCTGAAAGGTGTGTTCACCTTTAAAACGGAAGAGGACATGCGGGCCATTATGGGTGCGGTTGACAGCGGCCTGGAACAGGCGGTTGTCGTAGGTGCCGGCGCAATTGGCGTGGAGCTTGCGCAGGCGCTGGTGAAGAAAGGTGTTGCCGTAAAGTTGGTGGACATGACACCGCAGGTGCTTCCGAACCTTATGGATTATGAGATGGTCGAAGAGGCGGAAGAGGAGCTTATAAAATCAGGTGTCGAAGTGTATTTGCATACGAAGGTAACCGCGTTACAGGGTTCGCAATTTGTCGAGGAAATTGAACTGGAGAAAGGGAAGGTAATCCACTTCGACGGAATGGAACATTGCAGCGTGGATGATAACGGAAGCGGAAAGATGACGGGGATGGTCGTTTTCGCCGTCGGAATGCGGCCGAATGTGGAAATGTTTACCGATACCGGCCTTGAAATCGAACGGGACGGGATTGTGGTAAACGAAAAAATGGAAACCAACATACCCGGCGTATACGCGGTCGGCGACTGTGTTCAGTATATTAGCGGAATAACCGGAAGCCCGACCGGCGGCAAACTGGCAACCAACGCGGTCCCCATGGCACGGGTCGTTGCAAATAATTTAGCAGGCATGAGCAGGAGCTATCCCGGTTTTTACAACGGCGCGGCAACAAAAATCGGCGGAATCTATCTCGGCGGCACCGGTTTGTCAGAGGTAAAGGCAAAGGAGCATTACGACGTGGTTACCGGTTACGCTGAATTCACCACCGCTTTCCCCGTCATGCCTTTTGCAAAAAAGGTACGGATGAAACTGATTGCCGACAGGAAAACGGGAAAACTACTAGGCGGTCAGGTAACGAGCGGTGAACCGGTAACGGACAAGGTGGACCAGATTACCATGGCGGTGCAGTACGGCATTCCGGTGCGGGACCTTCTCGGTTTCAGTTATTCAGCCCAGCCATATCAGTCCTTTTTTCCGGCGCACAATCTGCTGGTGAAAGCGGCTGAAGAGATTGTCGCGAAACTGGAGAGTGCTGCAGCTGTTTAAAATAAGCCGTCCGTGCTTTATGGCGCCGTGTCTCGAAATGGCGCCACTGGGAGTGAATTGCAATATTGGTCGTAAGCTGCGGATTTAAATCGACAATCTCGATACCCTTTTCGTGGCAGGTCCGAATCATCTCTTCAAGCAATATGGCGTTTACTCCCTTTTTTTGATACTCCGGATCTACCGCTAAAAGAAGCAGTTCGAGACGTTTCGGTTTCCTCATGACGCGAAGCAGTTTTACGAAGCCGAAAGGGAAAAGGCGGCCCTTCGACTGCTGAAGTGTTTCCGAAATGGAAGGGATGGCCAGGGCGAAGGCGATAATTTTACCGTCGTTATTTTCAATAAGTCCGAGATACTCGAGGCCGATAAACCCGAAATACTGTTTTGTGTAATACTCAATCTGCTGTTCCGTCAGCTCCACGGTACAGTACAAACCGGAAAAGCAGGTGTTGATAAGCCTGAATACATGGGGGGCAACATCAAACAGCTGTTTTTTATTCCGCAGGTTTATCCGGCGGAGCCCGTTCCGCTCCTTTGAAAGCTGGGAGAACCGGGCTATTTTTTCGTTTGCCTTCTCCGGAATAAGGAGCTGGTATTCATACCACTCCGCGTCGGCCGTAAATCCGAGGCGGGAGAGTATTTCGGGATAGTAGGGAAAGTTATAGATAGTGGTAAACGTGCCGGTTTCATCGAAACCTTCCGTCAGCATCCCTTCGGCGTCCAGGTCTGTAAATCCTAAGGGACCTTGTATGCCCTCCAACCCCTTTTCGATAAGCCACGATTCGGCTGCTGCAAAGAGCGCCCGGGCAACCTCTTCGTCATCGATAAAGTCGATAAAACCGAAGCGGCCGTTTTTCCGTCCCCACTTGTCGATATACGCGTAATTGATAATGGCGGCGATTTTCCCCGCGGGTTTGCCGTTGACATAGGCCATGAAATATTTTGCCTCGCAGTACGCGAAAGCGGGATTTTTTTCCGGGAGCAGAACGTTGATGTCGTCGAAGCGGAGGTTCGGAACATAGCGGGGGTCGTCCCGGTACAGTGCGTGGGAAAAGTTCACGAATTTTCGGATTGCCCTTCGTGTGGGAGGAATCTCAACTATAGCAATATCCTTTGCTGATACCTGCATGATCCCGCTGTGTAGACCGGTTTGTCTGCTATTCCGTGTCATCCTCCGGAAGAATAATGTTCAGATGCAGCTCCTCGAGCTGCTTTGCATCCACTGTCGACGGGCTGTCTTCCATAGGAGAAGCACCGACGGTGTTTTTCGGAAACGGTATAACTTCCCGGATGGTGTTCTCCCCCGCCATAATCATCACGAGACGGTCCAAACCGGGAGCGATGCCCCCGTGGGGGGGCGGTCCGTACTGAAACGCCTTTAACAGAAAGCCGAAGCGCCGTTCGGCTTCCTCTTCGGAAAACCCGACAATGCTGAAAATACGGGACTGCAGTTTCGGATCGTGCACCCTGATCGAACCCGATGCAAGTTCGTTTCCGTTGCAGACGAGGTCGTACACGTCACCTAATACTTCCCCGGGATTTTCCTCCATGGTACGGAGAAACCGTTCCTTCGGCATGGTGAACATGTGGTGTGCCGGGTCCCACTTCTCTTCCTCCTCGTTCCATTCGAAAAGAGGAAAGTCGACGATCCAGGAAAAGTTGAACTCCTTCGGGTCCGCGAGGCCCAAGTCTTTTCCGAGTTTCAGCCGAACGGCGCCCAGGGCCGTGCATGCCCTCCGCCATGTATCGGCAACGAACAGCAGGAGATCGCCCTTTTCACATCCGAGCAGCTTTACAATTTCGCCGCTCTGTTCCGTAAAAAATTTAGAAATACCGCCGTCCAAGGCAAGTCCGCCGCTTTCAGCTTCGACTACCTTCATCCAGGCAAGCCCCTTCGCGCCGTAAATTTTCGCGGCTTCCTCCAGCTCGTCTATCTGCTTTCGCGAGAAGGAAGCGCAGCCCGGTGCCCGCAGGGCTTTGACCGCACCTCCCGATTCGGCAGCACTTTTAAAAACTTTGAAGTCGGACCGTCCGGCCGACTCGGTAAAGTCGGTAAGCTCCAGGCCGAAGCGGAGGTCGGGCTTGTCGGTGCCGAATCGGTTCATCGCATCCATGTAGGGGATCCGCTGAAACGGCGTCGGCAGGTCGTAGCCTATGGCTTTGTCGAAGATATGCTTCATCATCCCTTCTACAACCTCGAAAATGTCGTCCTGGCTCACGAAGCTCATTTCCAAATCGATTTGGGTAAACTCGAGCTGCCGGTCTCCCCGGGCGTCTTCGTCCCGGTAGCAGCGGGCAATTTGGAAGTACTTATCCATGCCGGAAACCATCAGGATCTGTTTAAACAGCTGGGGCGACTGGGGAAGGGCGAAAAATTTCCCCGGATGCAGCCGCGCGGGAACGAGAAAATCCCGTGCTCCCTCGGGGGTCGATTTTATAAAAGTCGGGGTTTCAATTTCGTAGAATCCGCGGGACGTTAAATATTCTCTAGTGGCGAAGGTAACGTCGTGGCGGAGTTTTATTTTCCGCTGCATGGAGAATGAGCGCAGGTCGAGGTAGCGGTACTCTAAGCGGAGGTCTTCTTTCGCTTCGCTTTTTTCATCGATCATAAAGGGAAGGACGGCGCATTCCGACAAGACGGTAATGTTGTTCGCCGCTATTTCGATTTCTCCGGTCCGCATGTCCGGATTGATCATCTCATCGGGGCGTGCCCGGACCGTGCCTTCGACGGCAACGCAGTATTCGAATTTCAGTTTCTTTGCCGTTTCCTGCAGCTCCGCGCTGGCGTCCTCGTCCACCACCACCTGCGTTATGCCGTAACGGTCCCTCAGGCTTACAAATATAATACCGCCGTGGTCACGGTTCCGATGGACCCATCCGTTTAAAACAACGGTCTTTCCGACATCCGACTTCCCGCATTCACCGCAGGTATGTGTTCGTTTCATTGCTTCCATGAGCAAGAATGTAGCATGCACTTACCGATGGGTTCAAGATATTGAGTAAATTAACGAACATCTGTAATCTGCATGACATGACAACACATGAAATATTCAATCATCTGAAAACAATCGAGCCGGTTACGCTCATGGTCCGGCACGCGGAGCGGTTTGAAATAACGAGAAATTCGAAGCCTCTCCATGCTTTGCTGACGGAGCAGGGGAAGGCCGATGCCGTTGAATACGGAAAAGCGGCGGCGGTGCTTTCTCCTCTAACCATTTACCACTCTCCCGTAAAGCGGTGCCGGCAGACCGCCGAGGGTATTGTCCGGGGCATAGAAGAAGCCGGCGGCGAGACCGAGCTGCAGGGGCCTTGCAAGGGATTGGGAGACCCGTATGTGATGGATAATTACGATTCCACGTGGGAGCTGTTTGATCGGTTCGGGCATCACGGTTTTTTCCGGGAATGGTTTTCCGGCAGATTGTCCCGTGACTATCTGCTTCCTTTAGAGGAATCGGCCGAAATCGGCATGAACTGTCTGCGTGAAATAACCGCAAAACACGACAATTCGGTTATTGCCGTAACGCATGACTGGAATATCATGATTATCCGGGAATACTTTTTAAAGCAGCAGCATGAAAATATCGGTATGCCCGGCTTTTTAGAGGGACTCGTCTATTACCGGCAGGACGACGGGGAGAAACTATTTTCCCATACCGTGGATATGAACTGCCACGTGAGGGTGGGGTAAGCGATGATCGAACATGAAAGAAGAATGCCGCGGTTTAAGCGGCTGCCGAAGTATACAATGCCGCCTGAGGTCAGGGAACGGATACCATCGCTTGAAATGTCCGACGATGAAATCAACGTTCTCAGGCTTCGGCATGCAAAAATGTGTTTCGGCAGTTTTTCCGCGATACTTGAGGACGAGAAGATTCGAAAAACCTTTCCCCCGGACCGTATAGCTGAAATCGAGAGTAATATCCGCAAAGTGAAACAAGCAAAGGGTTATGCCTTGCTATATTCACTGCTGTTTGAACCTGCGGGGAACGACGCCATTGATATTTTGGTTCAAAAACTGGTTTCATTGAAACCGAGTGTTTACGATGATGTCTTGGAGTCCCTCGGAAGCGATTATACCGATATGTTTTTCGATAACGCCTTGATTTTATTTTACCGCTGCTTCGATAAAGAGGACATTTCAAGTAAAATATTGTCTTTTTTGGAAACCAATGCCGTCCGGGATCCTCTTGATTTTGCCTCATTGTGCATGAGCCTAGGTTCGTCGAAAAACGAAGATCTCCTCGATTTTCTCTATTCCATGTATCTCTTTTTTAAAGATAATTTTCCGGAGGACAGTTACTTCGAAGGGCCGCTGCTTGCAATGGTCGATATTGTCGGGGCTTAAATTATTTTTTACCGCTTTTCCGCAAATCGCACCCGGATAATCCATCTCCTTGTAAACTCTAAAATGATGGGCTATGATCTAGTCGGTATATGGTGTTCTACGAGGAAGAGCTAAATTATTGTATTCGCAGTCAGGTCATAATCGCCAGGCTCAAGGATGAACATCAATTTTCCTTCAGGTTTAGTTAAAAAAGCCGGAAGCAAACCGCAGCCGGCAATGAAGGCCGGACAGGGATTGCAGGTCGCGTAATACTAAATAGAGAAGAAGGAACAGGAGCTGGATTTTGGATAGAGACGAACTGAAAGAACTCGCTTCCCTCGGGGAAGGGCAGAACCTTGAATTCAAGCAGTCTCTTTCCAACGACCTTGGGAGAGAGCTTTGCGCTTTTGCTAATACAAACGGCGGTCGGATCGTTCTTGGAGTTACCGACTCGGGGGAGCTGAAACCCGTGAAGAATATTAATACAGTGG
>CAZSGZ010000233.1:0-5949 GCA_964606455.1 uncultured Spirochaetales bacterium
CCCGTCGAGGTGAATGAGGGCGTTCGCGTCTTCATCGTAATTCGACCCGATGGCAATATGACAGGTACGGTAGACTTTCTCATCCACTAACATGTTGCCGACGATCTCCGCCGCGGGATTCAGCCCGATGCCGAGTTCGCCGATATTCCCGGCGTTCCGGGCGTATTCGGCACCGCTCGACGCGGGAATTTTTCCTTCCTTTTCAAAGGCGACGGCTTTTTCACGGGCTTTTTCTATGGACTCCCGAAGTTCGTCGGCTTCCGCTCCGCCGGATATCTCCGTAACAAAACCTTCCCGGACCCGGACGGTAATAGGTGTATCGATAACGATAACACCGTCGTATACCGCAATGCTGCCGTCAAATACGATAACCCCCTCGGCGGTCCCGACAACAGGGGAAACAAACCCCTCCCCCGCGGGGAGGTTGCCGCCGCTTCCGGGAAGGGTAAAATCGCCGTCGTCTTTCTTACCCCTTCTTCCCCGAATGCTGAAGGAGATGTCGGTACCCTTCGGGTTCGTTACGGTAAGCGAATCCGCCCGGTCGAATACCCGGGCCACGGCAGCGCACTCTGTTTTCATCCGCTTGTAATCCACCGGCACGGTCCGCGCAAAAAGCTCGGCGGTAATACCCGGCGACCAAAAGGCCCGGACCGACTTTGTACCGTAGAGGTAGTAATGAAAGATATGGGTATAGGGAACCCCGTCGTGCATAAGGGGGTCCCGTATCGCCTGTTCGTCCTTGCCCAGTTTTTCGGAACTCATGGAAATAAAGACATCCGGTCCGGAGCGGATTGCCTCGATTACAGCCGGTTCGGTAAAATCGAGCTGTGTCTTTACCGGCTGGAAGAGCAGTACCGGCCGGGCGGACAGAGCTGCAGCGGCATCGTAGAGGGCCGCGGATACGGCGCTTACATCCGGGTCGGGATTTGTAACAATCAGTACCTTTTCGCCTTCCCGTATACCGAGAACATCACGCACTGCAATTTCGGCAGCTTCCCCGAGTTTCTCCTCCCCCCGCAGCCAGGTTCCGAATTGTGCCGAATCTCTTTGTTTTTCCATACCTCCCAGAGTAGATAATCGGGACTGAAGGGTCAAGCCGCCCGGCATTGCCGGCAGGATTGACGGAACCCCGGCAAGGCGGTAAGATGCCTGCTATGAAGGAATACGATTTTACCTCGATTGAAGCTAAATGGCAGCGGTATTGGGAAGAACATAAAACTTTTGCCGTTACGGAGGACCCTTCCGTACCGAAAGATAAACGACGATATATCCTCGACATGTTTCCGTATCCCTCCTCGGCGGGACTTCACGTCGGCCACCCGGAGGGGTATACCGCAACCGATATCTACTGCAGATATTTGCGGATGAACGGGTACCATGTCCTTCATCCAATGGGTTTCGACGCCTTCGGACTGCCGGCGGAAAACTACGCTATTAAAACCGGCACCCATCCCCGGATATCCACGGAAGAAAATATCAGTATGTTCCGGAAACAGATCAAGGCCCTCGGCTTTTCCTACGACTGGGACCGGGAAATATCAACCCATCGGGAAAACTACTACAAATGGACCCAGTGGATTTTCCTGAAGCTCTTTGAACAGGGGCTGGCATACGAAGACACCGCCCCGATCAATTGGTGTCCCTCCTGTAAAACGGGTCTTGCAAACGAAGAAGTGAATAACGGGCGCTGCGAACGCTGCGGCGAAGAAGTTACCCGGAAAGACATCCGGCAATGGATGCTGAAAATTACCGAGTATGCCGAAAAGCTGCTTTCGGGTCTGGACGGCCTCGAATGGTCCGAGGCAATTAAGGCAATGCAGCGGAACTGGATCGGGAAAAGCGTCGGGGCAAACGTCCACTTTCCGCTTGAAACGGGAGAGGGAAGCATCGAAGTGTACACCACCCGGCCGGACACCCTCTTCGGGGCGACCTACATGGTCCTGGCCCCGGAGCACGGCCTGGTTGAAAAAATTACCACCGATGACCAACGGCAGGCGGTTGAAAGGTATATAGAAGACGCACGAAAAAAGTCTGATCTGGAACGCACCGATCTGGCAAAGGAAAAAACAGGTGTTTTTACCGGAGCCTTCGCGGTAAATCCGGTAAACGGCGAAAAAATACCCGTCTGGATTTCCGATTATATTCTGATATCCTACGGGACCGGCGCGATTATGGCCGTACCGGGACACGACCAGCGGGACTACGACTTTGCGAAAGAATTTGGTCTGCCGATTCTTCAGGTCGTATCGAAAGACGGCAGCGAGTACCCCCTTTCGGAAGCGGAACCTGAGCCGGGAATCTCCGTTAATTCGGGACAGTTCTCGGGGATGTCCACGGAAGAGATGAAAAAGAAAATTGTCGCATGGCTCGAGGAAAAGGGAATCGGTGAAAAGGCGATAAACTACAAACTCAGAGACTGGATTTTCTCCCGGCAGCGTTATTGGGGAGAACCGATACCCCTAGTGCACTGCCCGTCCTGCGGGACCGTTCCCGTGCCCGCGGAAGACCTCCCCCTTACGCTGCCCGAGGTCGACTCCTACACCCCTACGGGGACCGGAGAATCTCCCCTCGGGGCAATCGAAGAATGGGTCAACACCGTGTGTCCCCGATGCGGAGGCCCGGGAAAGCGGGAAACCAACACCATGCCCCAGTGGGCCGGCTCCTGCTGGTATTTCCTCCGCTATTTGGACCCCCGCAACGATGAAGTTTTTGCATCGAAGGAAGCCGTCGACTACTGGATGCCGGTCGATCTCTACGTCGGCGGCGCCGAACACGCGGTGCTTCACCTGCTGTACGCCCGTTTCTGGCACAAGGTGCTCTACGACCTCGGCTATGTAAACTCCCCCGAACCTTTTACCCGGCTTATCAACCAGGGCATGATTTTGGGTGAAGGGGGCGTGAAAATGTCAAAATCCTTAGGAAATGTCATCAACCCCGACGACGTTATTCGTGAGTTCGGCGCCGATTCCATGCGGATGTATGAAATGTTCATGGGCCCCTTGGAGGTGTCGAAACCCTGGTCCACAACGGGGATTTCAGGTATTCAGCGCTTTCTCGACCGGGTTTGGCGGCTTTCGGAGCGGGAAATGAGCGGCGCCGAAGCGCCGGAGCACCTGGTAAAACAGCTTCACAAAACTGTCGGAAGATACGGGGAACCTCGAATTCAACACGGCCATAGCCTCGATGATGATTTTCGTCAATGACGCGTATAAGGAAGAATATCTGTACCGGGAGACCTTTGAACCCTTTCTCCTCCTCCTCGCGCCCTACGCCCCGCATCTCGCGGAAGAGTTGTGGGAACAGCTTGGCAATCAGCCGACGATAAGCCGGGCATCCTGGCCGGAATGGCGGGAGGAACTGACAAAAGACGAAGAGGTTACCGTTGTCGTTCAAATTAACGGAAAGGTGCGGAGCAAAATGCTGATGCCCGCGGACACCGGGCAGGACGTTATGGAGGAAGAAGCAATGAAACTGGACAGGATCCGAGAACTCATCGACGGCAAGGAGATCAAGAAGGTCATAACCGTTGCAAACAAGCTGGTGAATATCGTTGCAAAATAACAAGTATCAAAACCGGCGGCAGGCTGTCTACTCCTGGCTTGTCGAAGAAAAACTGGACGCGGTACTTATCGAAGATACCGAAGGAAGGAGAAACAGTTCTCTCCGCTACCTCTGCGGCATGCCGTCCGACGCCCTCCTTCTGCTTACCGCCGCGGGTAAATCCATCCTGGTCCCCTGGGACATCAACCTTGCCGAACAGTTCGGAGACGCGGAGGATATTATCCCCTACTCCGATTTCGAACGCAGAATCGAAACTGCCGTTGTTCAACTGGCGGAGAAGGAACTGCCGAAAGCACCGAAAATCGAACTGAGCAGCGCGACACCGGTGCCGGTTTTCCACAAAATCAGAAAACAGTTTTCCGGGGACATTTTCTGCAGGGACGGAGGAATCGACGGGCTTTTAGATGATCTTCGCGCGGTAAAGGACCACGAAGAAATCGCGCTCTATCGGAAGGCCGCGGAAATAACGGACACCCTTCTGCAAGCGGCGGCGGACACCGCGGCGGCAGGGGAGGAAATTTCCGAAATTGATATTGCCTTTCTTATTGAAATGAAGGCACGGCAGCTCGGCGCCGAAGGGACCGGGTTTGCCACCCTCGCGGCGGGACCGGATAGAAGCTTCGCGATTCATCCCTTTCCCAATTACTCCGGCGGAGGATGGGGCACTCCGGGCTTATCGATTCTCGATTTCGGTGTTTCCTTAGACGGCTATACAACCGACGTTACCTGTACCGTTGCCCGAGGGGCCCTGTCGAACAAACAGCAGGAGATGATTACCCTCGTTCAGGAAGTCCACGACGCGGTCGTCTCTGAAATACGTCCCGGAGTAACGACCATCGAGCTGGCACGGAAAGCGGATGCTCTGTTCAGCACAGGCGGGGGATATACCATGCCCCATTCCCTCGGCCACGGGATCGGTTTGGCCGCCCACGAAGCGCCGATACTCCGCTCCCGGGAGGACACGGCCGCGGAACTGCTGCCGGGAATGATTTTTACCATCGAACCGGGGCTCTACGACCCTGAAAGCGGCGGAGTCCGGCTGGAAAACGACTTCCTTATTACCGATACCGGAGTGGAGAAGCTTACCAATTCCCGGATATACACATTTCCTTGAGGCTGTAGACCGCGTACCATTCCTTCTCGCCGATATGAATGAACACATGCTCCTCCGATCCGGTGTGGTACAGGTGATGGCGTCCTTTCGGGAGGCTCACAACCGCCGGCGCGCGTTCCCCCGCCGAAAAAACCGAAGCCCGGAAGGGGTCGCCCCAGAACCATCTCCCCCCGGGAAGAGGTACTTCAATCGTATAAGCGGGAAGAAGACGGATTTTATCGGACCGGAAGGAACCGAAGGAAAACCCTAAGAGAATCGGCGCCGGATCGAGGTCCCATACGTTCCCTTCTCCTTTCTCGGCAATTGCCGTCCGCAGCCGTTCCCCGTTTATCCCGGGATAAATGTCCTCCCGGTACCACAGTCTCAGCAGAATGTCCGCCGCAAACCCGTCTTCCCACGCGGCGGTACAGGCCGCCGTACCGGGATTTTCCGTAATAATGGCACCGGCCGGCTTCAACATTCCCGCTTCGGAAACGGGACGTACCAAACAGGGCACGCAGGCGGCCTTCGGTATTCTCACAACAGCGGACCGTTCTCCGGCCGCCACCGGGAAAACCGAAAATCCTTCCGGGTCCGCCGCGTCGGGGCACAGAATGCGGAACTCGAGGCCCGGGAACCTCGTTTCCCAGTCCCTCGGCAGTTCGGGAAGCTGAATAACAACCTCCCGGAAGGGAAGGAAAAAGGAACAGCTCTGAAGGGCCGGAAATAACGATACTACCGACATAAGCAGGAACAAGCGCCGTATTTTTCTTTTCATAAAAACCCCCTTACTTTATATAAGGGGGTTTTTATCACTGCTGCTTCAGCTGAAGCCGGTAAATTTCCCGAATTTCTGAAAAAATTGCCTTGTAGGTATCCGATGCATAGTCACGATAGGTCCACAGGAGGGACTGGAACCCTTTGTTCATGTACACCAGGGTCACCTCGGCGTAAATTCCTTTTTGCAGCGGGATGCGGTGCATATTGTCCTTTGTCGAAGCAAGGATTAAGCGGGAGCAATTGAGTATGCCCGGATCGAAATTGACCTTTCTCTTCCCGTCCCGGGAAAACCTCATCTCCAGTTCGTTGCCGCGAATTTTAATGTCCGCCAGCTTGTCCGGGGGGACACAGTTTTCGAAAGCATAAAAAAACCGTTTTATACCGGGACCCATTTCTTTTATGTAATAATCTGAATAAATAAAGTCGATTTCGGCACTCCGGTAATCTGCCGGGCCGAATTCGGCGGTCAGCGTATCTTCAATTTCCCGCCGTTTCTCCGGTAGTGTGCTCAATAC
>CAZSGZ010000234.1:0-5881 GCA_964606455.1 uncultured Spirochaetales bacterium
GAACACGCCTTGCCGGGCAAGGGTTTACCATGTACCGGTAAGCATGTTACCGTTTTCTGGAAAAATCACGAAATTTTTTGTGTTTGACAGGGAAATACCGCTTGGCATTGAAATTGCTTTATTTCCCGCAGTAGAAAGAAAATCATGCGAATACTTATCGTCGACGACGAACAGGCGAACGTAGAATATTTTTCCCGGGCACTTCAGCAGTATGAAACCGTGCCCTTTACCGACACCGATCCTGTAATCGAATATTGCCGGTCTCACTCCTTCGATGTGGTAATTGCCGACCAGAAAATGCCTCGAAAAACAGGGATTGAACTGATACAGGAACTGCAAACACTTTCCGGAGAATTTCTCGGTATTATCGTTTCCGCCTATACCGATGTTCCCGATTTGGTTGAAGCGGTCAATTCAAATGTAATCTACAAATACATAGTCAAACCATTCAGCCCAGATATACTGCTTCAGCACGTTCGGCGGGGAATCGAAGCATTAGAACTTAGAAAGGAAAACATCCTGCTTACGGAGGAACTGAAAAAGGAAAACAAGGCCTTGCGGGTTTTAACGGAAAACCCGCTCGATGCATTTATCGGGTTCCATCCCGAAGTGGAAAAGATGAAAGAACGCGCGAAGATGTACGCGCAGTCCGATTTTCCCGTCCTTATTTCGGGAGAAACGGGGACCGGTAAAGAATTAGTTGCCCGGGCCATCCACAAGCTTTCGAAACGAAGGGACAAAAATTTTATCGCCGTAAATTGTTCCGCCTTCTCGGAACAGCTGCTTGAGAGCGAACTCTTCGGGTATGCGAAGGGGGCCTTTACCGGCGCGGACACGGGTAAAAAGGGGTTGATAGACGAGGCGGCCGGCGGCACCCTGTTTTTAGACGAAATAGGAGACTTCCCACTCAATCTTCAACCGAAAATTCTTCGATTCATCCAGTTCGGCACCTTCTATCCCATAGGGTCGACAAAAGAACAGCATGTCGATGTCCGGATTATTTCCGCTACAAATAAAGATTTACAAAAAGCGGCGGCTGAAAACACATTCCGTTCCGACCTTTTGTTCCGTGTCAATTCACTGCATATTTCCACCATACCGCTGCGCGACCGTCCGAAGGACATCATCTTTATTATGGAAGCACTGGCAGCCCGGAGAGGAATTATTCTTCCCGATTTTTCCGAAGGCGCCAAACGTCTTGTACAAGGCCACCGCTTTCCGGGCAACGTGCGGGAATTGGAAAGCATTATAGAAAAAATCCATCTTCATTCCCGGACCCATACAATGGGTTTTATTACTGAAACGTTCATCGCCGAATGCGCCGGTTTCGGAACAAAAAATTATACACAAGAAGAACACCCGGAAGGGCCGTCCACCGACAGCGGCAGTGACTCTCCCTTTTCTCTTCATGAATATCTTGCCGATGTTGAAAAAACAATTATTGAAAGGTACTTTACGGAGAACAACTATAACATTACAAGGACGGCAGCTGCCGTCGGTGTAAGCAGGCAGGGATTGAAAAACAAGTTCCGAAGGTATGGAATACCCTTTGGCGGGTACAAATGAAACGTCCGTTTTATTATTCCACAAAGAAAACTATACCACTCATTTTTACCGTCTTCTTTTTTTGCGCTTCGGTAACCAAGTTTTTAACGGCACCCCTTGTAATACCCCGGTCAATACCCGTTGCATACATGGCCCTCCTTTTTTCATGCATGATCGCGGGGATTTGTATTCACGCGGCAATGTCGACACGGAATTATCAATACAGTCTGCTTTTTTTTATAATTTTATTTTCCCTTTATTCGATATTCGAGGCACGTTTTTTTCTTCCTCTCATTTATGCTTCACGGCCCTTATTGTCACTTTTTTATTTGTTATATTTTTTTCAGTTCTTGTCTTGCTTAGCCGTCAGCGGATATGTGTTCAAGCGGTATATTTCCTGGATTTTTTTAGTGTTCGCCCTCGCTTTTCTCCTTGTTCTTCAACCGAAAATACAAATTATTTCCTTTCTTCTCTATTCGTTTATCATCTTTGTAAACATTTATACCTACGTTCTCTTTCTACTGCTTCGCTTTGTCACGAACCAAAACACGGAACTGCAAAACGCCAGAAATAAAATTGTTGAACAGGAAAAAATGACATCAATTGCCACATTTTCAGCCGGTCTCGCCCATGAAATCAACAATCCTGTTAACCATATGTACGGGAACCTCCATTTTTTAGAATCCTATCACCGTGAATTCAAAAAAAAATGTACCGAGGTAAGCGACGATCGACTCCACGCGGCCCTTGACGATATGGGAACAATTTTGCAGCGCTACCGGGAAGGTTTCGACCGAATTGTTCAAATAATCGATACAATGAAACACGCCTTCCCGAAAAAGAAAAATCAGCCAAGGAGGGAAAACATTTCAAATATTCTGCACAACGCCGTTTCTATCGTCGGCAAATCGGCCCCTTCGGATGTCCTGTTTACAAGCGATATCCCGCCGGATTTATTCTACCACTGCAATGCATCCGATGTTCTTACACTTGTTATAAACGTTTCGGCAAATGCCGTTGACGCTCTAAAGCAATCGGAAGCCAATAAAGAAATAAGCGTCACTGCCCGAAAACAAAAGACGTTTCTAGAAATTATTATTCGCGACAATGGAAAGGGGATCGAGACGAAAGACATTTCCGAGATATTCGACCCTTTTTTTTCCACGAAGGGTGGAAAAGACAATATCGGCATCGGACTTACCCTCTGTAAAAGTATTGTCAACCAGTATAACGGAGAAATACTCATCGACAGCGAACCGGGAAAGTTTACATCGGTAACGATACAACTTCCATATCGATGATGCCCCTCGGCGGCGGGCACGACAACACGCGGAAGGAGAATACAATGACATCGAAAGAACGGGTTTTACAGGCATTTGACCACAAGGAGCCGGACATGGTCCCGAGGTGGTGCGGGGCAAGCGAAGAGTTCTGGGCTAAGGCAAAGAGGGAACTAGGCCTGGAGGACGAAGGGCTGCGCCGGCGCTTAGGCGACGACTTCAGACGGGTTTTCTCGGCCTACAAGGGGCCGAGTCACGAACTAGAACCCGGCGCTACTTGGGAAAGCCCCTTCGGCATTCAGCGCCGGGGTTTGGGCTACGGGCAGCCTACGTCCCATCCGCTGGCTGAAATTACCACTGTCCGGGAGGCCGAGGATTATCCCTGGCCGGACCCGGACTGGGCCGTTACTTCCCATATCCGGGAAGACGCGGCATGGTGGGGGGGAGAGTATGCCGTTTTAGGAGGAGAATGGTCCCCCTTCTGGCATGATGTAATCGACCTCGTCGGCCATGAGCAGCTCTATTTTATGATGTACGATTATCCCGAAGCCGCGGAGTACCTGTTCAACAAGGTTACCGACTACTACTACCTGGTCAGCGAAAGGACCTTTGAAGAAGCGGCCGATGTTATCGACATATTTTTCATCGGAAACGACTTAGGCAGCCAAACCGGTCCCCTCTTCGGTGTCGACCTGTTCCGCAGGTTCCTGCTGCCGCCGCTTAAGAAGCTGATCGACCTCGGACACCGCTACGGTCTGAAAGTGATGATGCACTGCTGCGGCGGATTTCGGCCGCTGGTCCCGGACCTGATAACGGCCGGCCTGGACGGGCTCCATGCCCTGCAGCCGGACGCCGCCGGGATGGACCCCGCCGGACTGAAAAAGGACTTCGGCGCGGACATTCTCCTAAACGGCTCCATCGATTCGAAGCGGGTGCTGATTGACGGAGAATCCCCGGAGTGGGTACGGGAGGAGACACTGAAAATACTGAAAGTGATGGCCCCGGGAGGCGGCTATGTCGCGTCTCCGAGCCACGATACGATATTAGAAGAAACCCCGGTGGAAAACGTCCTGGCCATGTTCGATACCGTGGAAGAATACGAATAATTTTGTTATATTTAGAAATATGCGAATTATTAGGAAAACAGCCGCGGCTTGTGTTCTGGCTGCCGCCGGCCTTACGCTGCTCCTGACAGGCTGCGGACCGCCGCCTCCGGGGGCGGAAACTGTAAATGTTCTCGACTACACCTACGAAACCATGAAGGTCCTGGACAAATTCAGCGGCGATGTGGAGGGGTTTCGGACATTTTTCACGGAACACATGGAGGCGGACCGGGTCTTTGAATTCCTAAAAGGGTCCCGGGTTGAAGTTGAAAGCGGTTACGGCGACATCTATCCCGGTGTTATCCTCCGGTCGCTGCCGGACAACAATTTGATATTGGAACAGGGACTGTATGTAACGGAGCGGCGGACGAACGAGGCCCTCGTGTCCCTGGACGGAAAAACCTGGTATTCCACCCGGAACGATTTCGACCGGGGAATCGATAATTTTAAAAATTACTACGATTATGAACTGCTGTACCGGCCGCGGGAACGGTATCTTCACATTTCCTATAACCTGTCGAGCGGTTTTAACGACACCCAGGAGGATGTGTTTGTTCCCCCATGGCGGAAGGTGGAGACAATAAAAAAAGGAATGGTATTCAAACATCCCGACAAAGACAAAGTCAATTACGATTTAAAACGGAGAATCGTTTACATTCCTCCCGGAACGGTGGTGGACCCGACGTTCCGCTTTGCCGGCAATTTAATGCTTAGTGAGAAGCGCCGGGGAACAATTGAAGTCGATATTCTTCGGGATATTTATCTCTATTACAAGGGAATGCGGATCGGCATCAGCTTTGACAATGACGACTGGAGCATGAAGCTCTTCTCATTCAAGCTCGGCTCTCTGATGCTCGTTGAAGCGGATAAAGACAATCATATTACGGTCCTGTTCGGCCTTTTTGCCGAATATCTGGAGTAGGACCCGGAAGGTATCGAGTACATAGCTGACGAGATTGCGAATGTAGTCCTCCAGCTCGATTTTTGCCAAATTTTCAGACTGATACAGCTGATCATGGATAAGGGCCATCGTATTGATCCGGTTCTGCCCCTCCCGCAGTTCGAACTGGACATTTCTGTTTTTCGACATCTCAATCTGCATATTGAGCATGCTCGTAATAATCTGCAAATTGTTTTTTACCCGATGGTGCACTTCCTTTAAGAGGATTTCTTTCTCGTGAAGCGACTCCTTCATGGCCTCTTCAGCGTGTTTTTGTTCCGTTACGTCGAGAATAAACAGGGTAAGCCCGATTATCTCCTCTTTCTGATCGATAACCGGAGCGGAAATATTCCGGAAGTAGCGGACCTTACCTTCATCGTCCGTTAATTCGTCAACCGACGAAATATACCCGCCGGCTAAAACCCGGTCGTATCCTCCCTGTACGGTTTTTTTGTATTCCCGGTCGGGCAGAAGGTCCAGCACATTGGCCCCGAGACACGGCTCCACCCCCCATATTTTCCGCATTGCCTCTTTGTGGGCATTGTTGAAAAACGTGTAGCGGTACTCCCGGTCTATGGAAAAGATGATGACATTCGGAGGCGAATTCATAATCGACTCCTGCAGGGCGAGGGTCCGCATCAGTTCCATCTCTGCTTTTTTTTGTTCCGTTCTGTCTCGGACTATGGAAAAAACATACCGATTTTCATCTTCCACAAGAAGTGAATTGGTTACTTCAACAATTATTTCACTGCCGTCTTTCCGGACATCGACGGTCTCGAAGCTTTCGTTTCCGTATCGTTCAAGTTCCCATTCAACCCTCTTCTCCGGCTGGTCCTCTCTCCATCCGGGGTGCTTTAAATTGTCCAAAGTAAAAGACAAAAGCTCATCCCGGCTGTATCCGTAAAGCTCACAGGCACTGTCATTTACATCAAGAATCTTGTCCCGGTCGTCGTAGAGTACAATTGCATCGTTTGCATGGAGAAAGAGGTGTTTGTAGAGGATATTGTCCTGAA
>CAZSGZ010000235.1:0-5875 GCA_964606455.1 uncultured Spirochaetales bacterium
TTTCGATGATGAAACACTGCGGAAAAAAAGCGCTCAGGTCGCCTATCACATTACCGTCCCATATTTTACCTGGGAGGAGATGACTCAGCGCTTTCTCCGAGGTATCGATTTTTAAAAGAAGGGTTACGCATGAATACGGAAACAAAACGGCAAATTACAAGAGAACAGATAGAGAAACTTAGCCAGAGGGAGAAACTGGAGAGCCTAACGGCAGACGAAATTTTTGAACTTATTCGGGAAGAAGAAGGGCTGAAAAAGTATGTCCCCGATGAAATGTACCAGATCGATCCTCGGGATGGAGCGGTAATCCTCTATAATTCGGCACGGGCGAAGCGGCCCCATGATAACCCCCGTGAAGTCCATGCCGAAGATGAAGGAAAGGAATGCCCGGTGTGTGAGGGGAAAACCACCGGCATTATCGATATTGCGGAACTCAGCGAAGGGTATACGTTTATCAACAAAAACCTTTTTCCCGTCTTATATCCGTCGGACAAGTATGAGGCCGGCCGGTTTGAGGAGGCGCCGGAGCAGTATCACGCGGCAGGCTCGCTGCCTTGGGGGGTGCACCTGCTGCAGTGGACTTCGAGTTTTCACGACAAGGACTGGTACAATATGTCCTTGGAGGACGGGAAGGTTGTACTGAAACGGCTTGCGCTGCTGGAAGAGAAACTGCTGTCGCCGGCCGGCCGGGCCCCGAAGGAGCGGTATGTCTCGATCATTAAAAATTACGGTTCCCCTGTCGGCGGGTCTTTGGTGCACGGGCACCAGCAGATCGGTATGAGCAACGTGATGCCCCGGAGGTTACAACTGGACGAGGAGTATCTGCGGCGCCGGGGCGAGCTTTTTTCGGATACCGTCCTTAGAGAGAACCCGGCGGACCTAACCGTAAAAGATTACGGTGCCGCGGTGCTGCTGGTCCCCTGGTTCATGAAGCGGCCATACAATATGATGTTTCTGGTGAAGGACACGAAGAAACAGTACCTTTACGAATTAAAGGATGAAGAAATCGATGCCGCGGCAAACGGCCTCCGAGACGCTACCGCGGCAATTATGGAAATAATGCCGCGCGTCGGGAAACTGACTGCGTACAACATTACCGTCCACAACGGTCCGGGCTCGGGCCTCTATTTTGAATTCTTACCCTACACCCAGGAGACCGGCGGCTTCGAACACTTAGGCCTCTGGGTCTGCCAGGGCAATCCGGAGTCAGCCGCGGAGGAGCTGAGAAAGGCTGTTACACAAATTTGTTATAACTCTTCAGCGTTACGAAACTCTGGGTAGCCGTTATGCCGTCGACGGCCGAAAGCTCTTCGGTAAGGAAGCGGACTAGACCCTTGTTGGAATCGACTAAGATCTCGACAAACAAATCGAACTGTCCCGAAACGATGGAAACGTGCAGAACGCTGGGAAGAACGGCAATTTCCCGTGCCTTTTCGTCTAAGAGTTTGCTTTCCGTTACGGTAACGGCAACAACGGCAAGCTGCTGACGTTCGAGGACTTCCGGGTCGATCAATGCCCTGACCGTCAACACGCCCGCTTCTTTTAAGCGCCGAAGCCGCTGCCGTACGGTGCTTTCATTCAGTCCGAGCTGTTCGGCTACGACGATGTTGGTTTTCTGCTCCCGACGGAGAATATCGATTATCTTCCAGTCCAGCTCATCGGGCTGGTACGAACTATCCAAAGAGTTCCTCCGCCGGAGTGTACTCGATGCCGAAGGTGGATGCCACGTGGCCGTAGGTACAGTGCCCTTCGTATATATTGATTCCCTTTATAAGCGGTTCCGACTGCAGGGCCGCTTTTTCGAGTCCGCTGTCCGCTATCATCAGTCCGTAGGGGAGGGTGGTGCTGGTAAGGGCCTGGGTTGATGAGAGTGCCACCGCCCCCGGCATATTTGCAACGCAGTAGTGGACCACATCGTCTACAACGAAAACCGGGTCGTCGTGGGTTGTCGGCCGGGTTGTTTCAACACAGCCCCCCTGGTCGACGGCAACGTCGACGATAACCGCGCCCTTTTTCATCAGTTTCAGCTGCTCCCGTTTTATCAGGTTCGGGGCCTTCGCTCCCGGCAGCAGGACCGCGCCGATTATGAGATCGCTCTCTTTCAGTACGGATTCGATATTCGATTCGGTACTGTAGAGGGTGGTAACCTGGGTGGAGAAAATATCGTCTAAATAGGCGAGGCGTTTGTGGTTGATGTCGAGGATGGTAACATCGGCGCCGATTCCCACGGCAATTTTACAGGCATTCATACCGACTACGCCCCCGCCGATAATTGCGACCCGTCCCCTCCGCACACCGGGAACGCCGCCTAACAGCACTCCCCGCCCGCCGTAGGTTTTCTCTAAATACTTCGCGCCTTCCTGCACGCTCAATCGTCCGGCAATTTCACTCATCGGCTGCAGGCAGGGGAGTCTCCCGTCGGAAAGCTCGATGGTCTCGTACGCAACGCCTTTAATTTTACGCTTCATCAAAGCCCGAGTAAGCTCTTCCGACGCGGCGAGGTGGAGGTAGGTATAGAGGACCTGTCCTTCCTTGAACAGGCCGTACTCCGACGGCTGCGGTTCTTTCACTTTGACGATCATATCGCTTTCGGCAAATACGGCCTCCGCCGAGGGAAGTATTTTTCCTCCCTGCTTTTCATAGTCCGCATCCTCAAAGCCGGTGTTGCTTCCCGCTCCTTTTTCGATATAAACGGTATGGCCGTGGGCCTTATAGGCCGCAACGCAGGAAGGCGTTAATCCCACCCGGTATTCATGGGTCTTGATTTCTTTAACGGTGCCGATATTCATGATAAAACCTCTATAATTAATGTATTTCGGTAAGTATACGTTAAATTAGCACGATTATCGGTTTTTGTAAAGAAATTTTAACAAAACGATGCAATTTTGATATTGCTGTGGGCAGATATTTGGACTATCATATATATCGATATGGCCGAGTTTACCGATTTACAGACACTGCGTAAACTTCACGAAAAGATGCGTGAGTTTATTCACCGCACTCCGGTGCTTACCTCCACGCATGTTAACCTGCGCGCCGGCGCCGAGGTGTTTTTCAAGTGCGAAAATTTCCAGAAAATGGGAGCGTTTAAAATGCGGGGCGCGGTCAATGCCGTTTTAGGCCTGACGGAAGAGGAGCGCGCCCGGGGCATTGCGGCCCATTCCTCCGGGAACTTCGCCCAGGCCGTTGCTTTGGCGGGGCGGCTGCTGGGAGTGACGGCTACGCTTATCATGCCAACGGACGCCTCCACGGTGAAAAAAGACGCCGTTAGGGAGTATGGCGGCTTCATTATCGAATGCGCTCCCGGCCAGGAATCGCGGAAAGCGGCCCTGGACAAGTTTATTACTGCCTCAGGTGCGGTCCCCCTGCATCCTTCCAACCAGATGGAGGTAATCGAAGGGAACGGCACCGCCGCTATCGAGTTTCTCGACGAGGTGCCGGAGCTCGATGTTATCATTACTCCGGTCGGGGGCGGAGGGCTGCTTGCCGGGACCGCTCTCGCGGCGAAGCAGCTGAAGCCGGAAATCGAAATACTTGCTGGGGAACCTTTTGCCGTTGACGACGCGTACCGCTCTCTGCAGACCGGAGTTATTCAGCCCCCGACAAATAAACCGACGGCGGCGGACGGGCTGAAGACCTGTTTAGGTGATATCAATTTTCCTATTATTCAACGGTATGTGAGCGGTATTCTCCGGGTGGAGGAGGAGGAAATTATCGCCGCTATGAAGCGGATCTGGCAGCGGATGAAAATTGTCGTCGAGCCCTCGGCAGCCGTTCCCGTTGCCGCGGTCCTGCGTGAGCCGGAGCGGTTCCGCGGAAAAAAAGTCGGCATTATTGTAAGCGGCGGCAACGTGGAATTGGAACGATTTTCTTGACTGCTCGGGCCGCTGCGAATATTCGGGTGGAAGCCGAATAGCTGTTTCTGTCAGGGTTTTCAGCCCTTATCTTTCCTGAAAAGGAGGTTTCTGAAACCGGTTACTATCCCGGCCGCGGCTGCGCTAAAAATGATCAAAATCCAGATCTGTCCGCTCCGTGTTTGAAACACCGGAAACAGGCTATAGGAAAAATTCGAAAAGAGATGATACAGAATTGCCGGAAACACGCTTCCCCCGGTCCGCAGGAACAGGATGGTAATGAAAATGGAATTGAATACGGTAACGATCGCGTACCCGTAAAAGGGGATAAGGCTCTGTACGGTATCCTCCATAAAAAACTGAGGCAGGTGCCATACCGCCCAAATTACACCTAAAATAAGGGACGCGGTAATCGGCCGGAATGTTGTAAGCAAACGGGGCAGGGCGTATCCCCGCCATCCCAGTTCTTCGCCCAATGGGCCTCCGAGAAAGAGGATATAAGGGAAAAATATGAACACGAGATACGGTTTGTTAATAATTTCGAGATCAAACGTTAAACCGGTGTTGAGACGGGTACATACATAGGCAATACCCATCAGTACCGGCGCAAGAAGAATTGCAAAGAGGTACCACTTCCAGCTGAAGTTCATTTCCACCGCGCGGCGAAGCAGCTCCTTGACCGCGCCGTTCTTCTTTCCTTTTGAATTTATCCAAACGAGAAGGAGCGCGACAGCCGAGGGAGCATACGCTCCGATTTGCACTAAGGTCTGCCCGGCGAGCTCCAGTTCAATGACACCGCGGGCATGCAGGAGACCGGGCAACCACACGGTCCAGGAGAGAATGAAGGTACAGCTGAAAAAAAGTATGACGCGGTTCTTCTTTTGCATGGTGCGGACATAGTATGAAAATGGTTTGGTGCTGTCAATTGAAAAATGTAGATCGCTGGAAACGTCTCTACATTGAGAAAATATCCGATTAAGCGATATTTGGCCGCAGTGCGTACAGGCGCGTTGGGCAGGGTGTGGAGCAGTAGTAAAGATGTGTCGTTATATTCTATTCAGTGTCACTTATGAATGGGAGAAGAAAAATCTTGTCAAATGAGAAAAAAGGTTGGATAATACCTGAAGGTAATTGTATTATATAGATGTCTAACAAAGAACAGAAATATAAATACTTATGGGAGATAAATACCCAACTTGTTCTCGAAGTCCAGGCAAAGGACTACCAGGCGGCCGAATCTACAATGTCGTTAATAATCAATTCCATCAGTACTAAAGAACAAAGTAAAAATTTCGAAGAAATAAAGCTCCGAGTATTGCAGGTTCTTACAAATATAGACAGGGCAGCGTATTATGCCGGAGCGAACCCAAATCATCTTTTTTCCTTAAACATGAATATAGTTCATAAAATAATTACGGTTTCCACGAAAAAAGAAATCATTGCGTTAGCACAAGAGACATTGAAAAATTGCATATCCCTGGTGCCGGAGAAAGATTTTGGCGACGCTAGAAAAATGAAGAAAGCACTTGCTTTTATCCGAGAAAATTGCGGAGCCGACATTTCGAGGAACGAAGTCGCAGGTGCCGTCGGTTGTAGTCCCTCTCATTTGAGCAGGCTTTTTACAAAAATTACCGGCAGTACGTTTAAAGATGTCCTTTTAAAATGTAAAATTGAAAAGGCGAAAGAAATACTACAGGAAACAGTCATTCCTGTTACTGAAATAGCTTATGAAGTAGGATATAACGACCCCAATTATTTTACCTCTTCATTTAAGAGAATTACCGGTATTACACCTAGTCAATATCGTAAAAAAGTAGCAGATAAGATCATATGAAAATTAAACAGTAATTCGCCAAATGGCACAAAATTAAAGTAATTAGTCTCTTTCTCTATATCTATAGCAACAAATCGGGTTTAAACTATCCATACAATATTCAAGGGAGTGTTGAAATGTTATTTGATGAAAAGCTCCTCCGAGAAATCCGTTCTAGATTTACAAATGTTGAATCTGACCCGATTGG
>CAZSGZ010000236.1:0-1672 GCA_964606455.1 uncultured Spirochaetales bacterium
CCAGTTCCGATACTTCCAGGACGCTCATATTTGCAATAGCATCGAGGATTTCTTCTTGTGACAGTGCCATATTATCTTCTCCTTTTTTATGTTCTTCTATGATGACCGATCTCAACAACGTTGAACATGTTCCCGGTCATCCTTATGCAGCAGTAGCATGGTACTATAGGAAGACTAATGCTGCCTGTTTACTTGTTACCCTTCCGATTCCTTCTTGTCCGCAACGGCCTGCATTGTCCGGACAAGCTTTTCCGGAATTGCATTAAGTGTATACACCAGGTTCCGCAGCGGCGCCTGCATGGTGCCGAGGAGCATGGCGAGAAGCTCCATTTTTGTCGGCAGTTTCGAAAATGCCTCCACCTGGGAACTGTCATACACTTCGCCTTCAATAAGCCCGCCTTTTATTTCCACGGGCGCATCGGTACAGAATTGCACGAGGGTTTTCGCCACCGGCCCCGCTTCTTCTCTGCTCAAGGCAATTGCCGTCGGTCCGATCAAATTGTCGCCTAATTCGGGCCGTTCCATCTGCTTGAAAGCGATTTTCGCGAACCTGTTTTTTACGACTTTGTATTCCGCGTTCTGTTCACGCAGTTTTCCCCGGAGGTCGGTTATCTGTTCCACCGAAAGTCCCCGGTAATTTGTAAATATATAATCCTTAGCGGTTCCGAACATCTCTTTCAGTTCTTCCACTGCTTCGAGCTTATACTTCTGTATTTTCTTTTCTTTATTTTCAGTTGCTTCCATCATCATTCTCCTACGCCGTTTCCCGGTATGAAACTTTGACACCCGGCCCCATGGTGGAGCTTACGACTACCGACTGCACAAAATCTCCTTTTATTTCGGCGGGCTTCTTTTTTTCTATTTCGGAAACCACCAGCCTTATGTTTTCCAGCATTTTCTCCGGCTCCATGGAAACCTTACCGACGGCAAGATGAACAATGCCGGTCTTATCGGAACGGTATTCAACGCGTCCCTGTTTCAGCTCCGCGATCGCGTCCTTTAAATCGAATGTCACGGTCCTCGTTTTCGGGTTCGGCATCAAACCTCTCCGGCCGAGAATAGGACCGAGTTTTCCCACGTCCTTCATCATGTCCGGTGTCGCGACGGCCACGTCAAAATCGAGCCAGCCGTCTTTAATTTTGTTCACCAGGTCTTCGTCCCCGACGTACGCGGCCCCGGCTTCTTCCGCCTCGGCGGCCTTTTCACCCTTCGCGAAAACAAGGATCTTCTTTTCAGACGTAAACTGGTGGGGAAGGACCACCGTATCACGCACGGTTTGGCTTTTTTTCAGATTGAGCCGGACCGCCAGCTCAACGGTTTCATCGAACGCTGCATAGGACAGTTCCTTTACCAGGCTGACCGCTTTTTCGTAGGGGTACTGTTCCTGCTTGTTGTATTTTTCAAGTACCGCCCTGTATTTTTTCCCGTGTTTCATTGTCAGCCCTCCACTTCGACGCCCATGCTTCGGGCAGTGCCGGCAATGATATTTATTGCCGCATCTATGTCGTTTGCATTTAAATCGGGCATTTTTGTTTCCGCGATTTCCTTCAGCTGGGACCGTTTAATTTTGGCCACCTTGACTTTGTTCGGTTCCGGCGACCCTTTGTCCAGCTTACAGGCCTTCCTAATAAGAACAGCCGCCGGGGGGGTTTTTGTAATGAAGGAAAAACTT
>CAZSGZ010000236.1:1682-4167 GCA_964606455.1 uncultured Spirochaetales bacterium
AAACGGTAATGACAACAGGAATAGTCAAACCCTGTTCCACATTTTTCGTGCGGTCGTTAAACTGCTGTACAAACTGCGGCGCACTGACACCGTGGGGCCCTAAGGCGGGACCAACCGGCGGCGCGGGAGTCGCCTTCCCCGCGGGCACCTGCAGTTTAATAACCGCGGCAATTTTTTTCTTCGCCATAGAAACTCCTTTGTGGTACGAACGTCCGGCAGCTACATACAGTCGATTGTACGCCCGCGGACTCCCACAACCGCTGCCGTGCAGCGGCCTCTATTATATTTTTTCAACCTGGTTGAAATCAACTTCCACCGGAGTCGCCCGGCCGAAAATGCCAACCATTACCTTTAATTTTCCTTTTTCGAGGTTCACTTCCTCCACGGAACCGGTGAACGTATCGAAGGGGCCGTCGATAATACGGATCGTTTCCCCCGTCTCGAAGCTCTGCTTCGGCTTGAACATTTTGTCGGTGCGTATTTCTCCGGCTTTTTGAAGAATTGTTTTCGCCTCGTCAGATGAAATCGGCTGGGGCTTCACATTCCCGGAGGCACCGACAAATCCGGTCACCCCCTGGATTTTCCGTATCTGGCCGCAGACATTCTTCCATCCTCTGTCGGGGAGGTCCATTTCGACAAGTATGTAGCCGGGCAGAAATTTTTTGGTGGTTGTCCGCTTTTTGCCGTCCCTCATCTCTACAACTTCTTCGGAAGGTACCTTGATGTCGAAAACGGCATCTTCCAGTAAGCCGTTCTCCATCATCTTACGGATATATTTTTCCACCTTATTTTCGTGCCCCGAGTATGTATGAACTACATACCACCCTTTTGCCATATTGTTTTACCTAACGCTTTTTAAAATATTAAGTCGATACCGAGAACAAGCAGAAAGTCCACCAGTCCCAGTACTGCGGCAAAAATAATAACCGAAATGATTACGATTTTTGTGGATGCTGCCACCTCATCCCTGTTTGGCCAAATTACTTTTTTAAGCTCAGCAAAGCTGTCCTTAAAAAACTGTATGATTTTTTTCATGTACAACTCCTGAGTAAACAGGCCAGGTAGGATTCGAACCTACAACATCCGGTTTTGGAGACCGGCGCTCTAGCCGTTGGAGCTACTGGCCTTTGTGATATCACCGTAAAATAGAAAAAGATTACCGGACCTTCGTTTCTTTATGAACGGTATGCTTTCTATCGAAGGGACAGTACTTCCGCAGCTCCATCTTCCCCTGCATATTTCTGCGATTCTTATGCGTTGTATAATTTCTACGCTTGCATTCCGTGCATTGTAATGCTATAATTTCAACTGCACCTTTCTTCGATTTCGCCATGCGAACTTCTCTCCTTCTATTTCATGGGAGAACAATTCTATTCAAATTGTTCTATAGTGTCAACGGTGACGAGCCCTCGATCGGACTTGAACCGATGACCCCCTCCTTACCATGGAGGTGCTCTGCCGACTGAGCTACAAGGGCCCAAATTTTTAAAAAATTCAGTCCGCCAAACTTACCAGAGAAACATCTTTTTGTCAACAACAATGGATTATTTTTTTACTTGCATAAAAACCTACAAAAATGTAATTTTAACGGCATATGGAAGAAGAACATTTCGACACACAGAACAAAATTCACTACCGGCGGAAAATTCAGGAACTCTCGCTGCTCTTCGACATCAGCCGAACACTTGACGGCAGCGTAGGACTCGAAGAAGCGTTAAGCCCGGTCCTGCGCCTGATAGCCGAGCACATGGGAATGCTTCGGGGAACAATTACCCTGTTAAACAGAAACACCGGTGAAATTTCTATCGAAAACGCCTACGGCCTTTCCGACAGTGAACAGCGGCGCGGGAAATACCGGTTAGGAGAAGGGATAACCGGCCAGGTCGTCCAGTCGGGTCAGCCGCTGGTGATACCGAATATTTCCCGCGAACCGACGTTTCTCAATAAAACCAAGGCACGAAAGGGGCTGCAGAAGCGGGACATCTCCTTTATCTGTGTCCCCATTAAACTCGGTCAGGAAGTTATCGGCGCTTTAAGCGTGGACCGGCTTTTCGCCGAAGACATCAGTCTCGACGAAGATGTACGGCTTTTAACGATTATCTCCTCCATGATTGCACAGGCTGTCCGGCTGCGCCAGTCGATTCAGGAGGAGCGGCAGCGCCTGCTGGAAGAAAATACACGGCTGCATGAAGAACTGCGGGACAAGTTCAGGCCCGCGAACATTATTGGAAATTCCAATGCCATGCAGGAGGTATTTGATCTTATCGCACAGGTATCCGGAAGCGATGCGACTGTTTTGATCCGCGGTGAAAGCGGAACCGGGAAAGAGCTGGTGGCCCATGCCATCCACTACAACAGCAATAGAAGCGGGTACCCATTTATCAAGGTAAACTGTGCCGCTCTGCCGGAAACGGTAATCGAAAGCGAACTGTTCGGACATGAAAAGGGGGCCTTTACCTCCGCAATCAGCAGCAGGGAGGGGAGG
>CAZSGZ010000236.1:4177-5076 GCA_964606455.1 uncultured Spirochaetales bacterium
CGGCGACCTTTCTCCCATTATTCAGGTAAAACTGCTTCGGGTCCTGCAGGAGCGGGAATTTGAACGGGTGGGAGGCAACAAGACCCTCCGCACAAATGTACGTATTATCGCCGCCACAAACAGGGACCTGGAAAAACTGATGAAAGAAAATACATTCCGGGAGGACCTCTACTACCGGCTGAATGTTTTTCCGATCCACATACCGCCGCTCCGCCACCGGAAGAGCGATATCATCCTCTTAGCCGACCACTTTATCGAAAAGTACAGCGAAAAAAACGGCAAGGCCATTAAACGTATATCGACACCCGCCATAAACCTGCTGACGAGCTATCACTGGCCGGGCAATGTCCGGGAGCTGGAAAACTGTATCGAGCGGGCGGTACTCCTCAGTTCGGATGAAGTTATTCACGGCCATCATCTCCCGCCGAGCCTGCAGAGCGCCGAATCAACCGATACGGGCCTGCACAGCACCCTGCAGGAGGCTTTGGACAATCTGGAACGGGAAATTATCTTGGATGCCCTGAAATCATCGAAGGGGAACATGGCAAAAACCGCGGCATTTTTGGGAATAACCGAACGGATAATGGGTTTGAGGGTCCAAAAATACGGGATAGACCCTAAAATATTTCGAACAAAAAAGTAAGTTTTCTAACTTTCAACTACAAATATGTAGTATTCTAACAATCACACTACAATTAAGTATTTTATTTTAATACCGCTTATCCTTCATAAGCTGTTACCCTGCAACACTTTATATCTAAGGATTCTAAATTGGCATGGAATCTGCCAATAGAATGGAAACAGTAATTCTAAAAGGAGTTGAGGATGAAGGGAAAAACGAAATGGATTCTAATTCTGATTGCGCTCGGATTAATCGTTCCGGCGGCAGGGGTTTTCGC
>CAZSGZ010000236.1:5086-5862 GCA_964606455.1 uncultured Spirochaetales bacterium
CGCCGAGGGCGAGTCCGTGCAGCAGCAGTTGGATCTCTTCAGTAACGCATTCGACATGATTTGGCTTGTGCTCTGCGCGGCGCTGGTATTTTTTATGCAGGCAGGATTCGCCATGGTGGAGACGGGCCTGACCAGGGCGAAAAACGCCGGCAATATCCTGATGAAAAACCTGATGGATTTTTCCGCGGGAGCGGTAATGTTCTGGGCCGTCGGCTGGGCGCTGATGTACGGCGGTTCCGCCGCCGGTTTCATCGGTACGGACCAGTTTTTTCTTTCCCGGGCCACGGCGGCAACATTCCGGGACTGGATGTTTCAGGTCGTATTCGCCGCTACCGCCGCCACCATCGTTTCCGGAGCAATGGCGGAACGGACTAAATTCTCCGGGTATTTGGTATATTCGATTTTTATAACCGGTTTAATTTACCCGGTCTCGGGACACTGGATCTGGAGCAATACGGGATGGCTCGGGAATATGGGATTTCACGATTTTGCCGGTTCCACGGTTGTTCATTCCGTCGGTGCATGGGCCGCCTTAGTCGGCGCAGTCATGATCGGTCCGAGAAAGGGAAAGTATGTCAGGAAAAACGGACAGGTTTCGGTAAAAGCAATTCAGGGACATAATATGCCCCTTGCGGCTTTGGGAGTATTCGTCCTGTGGTTCGGCTGGTACGGATTTAACGCCGGTTCGACATTGTCGGGGACCGACCTCGATATTGCATACGTAGCGGTAACTACGACCCTCGCGGCGGCCACCGGAGCAATGAGTGCAATGGCAA
>CAZSGZ010000237.1:0-5776 GCA_964606455.1 uncultured Spirochaetales bacterium
ATGCATCGGAAAATTTCAGGATAACCGCTCTGCGGCCGTCGGGGGTCTACGGCGAAGCAGACCCGTTTCACATTACCGCACTCGTCGAAATGGCGGAAAAGGGGCCCTACGTCAGGATCGGCAACGGAAAAGCCCTGTGCCAGCACGTGTACGTGGGAAATGTCGCGCATGCCCATCTTCTTGCCTGCAGGGCACTTTGGGAAGGAAATACAAAACCCAGCGGGGAAACTTATTTTCTTACCGACTCTCCGGCAAAAAATTTTTTCAAATTCCTCGATACCATTGTTGAAGGCGCCGGATACGAAATTAAACCGAAAAATGTCTGGATTCCGAAGCCGCTGATGTGGATTGCCGGTGTTGCAGCCGAGGGTGCCGCCCTTCTCATCCGACCGTTCAAGCGGATCAATCCGAAGGTAAGCCGCTTTGCCGTCAGCTATACCTGCAGCGATTTCACCTTTTCCGGAGACAAAGCCCGCCGCGATTTCGGCTATACGCCTAAATACAATGAAAAAGAGGCCTTCGAACGGACCGTAGAGTATTTCCGCCGCTGCGGCCCGGTAAAAAAGGCGGTGCCCGGTCCCTGACTGAGGCCTTTACACTTTTTTGGGAAAAATGGTAGTATACGGATGTTAGGTACCTGCCTTTATGAGCCTCTCAAATCTTCCGGGTTTTTAATCTTGTATCTGATAAAATACACGAAAAAGGATTTATTATGGAAATTAAAAATGGACACGTTGTATCTATAGCATACACATTAAAAGACGAAAGCGGTGAGGTTGTCGACACCTCCGAAGGCCGGGGACCGCTTTCATTTGTACAGGGCGCGGGTGCCGTTATTCCGGGCATGGAAAATGCCGTCGAAGGAAAAAATGAAGGTGAACAATTTTCAGTAACGATCCCGCCGGCGGACGGCTACGGGGATTACGATGATGAATTGATTTTCACCCTGAAGAAAGACAAAATCGACGGAATCGATTCCTTCGAAAAGGGGATGCAGGTGCAGGCCCAGACACAGGACGGCACCCAGGTGCTGACGGTTACCGATATTTATGACGATTCCGTTCAATTCGACGGCAATCACCCCTTAGCGGGAAAAGACCTTCATTTCGACATCACCATAGAAGGCGTCCGGGAAGCAACCGACGAAGAACAGCAGCACGGACACGCTCACTGATCCGATTTCGGGTACAGTTCCTATCAGAAAAGGAGTTCCCGATGCAGATAAACCATGAAAAATGCAGCGCGTATCTCTATGAGGAATACCGGAAAAAATACCCGGAATGCGGAAAACTGCAGAAGCGGGCCGAACAGGTACTGATAGACGGCGGCAGTCACGCGATCCGTCTCTCCGAGCCCTACCCTCCCCGTATTGTCAAAGCTTTCGGCTCCGGCGTCGTTACGGCGGACGGAAACAGGGTCCTCGATTTCTGGCAGGGACATCACGCAAATATTCTCGGACATAATCCGCCGGTCGTCACCGAAACACTCGCCGCCTTTTTCGCGGACGGAAACGGACTGCAGACCGGCTTCACCGACGAACTGCAGGCGGAATGCGGGGAAATTCTCTGCCGTGCCGTCGGGCTGGAGGCTGTACGTTTTACCACTTCCGGGTCCCTGGCAACAATGTACGCTACGCTCCTTGCACGGGCTTTTACCGGCAGAAATTTGGTCATGAAAATCGGCGGCGGATGGCACGGAGCGCAGCCCTGGGGACTGAAAGGAATTGATTACCACGGCCTGACATCCATTTTCAACGAAGTCGATACAGCGGGTCTTCCGACGATTTTCGCCGATGAAGTTTTGGTTACAGCCTTCAATGACCCGGAAATGTTAAAACAGCAGTTCAGCCTTCACGGAGAGAGCATCGCCTGCCTTATACTCGAACCATTTATCGGTGCGGGGGGCTTCATTGCGTCTTCCCGGGAATACCTTGAACTGGCCCGGGAACTGACGGAAAAATACGGCGCCCTCCTCATTTTCGACGAAGTAATCAACGGCTTTCGATTCTGCCCCGGAAGCATCGGAGAGCTGTACGGGGTGCGTCCGGACCTGGCGGCATACGGAAAAATCATCGGCGGCGGAATGCCTGTTTCCGCCGTAGCCGGCGGAAAGGACGTCCTCTCCCTGGCGGGGAAACAGGGAAAGCGGAAGGTCAGGTTTTCCGGCGGGACCTATTCGGGACATCCCGCGTCCCTCTTGGCTGCTAAAACGATGATGACCTACCTCCTTTCTCATAAAGATGAAATTTATCCCGCAATCAACCGCTTGGGAGAAGACGCCCGCCGGGGGGCCGAGCAGGCATTCCGCCGGGAAGGCATATACGCCTACTGTACCGGCAGGGGAAACGAGGCCGTCCCCGGAAGTTCGCTGGGAATGGTCTTTTTTCCATACCGGGAGGGGGAGAAAATTACCAGTCCGGAGGCGGGTAGAAATGAAAATCTCTGCGATACGGTTGTAGGAGAAAAACTGCTGCAGACCGCCTTGCTGCTGGAGGATGTCCATGTGGTCCACGGGTTCGGGTCGATTTCAGCGGCGCACACCGAAGATGATGTCCGGAAGTTTATCGAGGCCTGCGAAAAAACGGCGCGTCTTTTTGCGGGCTTCCGCCGGTAACCCCTTACCTGTACAATCATCCGCGGGACCGGCATTGAAAAAATATTAAAAATCGATCATGCTGTACGGCAAATATCCAACCCGGAGGATTACACCATGTCTATCGGCAACCGGCTTAGGAAGCATTACGCGGACAAAAATGTTTCTATTCAGGAAAAAGCGGTTTCTCTCTTTATTTTGGATTCTTTCGTAGCCGTTGGATTTACCGCCCTTGGTATCATTCGGCTTCTTACCGGTTCCATTGTGATGGGGAGCCTCGAAGTAGTTGTCGGCATCGTTCTCGGTATATTTGTTGTACTCCTGTTGAAAAAGAAATTCAGGATTGTGAGTACCGGAAATGTAATTCTGTTTTGTTTTGCAGCCGCGGGATTGTTTTTTCTTCGAGACATCGGCAGTGGGAATGATGTCTATATTCAGGCAACCTATATGATTCCGGTTTTTATAACGGCGCCGTTACTTGCGTATGCCAGGTGGCAGGTTATAAGCGTGCTGGCATTCGGTTTGGCCGCGCATACGGGACAGTTCTTTCTCCGGATCCGCCCGGCGCTGGAACAGCTCGGCCGGCCGGCAGCCCCCACGGAATATCTTGTTTCCCTGTTTTTAATGATTTTCGGCGCGGTATTTATATTTCAGCTTTTCAGGATGCAGCAGCAGAGTTTGAAAACCATCCAGGACCGGGCGGATGAAGCGGACACGCAATACAAAAAACTCCGATCTTTAATGAACAATACGGGCAGCGCCTTTAACCTGGGAGAAAAACTGCAGGAAAACGCGGAACAGAACCGGCAGATTGCCGTTTCAATATCGGAGAATCTGCAGGTCATACTCGATAACATCAGCACCCTTATTGGCAAGACCGAATCGGCAATTGAATCGGGGAACAAGGTGAACGCTTCCCGGGGCAGCGTCCAGACAACGATGGACCGGCAGACAGGGGCGGTAAGCGATTCTTCTTCGGCCACGGAAGAACTGCGAGCACAGGTCGACGTAATCAGCGAAGCGGCACGGGAAAAGCAGACAGTTATAGAAGATCTTGTGCAGGCTTCTGAAGAAGGGGCCGAGCAGCTCGGGGAAACAATTGAATCGTTTCGGAATATTTCACGCAACTCCGAAAACATCATTGAAATAATCGATGTAATTGAAGGAATAGCCGACCGAACGAACCTGCTGGCCATGAACGCCGCCATCGAAGCCGCCCATGCCGGCGAAGCGGGAAAGGGGTTTGCCGTTGTCGCGGAGGAAATTCGGAAACTCGCGGAAGAAAGCAACGAAAACGCGAAAATGATTCGAAGCACGCTGCAGGAAAGCAACGACCTAATAAAAGCTTCCGTAAAGGGGAGTGAACAGATGCAGTCGGTTTTTGAAAATATCATCGGTAAAATAACAACGGTAAAAAATGCACTGCTCGAAATTATCGCCGGTATGGAAGAATCTGCCCGAGGTCACTTGCTGATCGAGCAGTCGGTGGACCATCTGTCTCATATAAACGAAGAGGTAAACAAGGCCTTAAGCAGCATGGACACCGATATTCAAGACAGCAGCAGCAGCATCCTGCAGATAAAATCAACGACGGAAACAATACAGCAGATGATCGAGTACATAACCGCACTGGCCGGAAATATCGTGTCCTCTTCGGAAAACCTGAAAACAGTCGGTGAAGAAAATATCGCAAAATTCCAGGAACTTACGGAAGAAATGGAGGAGCTTCAGAAGCGGTCGGGAGAGGCAGCCGGCACCGCTGAAGAACCCTCCGCATGACCCCGATTCTCGGACATATATTCGCCCTCTTAACGGCAGGATGCTGGGCCCAGAACTCAATTGTCTACGCGGCCGCGGGAAAACGGGTTACATCACAGACGGTAACGCATATCCGCCTGTGGATAGCCCTCCCGATTATTTTTATCGTCAATGTCATTTTTACCGGCAGGCTGTTTCCGGCGGGCCTTTCCGGAAGCACGTATCTTCTCATGGGTGCTTCCGGAATGCTTGGTTTCTGTATTGCCGACTTATTTATTTTTTTCGCTTTTGTCGAAATCGGCCCCCGGGAAACCCTGGTGGTGCTTACCCTTTCCCCGATTTTTTCAACCTTTTTTTCCTGGATTTTTATCGAGGAATTGTTATCCCCTCTGCAGATTCTGGGTATTCTGGCGACGATCGGCGGAGTTATCTGGGTTGTTTTGGTGGAAAAAAAGGGAAAAGAAAAACGAAACAGAAACGAACGCATCGGTCTGCTTTTTGCGTTTTTAGGCGCCATTTCCCAGGCCTGCGGAATGGTCCTGGCCAAACAGGGGCTTACATCGGAAATCCATCCGGTGTCGGCGAACCTTCTGCGTATATGCGCCGGCGTTTTCGGTCTCGCGGTTTTCGCTCTCCTGCGGGGAAGGTTTCGGGAAGATTTTACCAAGATGCGTGATACCCGGGCGCTGCTGCTTATTTCCACCGGCGCTCTTATCGGCCCGGTCCTCGGCATTATCCTCACGATGTTTGCCCTCACCTTGGCGCCGGTCGGCATTGTTACGACAATTATGCAGACAAGTCCCATCATACTTCTGCCGGTTGACCGTTTTGTTTTTAAAAAGAAAGTCCCCTGGGGCGCGGCGGGCGGTACGGTTATCGCTATCGGCGGGGCGGCCCTGCTGTTTCTGGTTTGACGCGGCAGGTGTCCCGTATCCAGGCACAGGCATCGGCGGTCCGCGGGAAAATCTTGTCCGCCTGCGACAAGGCCGCGGGTCCCAGACTGCCGGCAATTCCAAGACAGTATATTCCGGCCGCCTTCGCCGATCTAATGCCGGAGGGAGAGTCTTCCAGTACCACCGCTTCCGCGGCCTCGACATCAAGCCTCCGGAGTACTTCAAGATACGGTTCGGGAGACGGTTTCGTTTCCCGGACATCATTGGATGTGACCCCCGTTAAAAAGTAGGGGCCAATGCCGGAAACGGAAAAGAAGAGTTCCAGCATTTCTCTGCCGGTCGTTGTAGCGTAAGCAAGCGGTAAGAGGCGGGAAAAATTCCGCAAATACCGCTCGATGCCGGGCATGATTGTAAGTTGTGCCGGGACAATCGTCTTCAGTTCCTCCTCTTTGCGTGAAAACAATGCTTCCGTAAGGTGGTTTCCGCCGACAGGCCTACCCGCCTTCGGGTTTAATTTTTCCCCTTCCGACGGC
>CAZSGZ010000238.1:0-5768 GCA_964606455.1 uncultured Spirochaetales bacterium
TTGCCCGTACAACGTCCTCGTTCAGGATGTAGAGACGCACCAGAGTAACGAGAAACGGTCCGTAGGGCTCGGTTAAGTCAAAGCGTACGGTATAATTGTCCACAGCCTCGGAGTTTTTCACTTTTTCGCTGAACATGTAGCCGTAGCCTTCGCCGATAGTCACAAGGCGGTCCATTGTAAAAACAACGTCCTGCGCCGTCATTTCCGATCCGTCATGGAACGTTACACCTTTTCTAAGATAAAACGTCCACGTGAGACCGTCTTCGCTGGTTTCCCACCGCTCCGCTACGTTCGCTTTCACGCCGCCGTCGGGCGTCGGATATACCAGCGTGTCGTACAAATTGACAAAAGACGAAGAACTGGAGAAATCGGAACCCACCGCCGGGTCGATATACGTCGGCCATGCAAATGTTACTCGAAGCTCCCGCATTTCTGCTCTTGTTTCTTGCGCGGTTTTCGTTTCTTCAGGTTCCGCGGCTTCGCTTTCCTTTTCCCGTCCGCCTCCCGCAAAGGTGAGAACCCCGGGTACAAGAAAAAGCACCATGATGATCAATAACCATCTTTTCATTGCCATACCTCCTCAAAGTATTGCTTAAAATTAAGAATCAATAGTATCAAAAAAACAGGATAAATTGAAAGACTTTTTCTCAATTTATATTGCTTCAATTTACACAGTTTCACTTAAGACCTCTTCCGAGACGAGAAAAACGGGATCGGCAATTTTTTGCAGCGATTCCATCAGGCTTTTCTGATACCCGGAATCGAAGAAGGCGGCCCTGAAGCTTTCCATGTTAGGCCAGTATGCTTCGGTAATATACCTGTAGAACCGGTCCTCCTCTTTCAGTTCTCCCGCGCCGGCCTGTTTCCCGCCGTGGGAGTAGATGTTCGAAACAGCGTAAAAATCGCTTTTCATTACGCCGGGAATCCCCATGTTTTCCCGCTGATGTTCCGTCGTACGCCATTTGAGAAATTTTTCGTGGTCCGCCCCCTCCGGAAGGGTGTAGAGTACCGTCAGTTTTACCATTGCTCCTCCTTCTCCTTACTTTATTATCAGTGCATGGTCGAATCCGGTCAGTATTTTGACGCCGCTTTCCGTAACTGCGGCGATGTCTTCGATCCGGATTCCGAAATCTCCCGGGTAATACACTCCCGGTTCGATGCTGAATGTCATCCCCTCCGCCAGAAGGACGGAATTGTCCTGCTGAATGTAGGGTTCTTCATGAATGTCCATGCCAATGCCGTGGCCGGTCCGGTGGATAAAATGTTCCCCGTGCCCCGCTTCAGCCAGAACGTTCCGTGCCGCCGCGTCTACCGATTCGGCGCTTGCCCCGGGCCGTACCGCTTTCCCGGCAGCTTTATTTGCCGCAAGGACCGCGTTATATGCCCCTTCAAAGGCCGGACTCGGGTCCCCCAGGTGGACCACCCTGGTAATGTCGGATTTATACCCCCCTAACGAGGCGCCGATGTCGAGAATGATCCCTTCACCTTCGCGCAAAAGGGTATTGCCGCTGTGATGATGGGGCTGTGCCGCGTTTTTCCCCGCCGCCACTAAAGTAAACTCCACCCGTTCCGCTCCGTCCGCGCGGAAAGCGGATTCGGCCGCCCAGGCCACTTCGGCTTCCGTAACCCCCGGCCTGCAGGCGTCGACGGCGGCACGCATTGCCCGGTCGGCCTGCTCCGCCGCCCGCTGCAGAGCGGCAATTTCATCCGGGGACTTTGTAACCCGAAGGCGTCCGATAACGGGATCTGCGGCCACGAACTGCTGCGGCGGACAGATCTCGCTAACGGCAAGGAGAAAATCGGAACGCATGGCCCCGTCCACCGCGAGGACCGCGAACCTGCTTTTTGCCAGGACCGACCGGGCAAGGGCCGCGGCGGGCCCCTCGGCATCTTCCCACGTAATCATGTCGATGTCCGTAAAAGCGCGGATTGATTCGGCGTTCAGTACGGGAGCGACAATTTCGGCGGTCTCCGGTGTAATCAGGAGCACGCAGAGCCGTTCGTCGGCGTGGGGTGCCCCGCCTAGGAGATAGGTCATATTCGTTGTAGGGCCGATAACGGCGCAGTCGATGTCCGTATCCGCCAGCTGCCGCTGCAGTAAATCCAGTTTCCGGTTCATTTAATGCTCCTTTTCCGTTCGCGAAGCGCGGCCGTTGCCCGCGGGTCCGCGCTTTCGTTTTTCGAAGAAATAACAACGCCGTAGGTTTTCTCGGCATCTCCGGGTGTCAGTAACCCGTTCCATACGTCGGCGGCAACCGCTTCGGGGTCCCGCTGCAGAGGAGGTCCGTAGCCGCCGCCGGTCCCGGTTACAAGCCGGACAACGTCGTTTTTCCGGAGGGGATACCGCGCCAGTTTACCCGCCCGAATTTCCCCTTCCGATTGTCCGGAGCGGATAACTTCAACTCCGTTTGGAGAGCCGTCGGAACCTCCCGCTCCGCCCCAGGGGGGATATTTATGCCGTCCGAAGGTAGTCGTTACTTCCGCTTCCCTGCTCAGGATCCGGTAATCCCGAATCAGACCGGCGCCGCCGCGGTGCGTGCCGGCGCCGGCCGCTGAAGGATGCAGGCAGTATCGGTCGACCCGAATGGGATAGCGGTTCTCGCATACTTCTACCGGCATAATGTAGGTCTCGCCGTCGCCTACCGGTACCATGCCGCTTTCACCGTCCTTCGTCTTTCCGGCACCCCATCCCCCCGCCTGGGGTTCGACCAGGATATAACGCTGTCCGTCATCATCGATTCCGCTGACGATGGTGCCGCAGACGCTTAGGAAATGTCCGGCGGTAAGTTTCTCCGGCAGTTCGGGGAACAGGGCATGCCATATCAAGTCGACGGCGTAGGCCCCGGTTTCCCAGTACGTTGAAACAGGCGCGGGCTTTGCCGCCGTAAATACCGTTTTGTCGGGGCAGATTACCCGAAGGGGCCGAAACCAGCCGTCGTTCAGCGGCGCCCTCGGGTCGGTAATCGATTTAAACATGGAACGGCAGGCGGAGTAGAGGCGGGTACGGGTGCAGTTTATCGGGCCTTTCACCTGCGGGGCGGAACCGGTAAAGTCCGCGGTAAACGCGTCTTCCGTGATGGTTACGGCAGCGCGAACGTAAATCGGGTCTTCCGAGAGTCCGTCGTCGTCCATCCAGTCCTCGGCGGTAAATGTCCCCTTCGGCAGGTCCCGAAGTGCAATTCGAGCGGAACGTTCGCCGTAATCGAGGATGGCAGACACCGCGTGCAGGAATGTTTCGGTCCCGTAGCATTCGGCAATTTCGGCAACCCGCTTTTCCGCCGTCCGCAGGGCCGCAACGCCGGCATAGAGGTCGCCGAGGGTCCGCTCCGGCGTCCTGACGTTTGCCGCTATGAGTTCGGTAAGGGCCGGATCGGGTTTGTAGTTCCGCCCCAGAAAAATAAGCGGGAACTGCAGCCCCTCCTGGTAAATTTCGGTACTGTTCGTTGTCCAGCTGCCCGGTGCCATCCCGCCGACTTCCGTCCAGTGGGCTTTGTTGACGCTGAAGCCGAGGAGGACCCGGTTATGAAAAATCGGAGCGATAAGGGCGACATCGGAAAGATGGTTCCCGCCGCCGGTGTACGGATCGTTGGTTATCAGCAGATCACCTTCGGTAAACGTGTCTCTGCCGTACTTTTCGATGACCGCCTTGACGGCATAAGTCAGGGTGCCTAAAAAACCGGGCACCCCGTTGGCCTGTGCCGTTATGTCCCCCGCCGTGTCCGTTACGGCGCAGGCATAATCCAGTACTTCATAGATAATCGGGCTCTGACTGCTCCGGCCGAAATTGATAAAGCTTTCCTCAGCCGCCGCGATCAGCCGGTTTCTGATTATTTCTATTGTAAAGGGGTCCGCCGAGGGATACGCCGCCTTCATTTTCTTTTTTTAAACTCCCCTGCGATGTCCTTGTCGGCGATAAAATTTCCAACCGGGGGAGGGTCTTGAAACAGGTTCCAAGCGCTGATTTCTTCCGGCGAAGGTCCTTCGCTGCCCCATTTCCGGGAGGGATACCACTGATACATCTCCGCGCAGCCGGCAAGCATTTCAGCCAGCTTAAAGGGCGCCGCTACGGCGTCGATAACCGGGACACCGAGCTCCTTCTGCATCCGTTCATGAAAACCGAATTCGATGGTACAGCCTAAAATCAGCACTTCCGCTCCGTCCTGCTCCACCGCGGTCCTTCCTTCGGCAAGCATTTTCTCCGCCGTTCTGTTCAAGTCCTGCTGGAACTCCAGCACCCCCAGCTCCAGCGGCCGCATCGACGCCAGCCTGTCTCCGTATCCGTAAGCGCGGACATTCTCCTCCATTTTCGGGACCCATTTTTGCCTTCCTACAAGGACCGAGAAGGTGTTGCCCAAGTGGGACGCAAACACCAGGGAGGACTGACAGGGAGCGGTGACCACCGCTTTGCGGGAGACTTCCCGGGCTTCCCGAAGGGCGACGTCGTAGAAACAGCCGATAACGATAGCGTCGTACCCGCCGGAGTAGTGGTATATCAGGCGGACAATGTCGCCCGTAACCAGTGCCTCGTAGGCGTGGTATTCCAGGTGCTTCGGCCGGCCTGCGGGCAGAGAAACAATGTCGACTTCCGTGCCGGCGTTTGCCGAGGTTTTCAGAATTTTTCCGATTTCATTATCGAAATCCGGCGTCCCCACCGGGTCGATCCATAAAATTTTCATACGCGTTACTCCTTTTTTTTACCGGTAACTACCGCCGGCGAACTTATGTGCAGAAATCCAAACTCATCACGATATACTTCCTGGTCCGGAAATACAACCGTTGTCGATGAAGGTTCTTCGATAACGAGGGGCCCCTGTACGGGGACTTCAACGGGGAAGCGGGAACGTTCGTAAATGGGAGAGAGCTGATACCCTAGTTCATCAAAATTCACCCTTCGTTCTCCCTTTACCGCCTGCCGAAGCGGCCGTTTTTCCGGAGAAAGCTTTTCTATTTTCGGTTTGTCCGCTCTTCCGAGGGTTGTAAGATGATAGTTTACCAATTCAACCGGCGCATCGATTTTAAACGAAAATGACCGGTTGTGGTAGTTGTGGAACGTTTCCTCCAGCTGCTTGAGGGCTGCCGCGCTGCATATCCCTTCCGGCAGGGGGGTTTTTAGGGTGTGCTCCTGGCCCGCATACCGGATATCGGCAAAACGGAGAAACCGCACATCTCCGGCGTTCCGTCCCTGCTCGTTCATAATTTTCAGGGCCTTTTCTTCCATCTCCCGGAATATGCCTTCAATTTCCGCGGGATCCGTTTTGTCTGGGCGCAGTATTTTTGTCCGTATAAAGTCCTGCCGGAGTTCCGAGACCAGCATTCCCCAGGCGGAAAAAACGCCCGGGTTTTCAGGAATGATGACCCGTTTCAGCCGAAGTTCCCGTGCTAAAGCCGCGGCATGCATTGCGCCGCCCCCGCCGAAGGCGACCATTGTGAAATCTCTCGGATCGAACCCCCTGCGGACGGAAATGAGCTTTATCGCGTTCACCATGTGGGCGTCGGCAAGGCGGATAATGCCCATGGCCGCTTCTTCCGGCGCCGCGCCGAGGACAGCGGCAAGGGGGCGAACTGATTTCTCCGCGAGGGCCGCCTCGAGCGGTATTTCTCCTCCGAGGAAATACGCAGGATTTATCCGGCCCGCCAGTACGTTCGCGTCCGTAACGGTGGGGACCGATCCTCCCTTGCCGTAGCAGGCCGGGCCTGGTACGGCACCTGCACTCACCGGGCCGATCCTGAGGGTCCCCCCCGGATCGATCCAGGCAACGGACCCCCCC
>CAZSGZ010000239.1:0-341 GCA_964606455.1 uncultured Spirochaetales bacterium
CAGTTTCTGAAACCAATATTACTCCGAATCCTGGAGAAATAAAAAATCCTTTTAGTATTCTTTGCAAAGGGTAAAAATTTGCAAATGCCGCAGCGTCAAAGTGCGGGTGGAAACTCATCAAACTTGTATATTCAATTTCAACAGAAAATGAAAACCAGTTTGTTAATATGTGACGTTCGTATTTAAAATTTAAATTAAGCCCAAAATCCTTATTGGTAATGCTGTCTACTAATCCGAATATGCTTCGAGGCGTAATATTATAATAAATTCCGTTTTTTCGCTGTTCCAATTCCTGCTTTTTGTTTGTTTCAGTTCCTGATATATCTTTTATTGTTCCTCCC
>CAZSGZ010000239.1:351-5754 GCA_964606455.1 uncultured Spirochaetales bacterium
TGGGTTCCCGGGGCGGTGATCTGTCCGGATTCTTCCTCGGCTTTCCCTCCCGCCGTTACCGTTACCGGGGTGCTCCAGTCGGCGGCCTTGCCGGCGTAGGAGTTTCTCTGTTCCCGGAATGCGGCAGCCCGGATTTTGTAGCTGATGTTGCCGCCGCCGGGGTCGGTCCAGGTAAACTGCGGTTTGCTTGAGCTAAGCTCTTCGAACTCGGGGTAAGGTCCCCCGGGTGCCGCTTCTATGTGCAGAACGTATCTGTCGGCGTCTTTCACCGGGGCGACGCTGATTTTGTATCGATGCCTGCCTGATTGATTGACGGAGACAATCTCGGCGGCGGGCAGGTCCTGCTCCGGAACGGCTACATGCAGTATATTTAGGCCTTCATGCAGGATATGCTTCGTGCTTATGGTTTTGTAGCTGCCGGTCGGCATCGCCGATATGTAGATGCCGTTTTCCCCGGGACCGATATCCGTTATCAATACCGGCGCGGCCCCTTGGGGTACGCCGTCGGCATTCAGTGCCGCGTCGGCGCTCCCTGTAACAATCAGCAGGGCCCGTTTTTCATTGCCGCCGGAGGCGTATCCGTCGAACAAAGCCCGGGCGGTTTCCATTCTGCGCTTCAGCCTGTATTCGAATTGGTCCCGGATGTACCGGCTTTCAGCACCGATCCGGCTGTAGAACAGAATACCGCTTACCGCCGACAGGGCCGGACCGGCGACAATGCTCCCCCATTTTACATATTCTAGAGCGTTCGCGCCGGTGTAAAGTGATTCAATTTGGCGGTGAAGCGATTCGGCTTCGGCGGGTTCCGACGCGGCGGTGTACTCTTCATAGAGGGTATCGGCTTCGGAAACCATTCCGGCCGCGGGATTTGCGATGAGCAGGCCGACACCCGTTCCGGTAAAGCCCAAGCCGGCGCCGCCTAAAATAAAGGGCAGGGTAAGGGATTGTTTATTCTCCGACAGGTAGCGGTAGCGGCTGAAAACGTTTCTGAAGTATTCGGCTTCCTCTCCGTAGCCGAAGAGATCATTGCCGGGTATGGTACCGGCCAATTCATCGAGCCTGTCGTAGTATGCCAGCCCCTCGGCCCATTTTCCGTAGGAAAAAGAATACGCCGCCTTCAGGACAAGGAGGTCTGCCAGGGTCTGAGCGTTCCGGTTTGCCGCCTGCAGTATAGGAGCGGAGTGCGTATACCGGGCGGCATTCGCGTGTAATTCTTCCGCTGCCGGAATAAGATCGACCGACGGCCGCGGGGCCGCTTCTTCAATTGCCCAGTATTCCCGCTTAAGCCGCCATTCCGCCTCGCTCTGCCGAAAAGCGGCGGCCAGTGTGCTGTTCACTTCGGAAGCGGGAAGGCTTTCGATTAACGCGGCGAGCTCTTCGAAATGCGCGGTTACTGCCGGTGATTGTTCTTTGTACGGGCGGTTTGTATCGATAAATTTCCGCAGTCGGGAGAGTTCCTCCTCCTCCCGGGCGGTTAGAGCGGGGATGGAAAACGGTACCGAATACGTTTCCTCTTCCACGATTTCGAGAATTGCCGAATATATCGTCTCTATTCCCGGATACCGTTCCTGCCGGATTTCGATCTCGCGGCGGCCGTTTAACACCTTGTCAAGGAATGTACTATTTTCCCCCGCACTTTTTCCGTCAATAAAGACCTGATAATCACCGTCGAGTCCGTTATTTATAAATTCGATCCTCCCGAAGCCGATATGGATGCCGCTGAAAGTTTCCATCAGGCGGACCACCAGTTCGTCGGCGGTGTCGAAGGTGTCCAGGATCGATTCGGCCGTCCGTTCTTCCGTCAGGGTAACTTTCCCCTGTACGGTATCGTACACCGAGGCCTGAAACACCATCTGCCCTGCTTTATTGGGATATGCTTTTCCGAAGATGGCGTAATCGAGTTTTTTTTCATCCGAATATTCGAGCAGTATTTCAGGATTGGTATACGGATCGGCCGCTATCGGCGGAATGACATCGTATGAACCGATTAACTGCAGCGTCAGTTCGATGGTTTCAGTCGCTGTGGCGCAGAGGATCTCATATTCCTCCAGTTGTTTTTCGTTGATAAAGGGGATGATAGAGACCCGCGGCAGCGGGGCCGTATTTTCGGCGTGAAGGAGCGATGCGTACAGGAAAAAGATAAAAAGGGCCGGCGCTTGTATAATCAGTCTCTGCATAAGCTTCCCAACCGGTGTAGTATAAAACATTGGCAGGTGATTGCAAGTAATATTTTTTATTTGTAGTATTTATACATGGAACGGTTAGTCAAACTTTTACGGGACTCGAAATCAGCGGTTGCGTTTACCGGCGCGGGGGTTTCCACCCTGTCGGGGATTGCCGATTTCCGGGGAAAAAACGGGCTGTATACCAGGAAGGACATTGACGCGGGGAAACTCTTCGATATCGGGTATTTTCACCGCGACCCTTCCTACTATTACATGAAATCGAAGGATTTCATTTATAACTTAGAGGAGAAGACGCCGAGTATCGTCCATACCGAACTTGCCCGCCTCGAGGAGAAAGGCATTCTGAAGGCGGTAATAACCCAAAATATCGACCTGCTGCATCAAAAAGCCGGCTCGAAACGGGTCGTCGAAGTCCACGGCTCTCCGTTGGTGCACCGCTGCCTCTCCTGCGGAAAAACCCGGGACTTCGAAGAGATCGCGGAGATGGTGCAGCGTGACGTCGTTCCTTCATGCGACGCCTGCGGCGGAAAGGTCAAGCCGGACATTACTTTTTTCGGTGAAGCACTGCCGGCCGCCGCGGTGGAGGAGGCCATAGAGTTGTCGGAACGGGCCGATGTAATGCTCGTCCTCGGATCGTCCCTGACGGTACAGCCGGCGGCCTCGTTTCCGGTGTATGCTCTCCGGAACGGGGGGAAGCTGGTAATCGTCAACAATATGGATACACCCCTCGACTATCAGGCGGAGCTTACCTATTCCGATTTGCTCGAGGTGTTTACCTATCTTCACGAACATCTGAACTGAGGCCGGTCGGCTTACATCGACTGCATTACCAGCATGACGATAATAAAAACCCCTAATGACACCACCGTACTCAGCGAGAGGGTGGCTGCTACGTAATGGGTGTTTTCCGTGTCAGCGCTGTCCATAAACACCGAGATAACAAAGGGCGGCGGCAGGAGGAACATGGTAAGGACCGCGTATTCGTACATAATGCTTAGGTGAAGCAGCCCACGGATAAGAAACCTGTTTACTAAAAGGGCCAGGACCAAAAGAAAGGCGGTCCGGATAAGGATGGTTTTTAGCGATTTCCATATCCCTCCGCCGGAAAACTGCAGCTCGTAGCCGATGACGATGCAGATGACCGGTGTTGTTATCGAGCCGATCATCCGCGCGAGCCCTTCTATGGTGCCCCACACCTCGTTTCCAAAGATCGGTACCGCCCGTGCAATGAGGCTTACCGCTATGCCCGCGAAAATGGAAACGATGACCGGGGAAGTTACAAACAGCTTCACTATGTCCTTCGAGGTGCCGGCTTCCCCTTTCATCTTCATCAGGATCGTCATTAAAACAAAAAACACGAACAGTACCTGTCCTAAGTCGATAATGGCGAGTTTATCGATATGCTGCATTCCGAAAACGGAGGTGTAAATTGCATACCCGAGCATCCCCGTCTCGAAACCCGCCATCATATAGGCAAAGTAGGGCGATTGTATCCCGACGAGTTTCCCCACCGGCTTCCCGACAAAGAGCATGAGCAGACAGATGGCAAATACAGCGGCGATAATCAGCAGAAAGGCGACTTCAAGCCGTGCCGAGGCGAAGGCGAGAAAGAGCAGACAGGGGAGACTGATATTGACCACCAGGCCCTTTAAATCCGCGACGGAGCCTTCCTTGAAGAAGCGTATTTTACGCAGGACCGCCCCGAGCACGAACAGCACGATAACGGGGATGATTTTAACGATAATTTCCAGATATGCCGACATTACTCTTACGGATGTACGTAAAGAAGATGTCCTCCGTCCGTCCCGACAATAAAATTCGCGGCCGCCTGCAGGGGTTTTGTCGTGATGTTCCCGGGTACGGCAATGCTCTGGACAACTCTGCCGTTCGCGGCGTTACGAATGACCAGCTGGCTGCCGGCGCCGTACACGATGTTTTCGCCGGCACACTGTGGCGGAGAGCTGGCGCCGCTTATCGGTGCGAACAGATCGGCCCCGGTGTCGAGGCTGATGGCGTAGATACTTCCTTTCGCGTAGGCGTACACGCCGCTGCCGCTGCAGGCAATATCGGTAAAGACTGACGCGCCGCCGGGAAGTTTCTTTTCCCATAACACCTGCCGTGACGCGAGGTCGACACAGACCACCGTTCCCTTTCTGCCGGAGAAGATCGCCTTATTGCCGGATATCGACGGGGCAAGGGCGACCGGCTGCACCGCGGCGGTTGAAATCTCTGCCTCCACCGGGTTCTTGCTGTTCGGATTGATAATCAGCAGCGACCCCTGCTGGTCCGCGATAATAATTTTATTGTTCCAGACAGCCGGTGTCATCCTCGACCCCTTCGGCACGGGAATTTCACCGGCGGCGGCGCCGGTGGCCGCGTTGATAATTCGGATGTTTTCGTTTGTCGGAAGCAGGATACCCGCGTTTGACGGGACAACTCGGCGGCCGAAGAGGTGAGCGGCCTGCGCGTCCAAGGGTATTCTGCTTACAACAGCGCCGTTCGCTGCGTTTGCAATAACCAGTTCTTTCGATCCCGAGAAATAAACACTGCCCCCGATGAGTACGGGATAGGAGTTTTCGTTCGGCGCGTTGGCAGTGGTAAAACTCCACAGCTTGCGGCCTTCGGCGTCCGCTGCCGAGACGGTGCCGCCGCTGTCGGCGGCATAGAACCTGCCTCCCGCAGAAACAACGGTACCGACGATCTGTCCCGCCGAAAGGGGAACGTCGTACTGGATGGTTTTTACCTTCAGTGTTACGGTCCTGGTAACCGCGTTTTTGCCGACGGTAAGGGTAAACTGTTCGGGCTCGTACCCCCCGCGCCGGACCGCAATGTTCAGGGCCGTTCCTTCTCCGTAGGTGTTCCGGAATGTCCCCGTGCCGGCCCTGATGCCGTTGACGATAATTTCAGCGTCTTCCGGTGCAGCTGTAATTGCTACGGGGGAAATAACGATTTTCGGTTCCTCTTTTTCCGGTTTCAGGGCAACTTTCGCCGTTTCCTTTGCTTCCTCCGGTTTTACGGTCACTTCTTTTTCAGCGGGCGGTTCCTCTTTTTCCGCTTCCGCGACAGCTGCCGCTTCCTCTTTTTCCGCTTCTTTCGGCTTCTTCTCTTCCGCGGCTGTTTCGCTTTCCTTTTCCGGTTCAGCCGCCGGGACCTTCGCGAGCTGGATCTTGTACAGTTTTCCCGTTTCTTCGGAAACAGTTATATCGAGAGAGTGGTC
>CAZSGZ010000240.1:0-5733 GCA_964606455.1 uncultured Spirochaetales bacterium
CGGTTTCCCGAGCCAAAGGTGGGATTCGAACCCACGGCCTACGCTTTACGAGAGCGTTGCTCTACCCCTGAGCTACTTTGGCGTTGAAGCACAAAATAGCGTTTTTCCGTGAAAAAATCAAGCATGAAAACCCGTCAAGAGCATTCCGCCTTCCTCCGATAATCGAAATATATACCCGGACGAAAGGGAGGACAATTTGGTACGAGGAATGTATACCGGTGCGGCCGGAATGGTCGCGCAAATGCACCGGATGGACATACTGTCGAATAATTTGGCAAATGTCGATTTAAACGGCTATAAGCGGGACACAGCCATCCACAAAGCCTTTCCGGAGCTGCTGATTCGAAGGATGAACGACAACGGCGTGTATAAATTCCCCTTCGGTTCGGCGGATATCGCCCCGATTGCGGGGAAAATCGGCACCGGTGTGGAAATGAACGAATCCTATACCGATTTTACGCAGGGGGCATTGAAGGAAACGGAAAACAGTTTCGATTTGGCCTTGGAAGGGGAGGGGTTTTTCGTAGTCCAGACGCCCGCCGGAGAACGGTATACACGAAACGGTTCCTTTACCCTCGGGAAAGAGGGGATGCTCCTTACAAAAGAGGGATATCCCGTCCTCGGAGAAAACGGACCCGTCAGCATTAAAAAGAACAATTTCATCGTCGATCAGGACGGGAAAATCTTCCAAAACGGCACGTTTTCCGGCGATCCCCGGCGCCTGGTTTCTTTGACGGAAAACGAGTGGGAAAACACGGAGTTTATCGACCAGCTGCGGGTAGTGGATTTTGACCGCACCCGGTATTTAAAAAAGCAGGGAAGCTCTATGTGGATGGACACCTACGAATCGGGCCGGGCCTTTCCCTCCAGCCGGGAAAACAATGTAAAAGTCCGTCAGGGTTTTCTCGAAGGGGCGAACGTCAACCCCGTAACCGCGATGGTGCAGATGATAGAGGTAAACAGGGCGTATGAGGCAAATCAGAAAGTAGTTCAGACCCAGGACGGTATGACGAATAAACTGATAAACGAGGCGGTACGTGTATAAAAACCGTACTGTTCTAAGGAGAAAAATAGCATGATGAGATCTCTCTGGACTGCCGCGTCCGGAATGGTGGGGCAGCAGTTCAACATCGACACGATTTCCAACAACCTTTCCAACGTTAATACGACGGGATTCAAGCAGAACCGGCCCGATTTCGAGGACCTGCTTTATCAGACACGGAGAATTGCCGGTACGCCGGCAACGGAACTCACGGTGGTACCGACGGGGGTCCAGGTGGGACACGGTGTAAAGGTGGCTGCAACGCAGAAGATATTCACTCAAGGGTCGCTCCAGTCCACCGGCAATGTTTCCGATGTGGCCATCGAGGGGGAAGGGTTTTTTCGTGCTCTTCTGTATGACGGGACCTACGGCTACACCCGGGACGGTGCGTTTAAAATCGACAGCAACGGACAGCTTGTAACGTCAAACGGTTACCGGGTAATGCCCGAAGTGGTGCTGCCGGAGGGGTTTGTCCGGGACAGCTTGAGTATTTCCCAGGACGGGAGAATTACGGTAAAAGTTGCCGGTTCCGACGAGAACCTGGAAGTAGGGCAGATGCAGTTATACCGTTTCGTCAACCCGACGGGTCTCCAGGCAATCGGTGAGAACCTATTCAAAGTATCCAATGCTTCAGGCGATGCCATCGGCGGAAGGCCGGGATTTAACGGGATGGGAAAGGTCATCCATAAGTTTATCGAAATGTCGAACGTGTCGGTAGTCCAGGAAATGGTCAACATGATCGTGGCCCAGCGCGCGTACGAGCTGAATTCCAAGGCGATACAAACTTCCGACACGATGCTAGGGATAGCTAATAATCTGAAACGGTAAGAAGAGGCTATGAACACACCCCGGCGAAGAATTTGTACGGTTTTATTACTCATGATTTTTATGTCGGCGGCCGGCGGGTCTATGTATGCTGACACCTACTATCTGCTGCCCGAAGTAATCGGGACCGGAGTGGACCCGCGTATCGGCAGTTTTGTCACGCGGCTTCATCAAGGTGATGACGGACCATCCGAAAGTATGCTGTCCCTTCCCCTGGACCTGCCGATACGACGCCCCGCGATTATCCCGGCGGGTACTATCCGCGGCAGGTTAAGCGAAATGGTTCCGTCGAATTTTGTCTTAGTGGGCAATTACTGTTTGTTTATTCCCCGGGAATTCCGAGAGGAACACCGGGAAAATTTTTCCGTATGGCTTGCCCTTCTCAAGAAAACGGCGGAGGAACTATCCGGACGTGCAGGGCCTGCTTCCGGCTGGACCGAACTGGAACTAGGGGATGTTTCAAGCGAAATTGTTCGGAAAATCGGGTACGGCGATCTTCGCGTTGTTTCCGGGAAAACCGAAAACACACTTGTTATAGAGCCGGCGGAGAAGGGGAAAGAAGCGAGCCCCGCTATTACGCTTTCCCTGCTTCGGTATGTCCGGGTATTTAAAACGGAAAGAGCGTATCAGCCGGGACACAGCATCGATTTTTCCGTTCTACCGGTACACTATGTGGAAGCAGATACGGATAAGAACTACCTCACGGAGGAGCTTTCACGGGACCACGCGACGGCCGCGCGGTATTTATCCCCCGGCATTATACTAACCGGCGGGGATGTAAAAAAAGAAGATATTATCCGGTCCGGGGAGCGGGTCACCGTTGTTGTCCGTCGGCACCCGATTTACATGAAACTCGAGGGAATTGCCTACGGTTCCGGAGGAAAAGGGGACAGAATCCGGGTAAAGCCTGTCCGGTCGAATAAGAGCCTGTATGGAAAAATAACGGCGAACCGGGAGGTTTATGTTGAGGATCTATAAGAGCGGAAAAATAGGCATGCTGATTTCGGCCATGCTGACAGCTGCGGTGTTTTCCCTTTCAGCCGCGCCGGAGGTGCGGATTAAAGACATTGCATACATTCAGGGTGTCCGGGAAAATCAGCTTGTCGGCATCGGCATCGTAACGGGTTTGAACGGCAAGGGCGATAACTCGCGTTCGACCCTCTTAGGCGAGACCCTGAGCACCATGCTTTCATCTTTCGATATTGAAATAGATCCCGGTGAAATTAGGAGTAAAAACTGCGCCCTCGTTACCGTTACGGCGGACATTCCCCCCTTTATCCGGGCGGGTGACAGGATATCAGTTACAATATCGAGTATTGTCGACGCGAAAAACCTGCAGGGGGGTGTGCTTCTTCAGACAAATCTCAAAGGGGCAAATGGTGAAGTATACGCGGTTGCCCAGGGTGTCATCCCGGTTACTGAAAAATCGGTAAACGCGACATCCGCCTATCTCCCCGGCGGCGCTTTAGTGGAGCGGGACGTTCTTTCCGGCTACGTTACGGAAAACAGGATCAACATTGTCCTGCGGTATCCGGATTTTGCAACTTCATATGAAGTTGCTGAAAAAATCAATGAGGCCATTGAAAATACTTCCGCCGTCGCGGTGGACGCGAGCTTAGTCCAGGTGGAAATTCCGGAGGAGACCCGGGGGAATCCGGTGCGCTTCATGTCGGCCCTTGAAAATGTACGGGTCGTGCCTTCAATATCGGGCAGAGTTGTTATCAATCCGAAATCGGGTGTTGTGGTAATCGGCGAAAATGTCCGCGTCGGCAAAGTAGCCGTGTCCTACAAAGGCGACTCGATTTCGGTAGGCGGCTTTTCGGGTGACCAGACGATGGAGCAGTTTACCTTTCCCGAATTTACTTCGGTGGAAGATTTAGTCGACGTTATGCAGACGGTCGGGCTGAAAACCGACGTTGTTATCGAGGTGCTGCAGGCAATTGACAGAGCCGGCGCCCTGTTCGGTGAACTTATTATCATGTAGGAGAAATAGAGATGAATGTAACGGATATTGGAATGCTGCAGTGGCGGAACCTGCAGACGGCGGAACGGGTTGCGGCCAAACCCCAAACAGACCGGGGGAAATTACAGGAGGCGTGTCAGGATTTTGAGGCCATCTTCATCAAGCAGATGCTCGACGCGATGCGGAATACGGTAGACAAAACAAGTCTCTTTGGTCGGAATATGGCGGAAGATATATTTGAAGATATGCTTTACGATGAATACGCAAAGGAAATGTCCAAAAATACGAAACTCGGCATCGCGGAAATGATGTTCAAGCAGCTTTCACAAAATGATACACCGAAAACCGGAAATGTATAAAAAAATATACATTTTCATACATTATAAAATAAGTAAACTAAGTACGTAAATATAATTCGTTACATTACAACAAAATATATAATTACATAGAAAAAATATAAACATGGCACGTTTTATGCTGTATTAAGGGCAGGAGGTGTACATGTTGGGAAAAAAGAAAAAAGCACGATACACCGAAGATAATTTACTAGCGTATTTTAACCAGATCAAGGATAAGCCGCTCTTGAGTGCCGAAGAAGAGTGGGACCTGTCGAAAAAGATATTGAAGGGCAGTGAAGAAGCTAAGAGCAGACTCATCGAGTCCAATCTCCGTTTGGTTGTAAAAATTGCCCGCGGTTTCGTCTCGAAGGATGTGCAGTTTCTCGATCTCGTTCAAGAGGGCAACATCGGACTCATGAAAGCCGCTGAAAAATTTGATTACCGGAAAAGCGTCCGGTTCAGTACCTACGCGGCATGGTGGATAAAACAGGCAATTGTCCGTTCACTTTCCAATAAGAAACGCGCCATCAGGCTTCCTCACCGGAAAGAGGAGGCTATCAAACGGATCCAGCGCACCTACATGAGCCTTGCACAGAAATATTCCAGGAGCCCTTCCGTTGCCGAAGTCGCAAAAGAATTAGGGCTTAAGGAGGGAGAGGTCCTCGAACTGATGAACGCGGCAACTTCCATTGTTTCACTGGAAGCGGAAACTAATAACGACGCGGGTACGCTGATGGACCTGTGCGAAGACAACTCCTTCAACCCGGACAAAGCTCTCGAGGAAAAGAGCATGCAGGAAGATACCCTCCGGTTTTTAGAACATCTCGTGGAGCGGGAAAAGGAAATACTGAAATACCGCTTTTCGTTTTACGGCAATCACAAGTATACCCTGAAAACAATCGGAGAACGAATGGGGATATCACCGGAAACGGTCCGCCAAATTGAAAAGCGGGCAATACGAAAACTGAAAGAACATGCCTACGAGGTACAGGACTACGTGTATCACTAAAAAGGTTGTTGACCTTACACCCCTCCTCATCTACAGTTAAGGTGTGTCGAAGAAGAAAAAAAAGAGGACAAAAAAAGAACAAAAGAAACGGATTGCACGGGGAGTAGTACTGTGCGCTGCCGTTGTCGTTATCGGCTTCGGTGTTACCGCGTTTCTGTGGGGGACGAGAAAGCAGCCGGCGGCCGTGATTGAAATTCTGCCCGCTCCCGGCGATGAAACGGCGGAGACCGCGGAGGAAAGTGTTCCGGAAACGGTTGAGACCGCGGCCGTCAGTACAGCGAAGCCGGCGGAGGAGCCGGCTGAAATCGGCAGCGGCAGCATTCTGATCATAATCGATGACGTCGGGTACAATATGCATCAGCTCGAACCTTTCCTTGAGTTCGAAGGGCCGATTGTTTTCGCCGTCCTCCCCGGTGTACCGTATTCACGGCAGGCGGCGGAGCGGATACATACTTCCGGAAAAACATGTATTATCCATCAGCCCATGCAGGCCTTTTCATTACAGAATTTGGGGGAGAACCCCATACTTGCCGATATGGATGAAGCCGGTATCCTC
>CAZSGZ010000241.1:0-1116 GCA_964606455.1 uncultured Spirochaetales bacterium
CCTGGTGGCCGTGAAAAAGAAATATATCGTGCTTGCCGTAATGAAGGAGGTAGGAATGGTATATGCCGCCCCATTCCGGCATTTCCGATTCGAGGCAGAGTTCCGAATCGTGATTACCGACGATCTTGATTAATCCGGGGCCGGATGCAAAATCGGAGAAAAGTTCATAGACTTTTCGCCGCTGCCTAAGTGGAGATCGCTGAATATAATGATGTTATCCTGATTGCCGATTATACGGCCCGGGGAGGTACTGTACATATACGCGAGTGCTTCGCTGATGCGCTGATCGGTCATCGTCTGTGTTTCTGAATATCTTCTTTGATGGTGCAAATTGAACTTGACAACTCCAATTTGCACCCCTGAAGATTACATGTACCGCGGATTTTATCCCCGTTTGTACGATCAGAGAATCGAACCCTGCGCGGGATTGCCCGATTATATCGAAACATATATTGAGCGTGATTTACTGAAGCTTTCCCGCATACAGGACCTTCTTCTTTTTCGGAAATTTTTACAATTATGTGCCGGTCGGACCGGGCAAATCCTCAATTTTTCCCATTTGGCGGAGGATACGGGGATAAGCCATAAAACAGCGGCCGAATGGATATCCCTTCTTGAAACGAGCTTTATTGTTTTTCGTCTCCCCCCCTATTTCGCAAATATCAGTAAACGGCTCATCAAGTCGCCGAAATTATATTTTCACGACTCGATTAAGAGGGCGGCCAAACGAGTCCTCATCTATGATGGAGATCGAAATGAAGAACGAAGTTCCGGGATTGTTACCAACCTGAAAAACGTGGCGACCTGGCTGTAATATCCGGCGACGAAAACATAGCAGACACACGAAATAGAATGAGAAAGATCGAGTACCCGTATACTGTTACAGCACCGTGCGGACGACCCGGAAGAGCGTTTGAAAGTGGCGGTAATTACTGTTCCCGATAACCAGGGCCGTTTTGTTTCTGCTGCTCTCCGTCATTCATCATGTGTATCTGTATCGACGAACGAACGTTAGTTTTGGTGTAAAACAGCTCTCATTTTCAGGTGCTTGTCCCCCTTTTTTCCTTTCAATTGTAGCTATGCTTCTCTATAATGAAATGAAAGAGGAGGCGTAAA
>CAZSGZ010000241.1:1216-5731 GCA_964606455.1 uncultured Spirochaetales bacterium
CTGAACCGGAAATTTCTCGCATCCTTTGAAGACAAGCATTTCGAAAAAGTCTTAAAGGAAAAGTCGAAGATCCGCACCAGCCTCCTGCACGATGTGTCCAAGGAAAACGAAGCAATTATCTTTACAAGCAAACTGAACTGCGATCAACGGTTTTTCAGGAATGTGTATCCCGTCGACAGGCTTGTGTATCCCCAGTCGATTGACGATGTCCGCCGAATCGAAGAGGAAACGGACATAACCGTTACCTGTTTCGGCGACTGGCTGGAGGCGGCGGAGACGATGCTGCGGACCGCATTCGACCACGGCGCGGCTGCCTGCAAAAGCGGGCTGGCCTATATGCGCAGCCTCGATTATTCGAAAGTAACGAAATACGACGCGGAAACCGAGTTTAACCAAATTTTTAACTATAAGCATATGACCAATTATCTCCCTTCGGCTTTCACCCTGGGCAAGAAATTTCAGGATTATATGATGCATTTCGTCTGCCGATATGCGGACAAAAATAATCTGACCATGCAGTTTCATACCGGTATTCAGGAAGGGAACGGCAATATTCTACCTAACAGCAATCCGGCCCTCCTGACGCCGCTCTTCCTGCAGTACCCGAATGCCGACTTCGATCTCTTTCATATCGGGTATCCCTATCAGAACGAGATCGGGGTGTTGGCGAAGAATTTTTCGAATGTTTATATCGATATGTGCTGGGCCCATATTATCTCTCCGACGGCGAGTATCAACGCTCTCGCGGAATGGCTCGATTTGGTGCCGGTGAACAAGATCAGCGCCTTCGGCGGGGATTATCTCTTTATAGACGGGGTGTACGGCCATCTGATGATGGCGAAACGGAACGTGTGTTCCTCCCTGACGAGAAAAATCGAGGAAGGAATTATCGACATCGACCGGGCAGCGGAAATCGCCGAGAAGCTGTTTTTCTCGAATCCTTTGAAGATTTTTAAATTAGAGGGAACGCTGTAGGAGGGCGAAAAGCAGGAAGTTAGATCGGTGAAATACACATGTAACAGAGAAAACCTGCAGGCTGTCATGGATCTAGCAAAGGGTCCGAAGTATATGCGGACGTACTGGAGGCACTAGGCGGTGAAGATGAATCGGATATTGAGGGAATGATTGATACGGCGTTGGAGAAGGGAGAAATCAGCGGCGAGTATCCTCGGGAGTTTGTCTTAGGTGTCCTGGGTTTTCTTTTCCGCTCTTACGATGAGATTTTTCCGCTTACCGAACATTCCGAACCCGGTATGCTTATGATCGATATGAAAAATTTCGTCACATTTTTACAATTCGGTCTGGCAGCAGCAGCAGCAGCACATAGCTAGCGGTATTGTCCGGCTCACCGTTTGTGGATACAAAAAGGAAGTCCGGCCGATAGGTTATGCGAATGAAGTTCTTAGGGATAAAAGGAGTTATAAGAAATCAAATTATGGCTCTAGTTGCGATTTTTAGCCGCCCTGGCCAAAAAATTTTTCAACAAAGCACTATCTTTACTTGTAATATGTTATCAAATATGATAACATATTGTTGTGGACTGGAAAGTATCATTTTACAATGAGAAAGTTTCCGAGGCGACCCTCGCATTTCCCAAAGAAAGACCTTGATATTGCCCGGAAACGAATGAAGGAGGTTTAAGATGGAAAGAGTAGATTTTTCTGATTTTAAGAAAGAGGCTCTCAAAGACTCGGAAGTTCGAGAAGAGTATGAAAAACTGAAGCCGATTTTTGAACTGCGTAGACAATTGATTGCGCTTCGGAAAAATGCTGGGTTAACCCAAGAAGAAGTGGCTGAAAGACTTCATACGAAAAAAAGTAATATTTCCAGACTTGAAAGTGCCAACTCGAAAAGTTCTCCTCGACTTTCAACCATAGAAGAATACGCTCATGCAATGGGATATGAAGTAAAGATAGACTTTATTCACAGAGGTCAGGAGTAAATTTCACTTCTTATAACAGAGTTTACAAGATTTCGCCTTCGGTTTCAGGTGAACCTGGGACGTTGTACGCAATTTTTGGAGAAAAAAATGGATATCGGTATTAGTAAATTAAGCTCCAATTCTGATGCTCCCATGGATTTATTACTGCTTGCGGATCCATCGGAAGAACTGGTAAAAAGCTATCTTCAAAAAGGAACATGCTATACCGCCCAATTGAATGGTGAAACAGTTGGTGTTGTTCTCATTATGGAGACAAAACCAAGTACAATGGAAGTAATGAATCTAGCGGTTAAAGAAGAACTTCAGAATAACGGAATAGGGAAACAACTTCTCTTATATGTTATTGAAGAAATAAAAAAAGGTGATGCGAAAACAATTGAAATCGGAACTGGAAATCCCGGAGTCGCTCAAATGCTATTGTATCAAAAATGCGGCTTTCGTATAGTAGATATAGATTTTGATTTCTTCAGAAGAACTCATCCCGAACCGATTTTTGAGAACGGGATCGAATGCCGAGATATGATAAGAATGAGAATAGACTTATAGAAAATAATTACACCGAATTAATGAACTAATTAAAGATATCGCCGGAAGCGGGTGTTCGGGAAGCCGAACAACTTTAGAAAAATCACTAAATGCAGTATCATCCCTGTTATGGTAATTCTCTTCGCGCTTTTATCAGCCGTGAGTTACGGCGCCGCGGATTTCTTAGGCGGCCTGTCCTCGCGCAAAAATCCGGCGCTTTCGGTTGTTGCATGGTCTCAACTCCTGGGACTGGCGACCGCTTTGGTCGCCGCCCCTATTTTCGGAGCATCAGCTCTGCGCCTTACAGATCTTCTTTGGGGTATAGCAGCGGGAATCTGCGGAGCGGCCGGGGTGGGAATATTGTTCCGCGGTCTGGCTTCCGGCTTGGCATCTATAGTCTCTCCCACCGCGGCGGTAACCGGAGCGGTCCTCCCGGTATTCTTCGGGCTGATTTCGGGCGAACGTCCGGCTGTCCTGACCTGGATCGGCGTTGCCTTGGCTTTACCCGCCATATTGCTGCTTTCGCTGGAGCATACGGAAATGAACGGAAACATCCGAAGCTCACTGAAATACGGCCTTCTATCCGGAATTGCCTTCAGCGGCTTTTTCATTCTTATCTCGCAAACGGGAGAGGGCTCGGGATTGTGGCCCTTACTGGCCGCACGGGGAATTACGGTACCGCTCTTTTTTATTCTCTGCCTGCTTCGCAAAAAAGGCCTGGCTCTGGCCGGAAAAACGAAAGGGATTACGATTGTAAGCGGCGTTTTAGACATGCTGGCGAATATTTTTTATCTTCTCGCGGTACGGACCGGGTATATCATCCTGGCCGTCATTTTGACAGCCCTTTATCCCGGCCCGACAGTTCTCCTGCAGAGGGTTCATTTGAAGGAAAAACTAACCGCCTCCCGGATTATCGGCCTGATACTAGCCATTGCCGGTGCGGCATTGATCGGAGTAGGGGGATAGGGAGAATAACAACAGACACGGCCTTGAGAGTTTCCAGCCTAGTTCCGCGCTCAGGTCCGCCGCAAAGAGAAACCACGGCGCCGGCCGGCTCATAATCATTCCCGGCAGGATAGCAGCGGCAGCGTAAAAAGTGAGATGATCGTTCCCGGCTATTCGCAGCCCTCCTTTCAGGGGAAACAGAACGCTAAAACCGGTATAGCCGTATCCGGCTTCAAGAAGCTTGTTCTAGATCATGCATTACAAGTCGTGGATGTTTTGCTAGAATCCGAAGAAGAGCCTTAGCTGGTCCTTCAGGATGCCGACGATCTTGCTCCCAATTCTGCAAGGTATTAATACTGATGCCGATTCGATGAGAAAACTGCTTCTGCGTAAGGCCAAGGTATTTACGCAATGCAGCAAGATCTCCAGACTGCCATTCTCCGGAGATTAACCTACGCCTTTGTTCCCGTGTAATTGCTCTGTTAAAGTCTTTCAGGTTCAATTCTTCACTCATGGTCCACCTCTGCAATAACCGTTTCATATCGTTTCTGTTCTGTCCGAGTCGAAAACCGAGCACTTATCAGCCGAAGGATATCTCCATCATCCCGTTCCATCGAAACAACAACGATTACTCCAGTATCAATATACGCCATTGGCGTATTTAGTTCAATGCTTTGATGAGAGTGTTTCTCGGCTTGAAGCACTGCAATTAGCAGCGAATATGTGTATATTCGCGGAACGTTATTGACAATAAAAAATAAAACAATGAAGGATAAAATACGAACAATAACAGTTTCACCCGGTAGGCTGCTATAATCCGAAGGCCGCCGCAATCCCGACGCGGATATCGAGCATTTCGTAAGGTGCCACTGCCGTGCTGTAACCCGGGCTGATACTGAATCTGGGACCTGCCGATAGTGCAAGTTCGAAGGCAGGGGAGAGTTTCCAGCCTAGTTCCGCGCTCAGGTCCGCCGCAAAGAGAAACCACGGGGCCGGCCTGCTCATGATCATTCCCGGCAGGATAGCAGCGGCAGTGTAAAAAGTAAGTTGATCGTTCCCGGCTATTCGCAGCCCTCCTTTCAGGGGAAACAGAACGCTAAAAC
>CAZSGZ010000242.1:0-5725 GCA_964606455.1 uncultured Spirochaetales bacterium
AGCTATATGTTGTTGAACCGGAAGTACCTACTGAAGCATCAGTAAAGGTAACCGTGTCACCGGCACATATCGTTGTAACATCCGCGGTAAAATCAGCAGTAAAAGGACATACAATGACATTAACCGTAAACTCATTGGAATAGGCCTGTCCGCAATCACCGCTTTCAACAATGGCCCTGAATAAAGTGGTATCGTTAAGTGTGGAAGTGATCAGGGTATCATTAGTTTCGAAAACATCATCCCATACGCCGGGTGAAGTTGATTTCTGCCACTTTTGTATGTCACCTGTAAATCCTGATAATACCAATGTATCAGTCCTGCCCTGGCATATCTCATCGGTGCCTGAAATGGTTCCACCGGCTGAAGGTGGATTAAGTGTTACATTAAACGGCTCAGAAACCGGTCCTGAACCACAAATATTATTGGCCGCTACAGTTATATTTCCCCCATCAGCACCGAAATCAACCACGGCAGAGTTGGAAGTGGATGTTGTGGTGGCCCCGGTGGGTAAGCTCCAGGTGAAAGATGAAGCCGAATCTATATTGGGCACACTGTATTGGATGTCGGTTGCATTCTCGCAAACCACAGATTCACCGGTGATAGGCCCTGGTTTACCGGGAGCGCTTGCTACAACATCTATTTTTGCTGTAGTGTCAAGGCTTACCTGGCTACAGCCGGTTACTGAAGCTTTTATAGATACTTCGTTGATACCGGGACTTAAATTCGTTTTTGGTATTGTAAAATTAAGCGTTCCGCCATTTCCTTTTTGTTGTGATGCTACACCTGTAGCACCCATATACGGACGATAATAGACATGGCTTTGGGTATTATCAACCGTAACAGTTCCATCACCATCACATACCGAAGTACCATCAACAGAGAGGGTTTGATCAGGATAATCGTTAACATAGATAATAGCGGGATTGTCAAGTGTAGTCCACCCACATCCTCCATCACTATATCTAACCTGTACTTCAAATGAATTTTCGCCCGTACTCAGGAAAGATACATCCTTTACTGTAATCGGTACATCTACCGTGTCAACATTATCAGGGGCATCGTAGCCCGCGTCCCACCATGTGTGTGAATCTTCGCTAACTTCAATTGAATTCACGGGATCATACAGGCGGTATCTAGTAGGTTCATATTTATAAACATCACGGACATACACTGTTCCTAACTCATTTACGCAAACTGTGTCCGTTTTTATTTCGTAATCCAAAATATAGTCAGGTTTGACCTCTATGGGCTGATTTGCGGGGCTCCAGCGTCCTGTTATATCATCACCACTGATAGTTTTGGGTGGGCATCCGGCTTTAATTATTTCAAAGCCCATGGTATATGATTCGCCCTTTGTCAAACTATCCCAGGGTATATACGCGTAACTATAATGATTATCAGTAGAGGCCGGGTCACTTACCACCCTGCCATCTGCCGTTACCTGGAATTCTAATCCGCCAAAGCCATTATCATGAATTTCCACTTCTATGGGATCAGCTAACTCGGGACAAAAAGCATCGGGCTTTCTAACACCTATAGTTCCATCTGGTATCGTATCAGCGTTAACAGTAATATTGAAATTGTCATTCAATGTTACCGGCGGGCAACTACCTGCAAAAGCATCAATGGTAAGGTTAAATGTACTACCTGAATACCGGGAAAGTGAATCATGAGAGATAAAGATTTCGAGGTCATCACCGTTTCCCAGGATTGTATCTGTAGCGGCTACACCATCTGTTTTGGCCACATACTTGACACCGGATTGCGAGTTTTCTATCGTGGCAATTTCATCTACGCCAACACAAAGGGTGGCATGCAATACTGTTACAGGAAGAGTTTCATCCAGGTCATTTACCTTGGTAATTACGGCAGTATCAGTCATAAATAGCTCAGTACAATAGTTTCTTGTTGCGCCAATCACGACTTCATTTTCACCCAATGATAAATCAGACTCGGGGATAGTAAAAGTGAGGTCATTTCCATCGCCGGTTTTTGAAGAACCAATTGATGAACCACCCATATATGGTTGGTATTCGGTGCCGTTTTCGCTGGAATAAATGGTAACTACCCCGTCATCGCCTGAACAGACTGTATTTCCTTGTACTGTTAATGATGTATCCGGAATGGCATATACATTGATTGGCTTTGATGCATTTCTGCCTACAAAAACATCACATGATGTACCACTTGCCAATACACCTATTCCTATATCTTCACCAACAGGAACCATATCACCGGGTACATTTATTGTAAGTGTTTCCCCTTCGGTATTACATGTCTCAGTAGTGCTTAAATAATCAGCCACTTTTTTGTTTTCAACCAATACTACCGTGTAATCAATTGTTTCCTGGGCATTTACCACATCAACAGTAAATGCTTCGTTGCTGCATACATCTGTTGATGAGATATAAAAATCAATGGTATCTTCCGGGGGTATGGGCACATTCCAGTGGTCATAATCTAACCATGGTGCTGAGCGGGGCTCATTGGGTATTGTAAATTTCGCTGTATCAGTTAACCAAACAGTAGGACAGGTACCAATATTTGCCCTGAAATAAACCCTGTTGGGCCCTAAGGCAACGCCTTTACCAGCCATTTGAATATTCCACTGTGCAGGAGGTAGTTCGACTACCAGGTCACCACCTTCACTTATAAATTCAGGAATAATTTCAACCGGCGGATTTGCATCTATGGTCCAGTCATAATCAATAAACGCGGTATAGGCCACATCAGAAGGGCTATCTTCAATGATGATAGTGGCTGAATCACCACGGCAAATTGGTTCAATGGCATATACCGAGAGGTCAGGGTCAGGGGACACATCAACCGTCACAATAGCATTATTGTTTAGTGTCACTTCCGTACATCCTTCAATAGCTGCTTTTATGGTAAGTGTATTATCGCCTGCCAGGAGTTCTGACACAGAAATGTTTAAGTCAAGTGCCACACCATTACCATAGCCGGGACCACCGACAGGAGCGGTACCGCCATTCTTATATGCCTGATATTCAATGCCGTTTTCACTGTTCGAAATGGTTACTTTGGCATAATCTTCTACACCTTTACAAACCCTGTTTCCCGAGACAGCAAGAGTTTGATCTGGCGCATTATTTACGGTAACGGGTAAGGTATTAATCAGGGTAGTGCCACAACTGAAGTCACCTTCAACGGTAATATTATCACTTTCTGCTCCAAAGTCCACTTCAATAGAAGTTGTTCCCTGGCCTGAAACAATGGTTGCGTCAGATGGAATTGTCCATGTATAAGTATTGGCGCCTACATCACTGATTGAATATGTTACGCCTGCATCGCCTGCACAAACTTCAGCAGGGCCATTGATATCAACTGATAAACTTGGGGTTGATTCTACATATATGGCGAGCGTTTTGGCAATGCTTTGCCCGTATTCATTGACGGCAATAGCTTCTATATTTCCTATATCCCCGCTAATAGAAGACCCAACAGTAACAAAAATACTATCCGTTTCGGAAAAACCGGATAATCCTTCGGGAAGATTCCAAATATAGGATTCTGCCCTTTCAACCGGGTCAATATAATATAAAATACCTGCTTCACCTGCACAAACTGTATCTGGCCCATAGATGGTATCGGGTTGTGCCGGTGGGTCGGTGTTTATAACAAAGGTATTGCTGCCTAATCCACCAAGTGCATATTCCCTGGTATAGACAATGTTCGATTTTAACACATTTTTACTGGGTAAAACAATTGTATCGCCTGTTGCACTTGGTGCAACATCATTCAAATAAAGCGTATCTAAAGACCTGTTTTCCCTATCAAGCAATCTCAGTTCATCGCGCACGTTTACATTCGGATTATTAGTAAAATTATATTTTATTTGGCACCACCAATCCTGGTTCCACCAATGAGGTGAATTATTCATGTATACCCCCCAATAGCGGGTACTGTCATAAGACAAAATGGTATTGGGCTTGAATTTGGTACTTGAAGTTACAGGATTGCCATCCTCGCGGTACACGTGTGTTGTGAGCAATGTTTTACCATTGGTACGAACAATTAAATTATCGCCATCGGGATGGGCTAAACTAACAGTATCCCTGTAACTTGTATTCCCATCTATTACAGGATTATAATACCAGATACTGGTGTCTCCAACAGGCGCACCAGAAGTCATCCAGTGGGGGCTTCCGCTTAACTCCAGATCATGTGCCCCGAATTTATCTTCCAGGGCATTTCCAGTTCCTTCATTAAAGGTGAAATAATTGTATAAATTTTCGCAATGATAAGGGTGTTCGTCGGTTAGCTTCCTGCACATCCAATCCCGTATGGTTTCCAAGGGTAATGCGGTATCCCATATCTGAAATTCATCAATCTGGCCATCAAAGAAGCCCCCATCATAGTTGAAATCTGCACCGATAACAAGATTCCGGTAATCAAATGTTTCATGGTAAAAAGCATCTGAACACTGATAAACTCCGTTTACATAAAATGATAGCGTATCATCTGTTTCCTTAACCAGGGCTATGTGGTTCCATTTGCCAGCCTCAATATACCCCGCGTCCAAACTTGCTCCCGGGTAACTTAAGGCTTGTGAGGAAGATGAGTTATAACTTTGCCTTATCCTCACACCGCCACCACTGAGTATCTGGAGACTGAAATTTTCAAAGTTCCTTCCAAAATTAAAAACTTGCCCTCCATTATTATGTTTTACCCATGCAGTAATCGTGAATGTTTCACCATTACTGGGCATTTTAAATGGCATTATTCTACCATAATCGTCCGTACCATCAAACTGAATTACTTTGCCTCCACCAATACCTTTAACCGGAATATTTTCGCGGCGGGCAAGGATGTACTCGGACCTGTTTGTTTCTTTATTGCATAGTTTTGAAAGGGTCTGACCGGTGGTGTTGAGCTTTGCACCACTATGTCTCCAGTTATTGAGGTCGGCATTGTTATCACGTTTAACAAGCCTGAGGTTTGATTCATCGCCAATACAGGGATTGCCAGGATAATTATGGATAATATCATACGCTGCATTGTTTCCATTGGCTGTAAACACCCCATAATAGTTGTTATTGCATAACCCGATATAATTATCCGGTGGATCAGTATCGTTAGGTGCCTGGTTTACAAGGTATAGATGTACGCCTTCGGGGCTTCCTGCACCCATATTTGTAACCGTCAGTTTATCCCCATTTGCATGTGTTATGGTTAAGGAGGTATTATCCCATGAGGCAGGATAAACCTGCACACTCTCGTCGCCAATGGGAGCCCCTGAGCGCTGGTAGTTGGAATATTCAGAAAAACCCACGTTATTTAATTCTGCATCATGCCCTTGTTTACGCTCTGTTACCTCACCGGTAAGCTTGGCTATGTCGAAACGATAATAATTTACCAGGTTGCTGTAGGCAGGATGCTGAGCGGTAAGTTTCCGGCACATCCAGTTTCGCAGGTTGGTAAGGCTGGTGATGGCTGTGTTCCATACCCTGACTTCATCCAGCTTGCCCCTGAAATTTTGGGAATACGAACCATTATTTATATGCGCACCATATATAAACCGGTTGCGGTCAAAATCGCCGGATATGTTTCCCTGTTTCGTGTTTTTGAGACTTCCATTGATGTATATCTTGTAGGTATTGCTGTTTTTTACCAGGGCAATATGGTAGTGTTTATTGAGCTTTACCGGCGGACCATCTATGCTAATGATTTCCGTGCCGGCATTGTTTTTTACCGTCCAGTTAAA
>CAZSGZ010000243.1:0-5637 GCA_964606455.1 uncultured Spirochaetales bacterium
GATGAAAACCTGGTGTACTGGCCGCCGTATTCGCCCGATACTCCCATGGAAGAGTTTTTAAAACACTACTCCCTCTCTTACTCCTTCGGGGCGTATCTGGCACGAAACTATAACGGGCCGGAACTGTTCCAAAACATTGTACAGAACGGCTATACAAACCAACAGGCGGTGGATGCCGCTCTCTCGGCAGCCGGCTGCGATGTCGATTTTGCCGGGGCGCTGCAGCGGTGGGGTGTAGCGGCCCTGCTGTCCGACAGGACCGGCGCTCCGGAACGTTACCGCTATAACAGCGGCGAATTTTTTACCTTTCCCCTTGGGGGAATTACCTACAATGCAGGTTCCATTAATCTGTATAATTATCAGTATACTTATTCGGACCCCCAGCTTCGGGGGCCGAAAATCTACTCCGGTTCCACCGTGGGACAGTCCGCCCTCAATCCCGCGTCGAACACGTTTTACCTTGCCGGAAACAGTCTAAGCCGGGAAAAATCGTGGGACATAACCCTGCCCGATAACGTAAAAATGTCGGTGGTGTTTAAATGACAGGGTGGAACAGCCGAACAGGCATCGTATGCACCTTGTTACTTTTTCTGCTGTTTCCGGTGTCCTGCGCCTCCGAGGGAAAACAGGAAAGCAGAAAGCCGCCGCCCGCCGAAGTAACCGGCGAAGCTGAGGAGGACAGTACGAACATGCAGAAGATAAGCGGCCGGATATCGATGAAGGGGAGCATGCCGAACACCTACCTTGCCCTGACGACCGACAGCGGGACGGAATATAAAATTACCGGCCCCGCGGAAGAGAAACTTGCAGCGGACTATCAATATACAACGGCCACCGTAAGCGGGAAAGTTGTGAAAGAAGCGGTCGGCCCCGGCTTCCCGGCCGAGTTTCGGGCGGAAAAAATTATATCTCCGGAATGAAAGCGGTCTATCCCTTTTTCCGGAGCAGGACCGTATAAATAGAAACCGAGGCAATGATAAACACACCGAATATAAGCTGGATCCAGAAACCGCTTAAACCGATGGATATAATCCCCGCCTCCAACGACCCGATGATGATTGCTCCCAAGAAAGTCCCGACAATCGACCCTTTTCCGCCGAAAACCGACGTTCCGCCGACAAAAACGGCAGCAAGCGCCGGAAGCATGTACCCCTGCCCTTGGCTGGGCCAGAAGTAGGTAACCTCTAAGGTCGATATTATTCCAACTAAGGCGGCAAAAAAGCCGACCTGCACGAAAGCGATGGTTTTAACGCGGTTTACATTGATACCCATCATTCTGGAACTTGCCGCGTTGTCCCCTACAAAGAGCAGGTGGGAACCGTATTTGTGCCGGTTCAGGATAAACCAAAAGAGAACGGCCAGCGCCACCATCCATACAGCCTGTGCGGGAATGGTGTCTCCCACCCTGCCGACAAGCACTTTATAAAAAACCGTCGGCTGCGCGTCCACAAATGAAATACCCTTCCCCTGGGCGGCCACATTGACCATGCCGCGCCAAAAAAACATCGTCCCGATTGTTCCGACTAGCGAGGGAACACCGATTCTTATAATCAACAACGAATTTAGATACCCGGCAATAATTCCCGTTACAAGTCCGGCGGCACCGCCAAGCAGTACACTGCCGCTCGCAGTAAAGACTTTTCCAAACACCCATGCCGAAAAAGCCACTACCGAGGGAAAGGAGAGGTCCATTTCCCCGAGAACGACGATAAATGTCAAGGAAAGAGCGAGGATCCCGACAAAGGGGATGGTGGACATAAAGGAATAATAAATATCGAACTTGGTAAATACCTGCGGGTTACCAATTATAAAAATAAGAAAAACGGCAACGGCGACAAAAATAATTGCCAGCTCATACCGCATTTTAAATAATTTTCCACTTCTCAAGTTTAACATCTGAAACCTCTTGTTATCACGATCATTTATTCCAGTTTTCCCGTACGGGCTAATTTTACCATCTTATCTACCAAATCATCCTGAGTAATATTCTCCTTCGAATATTCACCGGCAACTTCTCCCCTGTCCAGAATGACAAACCGGTCCGCCACCGGATAGACATAATAAATATTATGACTGATGAAAATCGCCGAACTTCCCCGTTCTTTTATATGTTTAACAAAATCAAGGACCTTGTTTGTCTCAGAGAGCGAAAGTCCCATAGTCGGTTCATCGAGAATAATCAGATCGGCATTGAAATGAAGGGCCCGGCCGATTGCAATACCCTGCTTTTCACCGCCGGAAAGGAACATCACCTCCGAATCCACAGTTATTGCCTTGGAGGTAAATCCCATATGCTCTCGCAGGATTTTTTCCGATTCCTTCCGCTGAGCACGAACATCTAAAAACCCCAGCTTGTTTTTAATTTCCCTGCCTACAAACATATTTCTCCACAACGTTTGCTGGTCCGCGAGTGCACGTTCCTGGTAAACTGTTTCAATCCCCATTTCCCGCGACTGTTTTACCGAATGGATGGTTATCTTTTTTCCCTTGTAATAGATCTCGCCTTTTGTCGGAGTATTGACCCCGGTAATGCACTTTATAAGGGTCGATTTACCGGCGCCGTTGTCTCCCACGAGGCCGACAATTTCATTCGAGCCGACTTCAAAATCCAACCCCCGTAATACTTTAACATGACCGAAATTTTTGTAGATTTTTTTCATCGAAAGCAGCTTTGTATTGTCTTGTGCCATTGTTGCCGTCCTTATAAAAAAGGCCCCCCCGTAATGATGAGGGGGCCGTTACTAAATTTTACCTGTTAGCGAATCTGCTGTTCAGCAAGGGGAGCAACCATATCGATATTACCGGCATCAATTAATGCGGCCCCGGTATCGATGTGCAGCCCTGAAAAACCGTATTTAACGGCTAAACATAACTGCAGTACGGGGAGATATCCCTGAAGCCACGGCTGCTGATCAAGAACAACATCGACCCAGCCCTCTTGAATAGCGTCCACGGTGGCCGCGCTTAAATCAAAACCGCCGACAAAAATATCATCCGGGTCTTTGTTCGAGGCGCGAAGATAGGTGCCCATCGTGGCCGTCAGAGCGCCGTGGTCGGAAATAATAAGCTTTACATCGGGATGACTTGCGATATAGCTGGAAATAACCGGCGTTCCCTGTGAAGCATCACTGTTAATTGAATCGGATATTTCCAGATAATCAACTTCAATACCCATTTCTTCGAGAGCGTCGATAGCTCCTTTTGTCCGAAGCCCGCGGGTTTCCTGGCCGAGAAGGCCCCAAACCATGGCACGGTCGCCGGCTTTTAAGCCTGCCCGCTGCGCGGCGCCTTTTCCGAGATTATATCCGGAAGGATACAGCTCCTGCCCGACATACCCAAAGCCGTCCGCTTTATATTTCTCTTCAATTGCGGGAAGACTTGTATTTTGAGCGGTTACAACAATTCCCTTTTCCCGTGCTTCATCGACGAGAGGCGCGAACGCATCAACTCCGGGATGCCCCATGACAGCTATTCCGTCGGGTCTCCGCGCAACCGCGTCCTTGAATTGTGCAACCATCTTATCCGGAAGCCAGCCGGACCATACATATTCCACATCGCAGCCTAAATCTTTTTCGGCTGCCTTTGCACCGTTATAAACGACAGAAGCAAAAGGCCCGCCTTCACTTCCTCCCGGAAAAAAAACAATGGAAACATCACTAAAATGCCCCTCTTCTTCGGCAGGCGCCGCAGTTTCCTTTGCGGTACCTTCGCCGGAAGCAGCCGGCTCTTCATCTTTACAGCCTGTAACCATAAAAAGTAACAAGAACGACATTACAATTGCAGTTAGTAAAACAACCTTTTTCATCATAGAAACCTCCGTTTCATTTTTTTATAATTTCCATTCTAGGCCATAACCGGTACGGGGTCAAGGATTTTTCCATATTTTGTTCAGATATGTTCGGACATAATACGTGCTTCGCGGAAAACCCCGGCTCTTCAGCCTTAAATTTTTCCGCTCCTCCTTCCCGCGGTAATTTCCGATACGGCGGCCCTAATTTTTTCCGCTGCTGTCGGCGATACACTCAGCGAACGGTATCCCAGCTGTAAAAGGGTTGGGAGAAAATTGACATCTCCGGCAAGCTCTCCGCACACCGTTACATCTCGGGCCCGCCCCGCCTTTTCCGCTTTGCCGATAATATACCCTAAGAGCCATGTAAATGCTTCCGTATTCGGGTTGTAATACGAGAGCACTTCCGGATTATTGCGGTCGGCAGCGGTAAAATACTGCAGAAGGTCGTTTGTTCCGATACTGAGGAAATCGGCCTCGGCCAGGATTTCCCCGGCGCTGATGGCCGCAGCCGGGATTTCAATCATCGCACCGATCTGCACGTTTTGCGCAATCGGCACCTTCCGTTCATTCAATTCGCGTGCAGCCGCATCGAATTGCTCCCTGGCATGGCGCAAATCTTCAACTGTCGTTATCAGGGGAAACATAATCCGAAGGTTCCCTTCAACCGCCGCTTGTAAGACGGCGCGGATTTGGGTCCTCAGTTCTTCCGGTTCATGTGCAATATGCCTCCGTATTCCACGGATGCCGAGGGCCGGATTCATCCCGGCACAGGTGTGCAGGCTAGTCGTACTCTTGTCCGCGCCGATATCCAGTGTACGTATTGTCACGGGTCTGTTTCCCATGGACTGAAAAAGGTCCTTATAAACGGCAATTTGCTCCTCTTCCCCGGGGACAACGCCCTTGGACAGGGCAAGGAATTCGGTCCTGAACAGGCCGATACCGCTTAAACCGTTGCGAAAAACGAGCGGGACCTGATTAGGGTGTTCAATATTAGCTGTAAGGCTAATTTGGATATTATCCTTCGTGTACGCTGCTGCAAACACATGCGGTTTATGCTGCGCCAGTCTTTCAGCATCACGCTGTTTTCTGTACCGCTCTTTTGTTCCAGCTTCGGGTTTGATGATGACGATGCCCTCCACACCATCGACAATAATCTCATCCCCGTTCTTCACCGCATCCATCAAGCCGTCCACTGATCCAACCACCGGGATTCCAAGCCCTTTTAAAATAATAGCCGCATGTGAATATACAGCAGGGCTTTCCGTTGCAAAACCGCGGGCACCCTTTCTGTATGCCTTCATTGCCAGGGACGGGTACAGATTTTTTGTAATCATAATAATCGGAATTTCCTCGGCCTCGTTGTCTATATCAGCTTTTACGCCCGTTCCGACTCCGGCATTTCCCGTATCTCCTTTTGTCAGTGCTTTCAGAATGGCACCGCCTAAATCCCGAACATCCTCGGCCCGTGCCTGAAAATACGGATCCCGCATATTTTCGAAGCGGCTGATTATAGAATCGAGCTCGCTTTTTACAGCCCACTCCGCGTTTTTCCGCTCCTGGGAAATCCGATTTTCGATCCGTCGCAGTATATCATCATCATACAGCATCATCTCATGAGCTTTCAGGATCTGATTGAGGTCCTCTTTCATGTCGCCGTGTACTTCTTTTATGTGTTCTTTCAGATTTTTTCGCACTGTTTCAAGGGCTGTTTTGAAACGCTCCTTCTCATCTGCCGTTTCCTCATCAAGCACTGAATAGAATTGTACCTGTTTTAGATACTCTTCGATGTAAGCCGTTCCGGTTCCGCTGCCGGGGGAAACAGCATACCCGGAAAGTTTAATTTCTCC
>CAZSGZ010000244.1:0-5610 GCA_964606455.1 uncultured Spirochaetales bacterium
TATCTCATTCTCGTAGCAAAAAGTTCTAAACTCGTCCAAGCGGGGGAGATGGAGCTACCACGCTCGAATAAGGCCATGAGTGGTTAACACCGCTGAGGGCTGTTTTTATGTCTGAAAACCAGGTTGACACAATGTCGCTTATATGCGACATTGTGTCATTGAAGTTAAGCCAATTCAAATCCTTATTTATCAGGACCCAAAGGGTAAAGAGCCTTTTACAGAATGGCTGACTTCCGATTGTGATAAGACGATACGAGCACGCATTTTTTCGAGGCTGGATCGAGTTGAACAAGGGAATTTGGGAGACTGTAAATCTCTTGGTAAATCCCTTTTTGAACTTCGTATCCATGTAAGCCCGGGTATTAGAATCTATTTTGGTAAAATGGAAGATACTATTATTCTTTTACTTCTGGGAGGAACTAAGTCTACTCAGAAGAAAGATATTGAAAAAGCAAAAATATATTGGGAAGATTTTAGAATGAGGGATAAAAAATGAGAAATTATCGTGATGTTGTAACAGACTTTGTAAAAGACCCCGAAGAAGCCTCTGAATATCTTCAGGCTTCTTTGGATGAATATGAAAAGGACGGAAATCTTGATGCATTTTTGACTGCAATCAGAACTGTCGCAGAGGCCCGAGGCGGAATAACCCAACTCGCACATAATACCAATTTAAATAGACAACATCTTTACAGATCGTTATCGAAGAATGGTAATCCGACAATTAAAACCCTCGACTCGATCCTTCATTCCCTGGGCCTTAAACTTGCTATCACAAAAGCAGAATAAATCTCCTTCTCCTGTGATTTTAATCTCAAAACTTGAAAACTGCAGGAATTTCCTCTATTGAATTCTCATAGCAAAAAGTTCTAAACTCGTCCAAGCGGGGGAGATGGAGCAAACACTTTGCTAACCGGCCCTGAGTGGTTAACACCGCTTAGGGCTATTTTTATGTCCTTTTCCCCAATGACAAGGGAAGAAATCACCGTTTTTACCTGGTTTTTAACCGTTTCCACGCTATTTGCGCCGTTTTTCCCATCTTTTTCGGCCGGTTTTTCCACCAGTTCCAGGACGTCCCGAATGCGTTTTCTATAGCCTGAAAACAGATCGGCGTCATTTTTTACAACGTTTTCAATGTTGGAAATAGCATGGTTAACATAGGCGGTTTTCTCCTCCGCCTTCCGCCGGGAAGTCATTTCTTTTCATAAGACGGCATTTCATGAGGCAAAGTGGTTTTTATCAGCGGTGATCGTAAAGGATCATCGAATGTTATTTCCTGAGTGCAGCTTTTTTGTCGAAGGAAACGATTTTCCCTTTGTGTTTCTTTTCGTTTTTTCTTAGATTTTCGCAAAATGTGTGTAAATCGTAATTCGCTTGTCGTGCTAGTTCTTCCCCAGCCTTCCGTACTTCTTCAACTATCGGGTCTTTCCACATTGTTTTAACCTTTTTCAAATTCTTCAGGTGTGCAGATAATCGGTATCGGCATATTCAATTCAGTATTTATCCGCCTCACCTTTTTAATTATATTCACATTCGCAATGTGAGTACAGTTCCATGTCACAAGATAATCAATTTCATGCACCGATGTAAAAGCCAGATGAAGTGCATCACGAAATGCCTTTGGAGGAATTTCTAATTTTGTCATGTAGATGTCCATCAATTTTTCAACGTTTTCGTTTAATTCTAATTTTGCAAAATCCTTCACGGCATCAAGCCTTTTTGAAACCGCTTCAGAATCGCCCATACTCATTTCTTCAATGACTATCTCTGAAATATAAATATTATACTCTTCAAGCGCAATCTCCCACCAATCACGGGTTATTTGCTGATGTGCTAAAACAATCAGATCACGGGAGGGGCGGCCCGTATAATAGCTCACCACTGAAGTTTCAAGATAAACTGATTCTTTCATCTTTTGTCACCCTGGATCCACTTGTATCTATCAAGGAAAAAACATCCCTGTTTTCTCATTTGATCCACTCGGACCATATTATTTTTATTTCAGCCATTTAGAAAGCCGTTTTTTCACGTCTTCGTGAGAAATAATTTTACCTTCCTCAATTTCTTTCAATCCGGATTTTACTTTCTCCATAAAGAAAAGTTTTTCCATAATATCTTCATAACTTGAATTTTCAGGGAGGTCTTGGATTGCTTTTATTGCGCTTTGTTTTACCGTATTCATTCTCTAAATATAACCCAAATTTTTAGATTATTGAAGAAGTAAGTCGAAGATAGGACCGTTTATACCCCTGATACAAAAACGACGGGAATTTCCTCTATTGAATTCTCATAGCAAAAAGTTCTAAACTCGTCCAAGCGGGGGAGGAAGACTGGAATTAACTTACTTTACTTTTTGCGAGATAGTGTTGATCAAGAGCCTGCCGCAGATATGTTTTAATGACCGCCTGCCGGCTAATGTTCAACTCACTCGCAATGACATCTAATTCCTCAAGCATTTCGACGGTAAAATCGACGTTCACTCGCTGTGTCGGATACTTCATTTTCCCTTTGTTTGTAAAGTATGTAGATATATCCTCGCCACGATCAGCCATCTCTGCAATTTCTTCTGTGGTTGGTTTATCGTACGTTTTCTTCATATAGTTTTACCTCCTGGGAAGTCGATTTCCATAGCGTCACAAGGTGACAGTATTCTCCTTCATCATCTTCCCTCACTTCATAAATTACTGAATATAATTTCCCTTTTACCCATCCAATCACTCTGAATTGATCCGGGTCATCTGAACGCTGGTCTTCGTAGTATGGGTGATCCCAAACCTCTTGTACCTCCTCAAATCCGATACCGCGTTTTGGATTGTTTCTTACTAGCTTACTTTTCTTCGGATCGAATTTAAATCTTATATCTAAAGTATAACTGTTATACCAATACAGTCAAGTCTGATAAAGTCAGTTTTAAATAATACATGTTCCAATATTTTCTTTACCGTGTTGGCATGCCCAATACCGTTTGATGGCTGATGACCAACTCCAGGCCGACCATATTATTTTTATTTCAGCCATTTAGAAAGTCGTTTTTTCACGTCTTCGTGGGTTACTGTTTGACCTTCCTCAATTTCTTTCAATCCGGATTCCACTTTTTCCATAAAGAAAAGTTTTTCCATAATATCTTCATAACTTGAATTTTCTGGTAGGTCTTGGATTGCTTTTATTGCGCTTTGTTTTACCGTATTCATATGCATTCTCGCAGCAAAAAGTAGTTGACGCTAGATAACCCATGACATATACGAGTCACTGCCCGATAATTTTATTTAAAACATCGATATGTCCGGATGCAGCTTCAAAATCCTCAACGGGGCCGAGAATACGTTCCGATTTTCCCGCCATTCTTTGCATATAAACAAACCATGCCTTACCGCTGCGTGTCGGTTTTTCGAGCAATTCAAAACCCGAAACGTTATGCAACTCTTCAACTACCGGTCGGCGCAAAATCGAGAGAAGGGGAATTCCGCAGGCGATGGTAAGAACACGCTCGTTTTTGTCCAGAGTGACGTATCTGCAGTCTCGAACAAGGAGCAGACCTATACCCCAACCCATCGCTGCCAGTATAAGAAACATTACAACTACGGCGGTGATTAGCTCCGGGATATCCTTGAAAAATATCGCGAACAGCACTGGAAGTAGAATGGAAAGGACTATAAAAAATAGAAAAATTCCAAGATATGAATTTTCCAGCTTTCTGCTTCGCAGGATACATGTGCCGCCGCTGCAATCGATAGTCAGAGTTTCTTTGTTTCGTACAGTAGACATGCTATTACCTTCCTTCATAAATAGGGTTACGACAGCTTGCGCTTCCGGCCTCAATTGATCACTTTACCCTTTTTATTGATCTACCTCCCCCTTTGGATTGACTATCCAAAGATAATATATTACATAATTATTAATAAAATGAATACCAGTAAAAAGCCTTTGTTGGATACACTGCGGAATAATATCCTCAGCCTCTTCTCCACCGTTAACGACGACGATCTCTACAAGGCAGTATTAGATCTCTTGCTTCAGCGATTTGAAAGCCCCTTCGGCTATTTTGGATATATTGATGAGGATAATAACCTGGTATGCCCTTCCATGACACGCGATATATGGGAAAAATGTGAAATTGAAAACAAAGACATTGTTTTCCCTTATAATATGTGGGCGGGAATGTGGGGAGAGTCGCTTAACGAAGGGAAAACCTATTACTCCAATACGTCACTGAATCCGCCTTCGGGCCATATTACACTCGAACGAGCGGTGCTTGTTCCCATCCTGTTTCGACAAAGAGTAATCGGACAAATTGCTCTGGCCAATAAACCGGAAGACTATAGTGAAGAGGACATTAATACCCTGAATGCTATTGCCGCTTTTTTAGCTCCCGTGCTGAATGCCCGTTTGGAACGGGACCGGGCTTTACAAAAGGAACGTGAAGCCCGCCGCCAAGCGGAAGAGAACAACGAACTCAAATCCGCCTTTCTAGCCAGTATGTCCCACGAAATACGTACTCCCTTAAACGCAATACTCGGCTTCCAAGATATCATTTTAGATAATGCCGGTTTGGAGGAGGAGTATCGCTACTACCTGGAGCAAGCGACAAATAGCGGCCATATTTTATTGCAGCTAATAAATGACATCCTGGATTTATCTAAAATTGAAGCGCAGGAAATGGAACTGCAAGATGTACCTTTTGCACTTTCCAGTGTTTTTAAAACTGTATACTCCATTGCCCGCATGCTTATTAAAAAATCCGGGAAAGATATTTCTTTAAAATCGGCCATTCCTTCGAAAGCAGATGTGTTTTTACAAGGTGATCCCCACCGTTTGGAACAGATTCTTATCAACCTCATTACAAATGCCATAAAATATACTGATAAAGGGTTCGTTGAATACGGGGTACACTTTGAGGACAAAAAAACCGTTCACTTTTATGTTCGTGATACCGGTACGGGAATACAAAAAGAAAAACAGGAACTGATATTCGAAGCCTTTCGGCAAGCGGATATAAAGAGGGACACTAAAAAAGGGGGCACCGGTCTGGGTTTATCCATATCTCAACGTTTAGCGGAAATGATGGGAGGCGGCATCACCCTGCAATCCACTCCCGGTGATGGATCTACTTTTTCTGTTAATATTCCCTATCGTGAAGCCCCGCCTCAAAAATCCGGGGAAGAGTCTGTCCAGCCGACTCAATTGGAAACTCAACTGGAAACCGACGGTACCATCTTGGTGGTAGATGACAACCGTATCAATCGTTTAGTAGTGGAAACCATGCTGCGCAAAGAGGGATATAAAACGGCCGCCGTAAATGACGGCAGTGAAGTTCTCCCATTTTTAGAAAAGAACTCCCGCATCAACCTAATCCTTATGGACATGTACATGCCCCAGATGGACGGCATTACCGCCACTCGGTCAATCAGGGCATATGAAAGGAAGAACAACCGACCTCCAGTGCCGATTATTGCTTTAACCGCCGCCGGCACTTCCGAGGATGCACGCACCATGCAGGAAGCCGGGAGTAACGGTTTCCACTCAAAACCTATCGATAAACCGAAACTATTACATCAAATCAAGGATCTATTGCACTAGGTGCATATTTTTCCAGCAAGCCATATTTAAAAT
>CAZSGZ010000245.1:0-5485 GCA_964606455.1 uncultured Spirochaetales bacterium
AGGATCACACCCGGGGAAAGCATCACCTTGGAAACTGGAATTTACCACCGGTTTTACGGAGAACCGGAGAAAGGCAGGATCCTCTTAGGCGAGATTAGCTCAGTTAACGACGATACGGTGGATAATCGGTTTTACAAAACACTGCCGCGGTTCCCGGAAATAATCGAGGATGAAAAAGTAAAATACCCGCTTATTACCGAATACCGGACACTGCTGTAATTATTATCTCAGGTTATACGGAAGGGCATAGTCATTGTCACTTATCTTTAAGATTTTATCGGTCGGTGCGATTACCAGGCCCGGCATGATGTGAAGATGAGGGTAGGTTTTTCTAAAAGCGGTAATCCCCGTTGTGTCCTTCCTTGACGGGCGCAGGAGTGTAGTTTTTTCCAATTGTCTGGCTCCTGGATTTGTCAAGAAAATAGAGCACTTGTGTGCATAAAATCAGGTTTAAATTAGAAAATAACCTGAAAAACAGTAAGTCAACTATAAAAAATCAGGTTATTTTTCGGTTCAATACGACAGTGCATTTAGAACATAATCTTCAAACTCTGTCCCTTTCACTGCATTGACCAATTTACCGTCCAGAGTAACGAGAACTGCATCGTTAGACCGCGCTAGAAGAAGCAGATAAAAATCGGTGACCTGCCTATGGCCATGCAGCAGTGAAACGGGATATTCCTCTTGGGCTGAAAAATCAACGGTGTTCGGCAGAAAAAGATGGGTTTTTCTCTCCGTATATTTTTTTAACAAGTTAAGCGCCTCAATCGGTGTTACCGCGTCTTCGATGATTTTCGGATTACTGGATATCCGGACAAAAGCCGCTTGGGTCATCGGGCAGGTCGACCATCCTTCGGCGTGGTGATTATGAAACCACTTCTTGGCGATGCTGTGGTGAACATGATTCGGCCATGCCAGGGCTATCAGAAAATTGACGTCAAGAAGGCTTTTACGGTCATTCGTCATCGTCTTTTTTCACGTCGTCAAGGGTAATTGGTTTCGCTTGTTCACTGACATGGAAAACGGGTATATCGTTTTCGTACAAAACCTGATCCGCTCCTTTGAGGCTTTTTCGAATCAGTTCGGTCACAACTTCTCCCATGGTTGTGTTCGTGCTTTGCGATATATGCTTGACCGCAATAAAAACATCATCGGCTATATTGAGGGTCGTTCTCATAGGTGTTCCTTAGATCAAAGATAGCATCAAAGCATCATGATGTCAAGATGTTCGTCATCCGTCACGTGTAATGACCCGGGGAATTGTAACGGTTCTCATTCAATTCACCATATCTATTCTAGCAAAACTATGATACAGTGGGCGTGGTATGCGTCATTCGCGGCCGTGTGGAGTGTAGAGAGTATGGAAAAAGAAATAAAATTGACTTTGTATGTGGGGGGAACAGCAGTAAGCTCAAAGCGGGCGGTAGAGCAGCTCCGGGGAATAATGGAACATCATTTCGAAAACAACTATCATTTAGAAGTCATAGATATATATGAAAATTTAGACGCGGCGGAAAAAGAAAATATTATGGCAATTCCTACGCTCATTAAAAAATCTCCGCCCCCGAAACGGAGGCTTATCGGGAGCTTTTCCGATGAAGAAAAGGTGCTGCACGCGCTGGATCTGGAGATATAGGATTATTCAAGAAACGATGGAGAAAGATATATGGAGAAAGAAAGCCGGGGCGTAAAAAAGATTCCTACCGGAATAGACGGATTTGATACAATGCTCGAAGGCGGCATCCCGCGGGGTCGGATGGTCCTGGTAACCGGATCGGCCGGGACGGGGAAAACGGTATTGCTGAACGAGTTTCTCTACAGAGGTATAACCGACTACGGAGAGAACGGCGTGTTTGTTACCTTCGAAGAGAGCCCTTCCGATATATCTCAAAACGTGGCAAATTTCGGATGGGATTACGAACAGCTGCAGCGGGAAGGGAAACTGCTCTTTGTCGATCTCAGCCCGATGCGTGAGCTGCCCGAAGAGATTTCAGATGATTACGATCTCTCTCCCATTATTTTACGAATTAAACAGGCAATACGTAAAATAAATGCCCAACGGGTGGTTTTAGACAGTATTGCCTCCCTCTTTATGCAGCTGAAAGACCGCAACAAAGTGCGGAATATTATCTATCAGATTTGCCGGGAACTGAAAGAAATTGGGGTAACCGGCATGATCTCATCGGAACAGCCGGATACGGGGAACATATCCTCCGGTTACGGAGTGGAGGAGTTTGTAAGCGACGGGGTTATACAGATGCGGATTATCCCGGGGGAACAGCAGCTGATACGCAAAATGCTGGTGACGAAAATGCGCGGCGTGGGGTACCGCAGCGGGTATGTGCAGTTTGCCGTTACCTCCAGGGGCTTACGGGTATTTCCCAAGATCGTTATGCAGCGTGGAGTTGCAGATACCGATTTTACCGAGAGGAAGAAGATGGGAATCCCCGGTTTAGATAGAGCATTAGATGGAGGAATACCGAAGGGACATGTTGTCCTTATATCGGGTACGACGGGAAGCGGAAAAACACTCTCCTGCATGCAGTTTCTGGAAGAGGGAATTCGCATTGGTGAAAAAGGGCTGTATGTGGCCTTAGAAGAGCCGGTACAGCAGATCATAAAAACGGGAGAACTGCATGGATGGGACCTGGCTAAAAACGTGGAAAAGGGGAATCTGCGGTTTGTAACCGGCGATCTTATCGATTTTTCTCCCGATGAAATTCTTTCCGATATTGTGAACGCGTGGTAGTTGATTCGATTTCGAGTATTATGTCTGCGACCATGCAGCAGGAGAGCGTGCGGCAGTTTCTGCTGCAGCTGGCGAAGTTTTTTAAACACAAGGGAATTACTTCGATTTTATCGTTTCTCATGTCCGCGAATTTCGGCGCCGAGAAGGGCCAGCTGTTGAGTGCTTTAGAGACAAACACCATGCGTCTGAGCTCGGTGGTGGATGGTGTAATCCTTCTTCAGTATGTGGAGCGGAAACAGCGGGTTGAAAAGCTGCTCAACATCCTTAAAATGAGGGGCTGCAGCCACAGCAAGGACATCTTCCAATACGAGATAGAAGCCGGGGGACTTACCATCGGTAAAAAATTTGAACTCTGAAGGACCGGGCCCCGTATCTGTTCCAGTTCTCTGTAGGAGTGTTCCAAAGCCTTATGGAACCTCCATATGTGTACAAATAATAATTTACAGAGGCAGTCGTCAAGTATTAATCGAAGCGAAACAGTTCATCCAGATCGATGTCGAATCCCTGCAGGACCGCGCTCTCGGCCGTACCTGTTTCTTCGAGGATACACGGTTCCTCCGGATATCTGCCGTTCTCGCCTAAGACATATATGTGAATGTATCTGTTACCGGGGTCGACAATCCAGTATTCCCGCACCTTGTGTTTTTCATAGAGTTTGAATTTTTCATCGAAATCTTTCTTCGATGTATGCGGAGAAATAATTTCTACGATCCAATCCGGTGCACCGGTGCATCCGGCTTCGGTCAGTTTTGTTTTGTCGCAGATAACCGATATGTCGGGCTGCACCACCGAGCTGGCTTCATCGTCAGTTTCCTCACCGAGGGACGGAAGTAACACATCAAACGGCGCCGCGTAGGCTGTACAAGGGCTGTTGCGTAAAAATTGTCTTATCTTTGTAAATATCACTGCCGACACTTCCTGATGAATACGCTTCGGTGCCGGGCCTGGTCGGTCACTTTGTGACCTGCTCGGCCATGCACCGTGACTCATGTCGAAGGGGACACCCTCGATTAATTCCCAGCGTTCATTCCGGGGCCAGGTTTTGTAATCCCCGTAAGTGCAGCGTTGTTCTTGTTTGTCTTCTTTTTTTATCGGATCGGCCATCTTTTTCATACCTCCATTATACTCTAGTAACCGCCGGCAGGGTAGTATCGCTAAACTCTACACTTGACTATACAGTAAAAGTGTATATACTGCAAGTATGAAGAAGGTAAACGCGTTAAAAGTTCGAAACCAGTTCGGTGAAGTCCTCGATATGCTCGAGAGCGACGGAGAGCCGATACTCATCGAAAAGAAAAAGGTAGTCCGGGCGGTGCTGATATCCTACGAGGATTTTCAGACACGCTTTATCGATAAACAGGCGGAGGAGGAGAAACAAAAATTTTTTGACCAAATCCGTTCTCACGCGGCGCCGTCGGTAACGGAGGAAACGCCCCTGTCGACGCTTCGAAGGTTCCGGGGGTACGACGAGTGAAATACGTCATCGACCCTTCGGTAGCAATACGCTGGTTTCTCAGGGACATCTTTCATCCACATGCCGACCAAGTCCTTAAGCGCTTGATTCAAAACCCTGAGCAGTTCGCAGTACCGGAGCTTTTTTTATACGAAATGCTCGCCCTCCTGTACCGCCACCATCCCCGGGCGGGCGAGGTATTCGCGTCCGATGTGGACAGGCTGTTACGTTCCGGAGTACTCCGCTATCCGATGACCGAACACATCTACGGACGTGCTCGGAGGTTTATCGCCGCCGGCCTTACGGGGTTCGACGCGGTCTACCCCGCCTTAGCGGAAGAAATCGGCGGCTGGTGGATTACCTTCGACTCGAAAGCGCACCGGTGTATCGAAGAGGAGCATGTTTCCATCGACCTCGCGGCCAAACCCTTCCAGCCTTCGAGGTAATTATTTATTTTCCAAATATTCCTTGAATAAAAATAATCCTTGACTATTTTTCAGTAAGGGAATATGATCATGGTATGATATCCCGAGTAACCGGAAAAAATCAGGTAACAATCCCCGTAAAAATCGCCGAACGAGAGGGAATAACACGGGGTTCGATTATTGACTGGAGAACTACCGATAAGGCGCATGTACTTGAGGTCCGTGTCTTTCCGGACCCCGTTAGGATGGCGGAAGAATTGCAGGGGATAGGAAAAAGGGCAGCGAAACAAAGCCGGGGTGCAGTACAGCGCCTGATTGATGAACGGACTAAAGAACTGGAGGAGGAATAGCCTCTGGGCCGTAGTGTTGTCTATCTCCTGGATACTTCCGCTCTTCTCGCTCATATTTTCAACGAACAAGGAGCTGATACGGTCCAACAATGTTTCCGTGAATATTCAGGTAAAATCGGTATTTGCGTACTCTCAATTCCCGAGCTGAAAGGCCGCCTGCGCAGCGAAATCGCGGACCAGGATGAAATACATGAAATTTGCAGAAGATATTTCGATTTCCTTACAATTTCCGTCAATGTCGACAGGGCGGTTTCCGAATTAGCCGAACATATTCGCTTGAATGCAGCGGAACGGATCCCCCTTGTCGATGCGGTAATTGCCGCAAGCGCACGGAGTAAAGACGCGGTCTTAGTCCATCGGGACCCGCATTTTTCATGTATTCCCGATAGTATCGTACGGCAGCTGAGCTTGCAAGATGATGCCGATTAATACTACCTTGTCATGATGCGGCAGCAGCCGGTAAAAAATACAACCGCACGCCTCGGTACCGAACCGATTGTCCCCCTTT
>CAZSGZ010000246.1:0-5479 GCA_964606455.1 uncultured Spirochaetales bacterium
CCACCGGGATTTCCTCCGGCTGCGGTTCTTCCTGCTCGGGCTCGGGTTCAGGGTCAGGTGTACGTTCCTCTTCTTCCGGTTCCGGTTCCGGTTCCGGTTCAGGTTCGGGTTCGGGAACAGGTTCGGAAATTTGTTCCGAAGGCTGCTCCTCGGCGCTAAAATCAGGCTCTGCCGGTTCTTTCGGGGTAGACGTACAGCCGAACATGCCGAAACAAAGTACAATCAGAACCAATACTGCCGAAAGTATGGGTATTTTCATATAGTACAGTGTATATAGTTCGTGTCTCTTTGTCAAAACTATTTTTTATTGACCCCCGCCCGGATATGGTATAGCATTCGAGCATGTTAAAGGCTGTTTACCCCGGATCGTTCGATCCTCCGACCTACGGACACGTAAACATCATTCAGCGGGCGTCCCGGCTGTTCGACGAGTTACACGTGGTAATAGCGGAGAATATTCAAAAAAAATACCTTTTTTCGGCTGATGAACGCTACGCGCTGATGAAGCAAATCGTTGCGGAATATGAGAATACATTCGTCCATATTTGGGACCGGCTTATCGTCGATTTTACAAAAAAAATAGACGCGTCCCTCCTGCTTCGGGGAGTGCGGGCGATAGCCGATTTTGGACATGAATTTGAACTGTCAATGGTAAACAGGGGACTGGACACGGAGCTTGAAACTCTTTTTATGCCGACAGACCCGAAGTACTTCGTGCTGCGGTCGTCTATGATAAAAGAACTTGTTTTACTGAACGGCGATATATCGAGTATGGTCCCCGTGCATGTGGAAAAAGCCCTGAAAGAGAAATTGCTGACATAATAAGATAGACTTGACATTAGTGCTTCTATAATGTAGGTTCTTTGAAACATCAATATTTGAAGAGGTTTTACAGATGGCTGTACCTAAATATAAAACGTCAAAAGCACGCTGTCGGCGCCGTAAGTCGGTTAATATGAAGCTTACCGCACCGAACCTGATTGAGTGCTCAACATGCGGGAACAAAGTTCTTCCCCATCGTGTATGCCCGAAATGCGGGTTTTACAAGGGAAGACAGATTTTAGAGCTTGAAGATTTTTCTTAAATTTGACAGGAGGAAAACATGGAACAAGAAGAACTCTTTGAAAAAATGAAAAAGCTCATTGCAGAGAAGCTTGAGATTGAAGAGGAAAAAATCACTTTGGACGCCTCGTTTCGACAGGATCTCGGAGCCGACAGTCTCGATACATACGAGCTGGTTTATGCAATTGAAGAAGAAATGGGAATCAATATCCCCGATGAAAAGGCAAATGAGTTTGAAACTGTTGGGGATGCTGTAGAATATATTAAAACCCAACTCTAACGTGCAAACGTGTTTTCGTTTCAAAAACAGCTTGAGTTGAGAACACCGTCGGTATCAACGGAACGAAAAAAAGAACTGCAATTATTTGAAAAACACGCAAACATAAGGTTCAGAAACCAAGAGTTTCTGAACCTTGCGTTTTGCCACCGCTCCTACTCAAACGAAAATTCAGACAACATCGACAATAACGAAAAGCTGGAATTTTTAGGAGACAGCGTCCTCGGCCTGGTCGTAAGCGACCATCTTTTCCGAATCCTTCCGGATAAACTGGAAGGTGATCTCGCGCGGGTAAAGTCTTTCGTCGTAAGCGAAGACAGCCTTGAAGGTATCGCGAAGGCGTTAAAAATCGATAACTACATTCTTATTGGAAAAGGTGAAGAATATTCAGGCGGAAGAAGCAAAAAAGCCCTCCTCGCGGATGCTTTAGAGGCAATTATCGGGGCGTACTACCTGGACAGCGGATTTAACAAAGCGAAAGACTTTGTGCTGAGCCATTTCGTGCCTGAGATAAATAAAGTACTGGAAAACAGGCACAAGAAAGATTATAAGACCCTGCTGCAGGAATATGTTCAGAAAAAATTTAAATCCTACCCGAAATACACATTGGTAAAAAAAACCGGACCGGACCATAACAGGATATTCTGGATCGAAGTACAGGTAAAGGGAAAAACATACGGTCCCGCGGAGGGAAAGAATAAAAAGGAAGCGGAACAAAACGCCGCCGCGATAGCATTCAAAACAATCGCGAAAAAAAATTAAGTAACGGATAAGTATTCGTTGTAGTAATTTCTGGCAAGTTCTACAAGCCGATCTTTGGTATTCATCCCGGGATCATCTATAACCGCCTCGAGAAGAAAGGACAGCACCTTCCCCATGGCAGGTCCTTTCGGAATTCCGGCTTCTTTGGAAAGAATATGCCCGTCCACGCTCAGGTCCCCGACGGACAAGGCGGTTTCTTCATGCAGGAGGGAATTGATTTTATCTTCGAGTTCCGAAAGCTTCGGACAGGAGTATCGTTCACCGATAATTCCGCAGCTGTCCGCGCGCCTAAGCAAAAACAAATCCGGAAGCTCTTCGCGGCCGACCCGGGATATGAATCTGCGGATAGATGAATCGTTTTGCAGATTGTCGTAGGAAAACATATGGTTTCGAACAAGGGCGCATACCGTTTTCTCCACCGCTTTCGGGAATTTCATCCGTCTGAGGATAGAACGGCTCTTTTCTTCGGACACCATTTCATGATTGTAAAACCGGGGTTCGCCTGCTTCACTGTAGGAAAGTGTATCCGGTTTACCGATATCGTGGAGCAGGGCGGCTAAGCGAATATGAAGCTTGTTTTCGGCAAATTCCATCGCCATCAGGGAATGGTGGAAGACATCGAACTTGTGCATCCCTTTTTGCGGGATATTTTTGCATGCCGTAAGCTCGGGAAGCAAAATTCGCAAGAGGCCCGTTTTGTCCATTAAAAGGAAGCCCCGGCGCGGGGCGTGTGAGGCAAGAATTTTTATCATTTCGTCACGGACCCGTTCGCTGCTGACGTTGGTAATAAGTGAGGCGCAACGTTCAATGCCCCGCAGGGTGGAATCTTCAACGGAGAAACCGAGCTGAGCGGAGAACCTGCAGGCCCGAAGCATGCGAAGCGGGTCTTCCGAAAATCTGTCTACGGGACTTCCTATTGCACGAATAATTTTTTTTTGAATGTCTTCTTTTCCGCGGTGGGGATCGATCAATTCGTTGCGGGAAAGGTCATACGCAATGGCATTTACCGTAAAATCCCGGCGTTTTAGATCTTCGTAAATGGAGGGAGTGAATTCGACGCTGTCCGGCCGGCGTGAATCGCTGTATTTTCCTTCAACTCTGAACGTGGTGACCTCGAGATGTTGCCCCTGATAGAGGACCGTCACCGTTCCGTGGAGAATACCGGTGGGAATGACCTTTCTAAAAAGACGGCGCACGGCCTTCGGCTCGGCGTCCGTTGCAAAATCGAAGTCGGTGGCGGGGAGTCCCGCGATCATATTACGGATGGCACCGCCGACTAAATAGCACTGGTATCCGGCTTCGTGAAAGGTGTTTCCAAACTGTCGTAAAAATTTAGGTATTTTCACCGGGAAAAGTAAAACGGTATCAACGGGAAATGTCAATAATAAAAAAGGCCGTCCATGGTATGGAACGGCCTTTTTATCGGAAGTTTCAGCATTTTTACTGGAAAAGCTGCATAACCGACTGTGTTTTCTGGTTTGCCTGAGCAAGCATTGCCGTGGAACTCTGTGTAAGAATCTGGTTCTTCACGTACAGGAGCATTTCCTTTGCCATGTCGGTGTCCCGGATGCGGGATTCCGCCGCCTGCATGTTTTCCGCGCCGACGGCGAGGCCTAACATTGCGTGTTCGAGACGGTTCTGGTACGCGCCGAGGTCCGCGCGCTGCTTACTGACTTTTTTCAGCGCCTCGTCGAGTACCGAAATTGCGATGTTCGACTTGTCGGGCGTTGAGAGGGAGATAAAGGTAGCGGTGGAAGGTGTTCCGGTCGCTCCCTGGATCCCGAGGCCCTGGGCGGTCATCGTACCGATATGGACCCGCTCACGCTGGTCCATATTCGCGCCGATATGCAGCCACATGGAAGCGGTTACCGAATTTTCGCCGGTTTCATAGGCAAAGCGTCCGGTAAGCAGATTGAGACCGTTAAACTGCGCGTGGGAGGCGATACGGTTGATTTCATCAACCATTTGCGATACCTCCACCTGGATCTGCATTCGGTCTTCATCCGTGTAAATTCCGTTCGAAGCCTGAATGGAAAGTTCCCGAAGCCGCTGCAGAATGTCCTGCGATTCCTGCAGATAACCCTCCGTCGTCTGGATAAAGGATATGCCGTCTTCAGCGTTCCGTTCCGCGCGCAGCAGACCGCGGATCTGGGACCTCATTTTTTCCGAAACCGCCAGGCCGGAAGCATCGTCTCCCGCTCTGTTAATACTCATCCCTGAAGACAGTTTCTCCATGTTTTTATCGACAGCAATATTGTTGAATTTTAACTGCCGATGTGCAAAAAGAGCGCTCATGTTGTGATTGATTATCATACAATCCTCCTTGATTTGTGTATGAGAGACTTCCCTGTCTCTCATATATATTTTCGGTTAATTATTAATTGAGTTAAATCTTTTTACAGTATAAACTGTTAACAACTATGAAAAATAAATGGGCGGTTATAATTACGGGAGGGGATGCTCCCCGCGAAGAAACAATTCGTGCCTACACGGGACGCGCGGATTACATCATCGCGGCGGATTCGGGCTTTGATATTGCCTCGGAATATCAAATTAATGTAGATTTTGTAATTGGTGACATGGATTCCATACAAGACAAAGAGGGGCTGGAGGCGGTCCCGGGGGAAAAAAAGAAAATTGTTTCCCATGAAAAGGACGAAACAGACACCGAACTCGCACTAGAGACGGCATGGAACGCCGGCTACAGGAACATTGTCCTAATCGGCGGCGGAGGTGGTCGGCTGGACCACACCTTCGGCATTTTGTGTTTGTTCGAGCGTGAAAAAAGTCCGAAAATCTGGCTTACCGACAGCGAAACGGTATATTCGATCGAGGGAGATTTCAGGGTGGAAACTGAACGGGGAGAGAAGATTTCTCTGTTTCCCATGAGTGACAAACTGGAAAATTTATATTCGGAAGGACTGAAATGGAATTTGACCGGTCTTTCCTGGAAGCGCGGTGATACGGGAATAAGCAATGAAGCGACAGGCACATCGGTACGGATAACGGCGGAAGGGGGGAAACTGCTGATGATACGGAACAGCGGAACGGGTACTCCATATGTCTGACCGTTCGATTATGCCGGACTTGGCAAGGACCCTTTCGGAACAGGAACGAAGAAAGCTGCTTCGGAAACTTGAAGGCAGTATTAACATTCACGCCGGCGAAGAAGAGAGCATTTACAGGAAGCAGGTAGAAAAAGATGAACGGGAAATACTTGTAGAAAACGATATTAAACGGGCGGGACTTTTTACCAGATTCCGCCTATGGCTGAGAAGCATGTTTTCAGGCAGAAACACAAAAGAAACCTTCATCGGACTCCGTCTGTCCCAGCTGAAAAGCACAATTAATCAGAAAGCCCACGGTATAGCAGGTTTC
>CAZSGZ010000247.1:0-5448 GCA_964606455.1 uncultured Spirochaetales bacterium
CGGACAGGGTATCTCACCCTGCTATATATCAAACGCCGAACTGGCGCACCCATATCTTTATCATATTTCACATGAATATATTTGTCGAGTGAATTACAAAATATTCAACCGAGACATCTACCCAACTTTCTTCCGGTCGAACTCGGCGGCTACACGTTCCGCAAGATAAACTTTCAACAGTGATTGATAAGGAACATCCCGTTTATTTGCAAGAATTTTGAGATCTTCAATGAGAGCTTCCGGAAGGCGAATAGAAATAGATTTTGTAGACGGTTTTAGTTTCGTGAACCGTCCGATTTCACCTTTTTCCCAATCGATATAGTCAACAGAATCATGATTCCCCCAGAAATCTCTTTCTTCCTCTTTATTCGTCATATCTCTTGCCGAAATCAATCGGCCAGTTGATTTACCATCTCCCCTTTAGGGCAGATCACCCACTTCCCCGGCCAGATCAGATGAGTGTTAATTTCCTCTTCCAGAAATTCCGGAGAGTTGTTGTTGGAAGAGAGATGACAAAAATAGACCTCTTTCAGCCGTGAAGCCGGGTTTTCACTAAGTTCATTCAAGAAATATAAAGCGTCTTTGTTGGAAAGGTGTCCCGTTGATGAAAGAATACGGTTTTTTAGATCGGGATGATAAGGCCCTTCTCTCAGCATTGTTTCATCATAATTGGCTTCCAGAAAAAGCACATCCGAAGCACAGGCAAGATCATACATCTGCGGAGACAAACACCCCGTATCGGTTATCAGCGTAAAAGTAACGGGGCCGATGGAGAAATGGTAACTGATTGAGTATTCGGCATCATGAAAGGTTGGAAAGGCAAAAAAGGAAAAACCGTCCTTAGATACTGTTCGTCCCGGTTCAATGCCGATTTGTTTATACAAATTCTTCTTCACCTTCCTGCCGAGATGCAGAGAGGAGTGAGTTATTACCGGAGCCCGTACCTTTCGTGACAACAGTTCAACGCCTTTAAAGTGGTCTTGGTGAACATGAGTCAGGAATATGGACTCCACATTGGAGAGATCAAAACCGAGAGACACGGCCCTTTCCATCGCCCCTTTACAGGAAAAGCCGTTGTCTACGAAAAAGGTTCGTCCATAACATTGAAAAATATATGAGTTAGCTGATGATCCGCTGCCCAGCACCGCGTATTTCAAACCTGTATATTGCATTTTATATCCGGATGCCGGACAGTGTAGCGGTTCACATACACCGTGTATAGTCTCAAAGAATCAGCGCCCGAAATTTGGGGATTCGATGGGTTCCGGTGGATCACTCATCATTGCGTTTGACGGAGGGCATACGCGAGTACCGTCCCCGTCTTGTTTCCGGCATTGAGATTCTCGATCATTTTTGTTATAATTAATTTTACGACGAAAGGATGAAAAGGAGAAAAAAATGCATTCACCTAAAGCTTCAATTATAGCTAAGTGTCTGTCGGCAGTATTGATGTTCATAGTTATGCCCGCAGCTCTTGCAGCACAGGGTTATGAACCCGATATTCGCGGAAACTGGATTTGGCCGGAGCCCGTGTTCGCTGACGGTGTGAAGGATGTTGCCTCTATGGAGGATACCTACCTCGAGATCGGCGAAATCAAGGGTGACTACATATACGAATTCCAGAGCAGTAAAGGCGAACTCCTCGACTCCGGTTCCGTGAGCTACCGGGACGGCACCATCACATTCTATTCAGACGAGGGCGGCGTACGGGAGTACAACTTTCAACTTGGTTATATGGGTCAGTGGGAGGCCTCAACCACGATGGGTGCCGGACCCGTCCTGACCGTCAGCAGAGACTTTCCCGATGACCTGATTTACTCCATGCCCCGAGAACTCAATGACCAAGGCCGCTATGAGGAAGCACTCTGGGTCGCCATGCAAGATTTGGAACATAACCCTGAAAGCATAACTGCCCTCTTTCAAGCAGCCTACGCCCTCGGACAAATGGGCCTGTACCGTAACGCCGGTCAGCTTTACCGGGAAATCCTGGCAATCGAACCGGATAATAAGTCGGCCCGGGACAACTTCGAGTGGGTGACCGAACAACTTACGAATCAGTAGTATATTGCCGCTGCCCGGGAAGCTGTCCTTAGCTTGACAGTATTACGGTACCAGCTCATACTCCTGTGATTCGACTCAAAGGAGTACCCCGTATGAGTTTAGCGCCGTTGTTCACCCAATTTTTTTTCCGAAATACCGAATGGAGGAAGTAAACTGGTATTCCGATGCCTCGGAATTTCCTTTCCGTACATTATATAGTTCTACGGAAGAAGAGACAGTCTTCGATTACATATCCCATAATGGGGATACACAGAGCGTTCAATTTGGAACGGATGACGGTTTCTTTCTAACACTGTAATGAACTGAACATGGTAGAGATTTGCCGCTTTTGTTAGGTTACACGTTTATTTATCACGTGTATTTGTAACGGCACCCGTACTCCGCGTTCCGGGGTTATTGCTTTTCCTTTTCCTGCCGTCTGGTGATATACAACGATTTTTTTCTTGTCCTTTTGATTGTATTTGCGGCAGCGGTGCCGGCGGGGAATTCAATTTAGAAATGCACTATCAGAATCTTTGTAATTTTTCCCCATCAACGGGAAAAGTTCTGAGTCGCGTAAAACATTCTCCATTCGTCTCCGGGAATGGGATAAGCGCCGCAGCCTAAATACTCATATCCGTACCCGTTTGAATCAAGAATATTGGCTTTATGTCCCGGGGACTGCATCCATCCTTCCACTAATGCGGCGGCGAAGGAATTATACGTGTGTGGAGGAATCGAACTGATGCTTGACACACTGGTCCCCGCTTCGTATTGAATACCGAAGGTCGAAGCGATGTTCTCCCCCGCTCCGTCCCCGCCGAAAAGGGCTGTCCGGTCGGAGGGTTCCCGCTTTCTGGAATCGGAATAGTTATTGTGGCTGAAAAAATTTCCCCGGGCCATGTCGATGGAGTGCATGAACGCCGCACGTTCCATTGCGTCGGAATGTTTATACAGGTGCAGACCATACTGCATGCGCCTGCAATTGGTTTCGTAAAAAATCGCCGCGTTAAGGAGAGGATAATCGACTTGGGAGAAGTCAATCGGTTCATTGGCCGGTCCGTAGGAACGAAACTGGGACGCTGAATACTGATCGTATTTATCCCATGGATCGTACTGTCGGACTTCATTCACCGAATCGGCATAAAGAACCGGACTCAAGGCTAAAACAGCTAAGAAAAAAATATAAAATTTATATTTCACGGGCCGCTCCTGGAAAAACTATATCACATTGAGGTGAAAAAAGGTACAAATTCCCGTCGATGCCGGTTTCAGCGTAATATCCAATATATCATAAAAATTGAAGGTTCATGGGAAGTCGCTTCCATACAACGAGACACATGTGGAGACAAGACAGCCTTCCAGAAGCGCCAAAATTTATTACACATATGACACACACAAAAAAACAAACGCCCCTATATTTATAATCCAATTAGTAGCTCTTATACCAATAGCAGCTATATTCCTTGTTGATCGTTCTGGTCGCAGCCAAGCATGCCGAAATTTGAGTACACTAATAGAAACATCAAAGCGGAGTTTGCATATTAAGGATCGCTTTACAATTGAAGGCTATGTCGGTAAAACGAACATCCGGTGTATATATACGTAGAACCGTACAGTAGTATTACTATTACTGATCCTACGGATGCGGCTTTTCTTTTTCCGGATATCGATCCGGTTCAGGTTTTGCTTCTTTATCCCAAAAACACCAAAGACATCCCACACTAGCAATCGCAAGGTTCAGTCGTCCAGCGGATCATATTCAGCGTGTACAGCCTCATTGAATAAGCACCAAAATTATTTTTCTCTATGTGAAAAACAGCACTCCTGCCCGTCCCAAAGTGTTGATTTTACTTCGAGCCCATATCCGAGCTTTTCCGCAAATGCGGTAAACGGGTTTATACAGAAAGGACCACACGGTTTTGCCGAACCCTGCTTTTTGGCTATGGTGCAGAGCAGGCACGAGGTCGTTGTTGCTTCCGATATGCCGTTTTTATCAGGCTTAATGTAATTCCATGAAGCGCATCCGAAGATTTCAGAAAACGTTTTGTATAATTGCTCGAGACTCTCAACCCCCAGCTGCCTCAGCTGAGTTTCGGAGCTCCGGATTTGATGCTCTCTCTTTTCATCCGTTACATCCGCGGTAATTCCGTGTTTATCGTAATAGTAAGCGGCATCGGCTAGGGCTGCGGCATAGAATAGTTTTAAAAGACGGTTGTTTTCCATTTCATGTTCTCCTTGTAAAAATCGATTTGATAATTATTTATAGCGTGAGAGAACATTTCTGTGTATGATGAAATATCATCATTTTTACGGGAAGGTCGATATGAATGTATCCGAATATAGAGCGGCTCTTGCAGAATATCAGGTAGACTCAGCTAATACGGATACGGGCAAGCTCAACGGCATACAGCCGTTTCTGACATTGCTTGATAGTGTCGAAAAAAGCTCCATCGCACTGTTTGATATGGCGGCGATGGATTATGCGTTTCTGACTTCTAACTTTAAATATCTGACAGGGAATCACGGACCTGATTTTAAGGAGAAAGGAATGTCTTATTTCTTCTCCAGAATGCATGAATCAGACAGGGCGTTGTTTTTTGACACCAGTATAAAGACGTTCTCTTTTCTCTACAGCAGGAACCCTGAAGAGCGAAAAAACTACAAAACGTGCCAGGATTTCAGAATTCAACGGGAAGACGGCACATGGATAAGACTTATTCAGCAGATGCTCGTTATTGAATTAGACAACTCGGGTAATATCTGGCTTGTATTACTCGTCAACGATATTTCTCCTGTCCGTGATCAGACGATACCGGGGCGGAGATATATGGAGCATATTCCCACGAAAAAGAGGGTGTTGTTCCCCGATTCCGATGCTTCGGCCCAATCACCGTTGACAAAAAGGGAATTGGAAATTTTAGGGTTTGTTTCCAACGGATATCCCAGCAGAGACATTGCCGATTTCCTGGGAATCAGCGCGGTAACCGTCAACAATCACCGGCAGAATATTCTCGCGAAATTGGGCGCGACCAGTTCCGCGGAAGCGGTGAACTATGCGAAAAATATAGGTCTCATGAGTTGACCAGGGCTGATGCATCTTGTTCACCGCCAGGAAAAGTTTCCGTAACGGTGACATCCCGGGCACGTTCGGACCGAGCTGGTTACTGATGTGAAAGGCTGGGCTGCCGTTGATGCAGCCTGCAATCGTTACCTGACACGGTGCCCTCAGCCGGCTTGATACGGAAAGCAAATTCGTTGGCAAAAACCGCGATCCCCATATGCGTTAGAAACGAACGATCGTTAGTATTTGTGTTACCTTCCAGTTTACAGGTTTCGGGTCCCGCGGTATATGATAATCCGCAACGTCCCTACCGCACCTGTAAAATCTCTAAAGCTGTTTCGGCC
>CAZSGZ010000248.1:0-5445 GCA_964606455.1 uncultured Spirochaetales bacterium
GGTCGGATCGAACCGCAGGTTTTCCGGCACGTTCTTCATCCCCTCCGCCCTGTACGGTTCGAGGATGCCGTTTTCCAGTGCTTTTGACAGGAGATTGTTGTCAATTCCGAGAAGTATGTCCGCTTTCGGGTCGTTTTTCTCCAAAATAGCCCGGCTTACCATCTGTCCTGCGTCCCCGGCGGAAATAATGGTAACGGAATATCCCGTTTTCTCTTCGAACATGGGAATTACCAGCGGACCGGGTCCCCATTCGGCTACGAAAGAATCGTAGGTGTAGATAACTAAATCCGCTTCTTCCCGGCTCCCTCCCGCCGATACGACGGCGGCGGAAAACAGGGTCAGCAGAACAGCAGCTCCGATCATTAAACGCATTGTTCGGTTTTTCATATAAAACCCCTTTTGAGAATAGTAGTTCATGGAGTGGGGATGTGCTCGATCCCTGCGCCGGCATTATCCGGATCAGGTTCAACGGGTGTAATCTCAGGCCCGCGGAAGAATTTCTTCCGCCGACCACCCCACGACATGTACAATATACTCTGAAGGAGGCTGATGGTCAATTCTCAGGGTGCAATTGCTGCTGTTCTTCGGGAAGTACCAGGGAAAAAGTAGAACCTTTGCCCAATTCACTCTGTACAAAAGCTTCGCCGTTGTGGGCAAAGGCGATATGTTTGACAATTGCCAGACCAAGCCCCGTACCGCCAAGATCTCGGCTCCTAGCCTGGTCTACCCGGTAAAACCGTTCGAAAACACGGCCTAAAGCATGCGGAGGAATTCCACAGCCGTTATCGACAATCGAAATGGTTATGCTGCTGTTCCGCTTTTCCAGTGTAATATGGATCGAGCTGCCGTTTTCGCTGTATTTTACCGCGTTATCGATTAAATTTATCAATGCCTGTTCTATAAGCTGCGGGTTGATTTCGGCGGTAATTTCTTCAGGGGCGTCGATATTGACGATAATACGGTTTTGAGTTGCTTTCGCAGCGCACGCGGCAACGGCACGGCCGATAATGCTGGAGAGTGAAAAGCGTTTGAATTCGAGTTGGTTATTTTCAAACTGTTCGAGTCGTGAAAGGCTTAAAAGATCGTCAATAATACTGTTCAGCCGGGTTGTATGTTTTTCGATAATCTCTAAAAAATGGACCGATTTTGAGGGATTCTTTACGGCGCCGCCTAAAAGAGTTTCGACAAATCCTTTAATCGAGGTTATCGGCGTTTTCAGTTCGTGGGAGACATTTGCTACAAAATCTTGCCGCATGTTTTCGAGGGATTTCATCTTCGTTACATCGTGCAGCACAAGCAGAACAGCCGCGCCGGTATCGCTCTCTCGGTCTGTCTGCATGGAAGTCCCGTGGACCTGCAGATACACCTGTCGACCTTTTTCGCCGAAGGGCTCTGCTTCCGATACAAGGGCCGGTGCGTTGGTATAGATGCTGATGGAAGTTTCACGCGGCGCGGAATCGAGCAGGATTTGAGTGGCAAATTCATACAATTCCGAGTTTCGAAAAATTTCAATTAAACTCCGGTTTTCAACCTCTTCCCGTTTCATATTCAGCAGTGCAAGCCCCATTTTATTGATTTTTCTGATAACGAGGTGCGAATCGAGCACAATGAGCGCTTCAATCATCGATGAAAGGATCATTTCAAGCTCACACCGCTGCCGTTCGATAACGTTTATCCGGGTCCGGAGACTGGCTGCCATTCTTTTCATAGTTGTTGACAGGACCCGCAATTCCTCCGGTTTTTCCACCCGGGGATCGAAGCTGAAATTTTCATTCCCATAGTAGGATGCGGCCTCACGCAGCGCGTTGATGGGTTTGTAAAAGCCGCGAATAAGAATATATCCGGTAAAAGAGGCAATACAGAGAAGAAAAAAGGTAGTTATATACCCGCGGACGATAAGCCGACGGACACGCAAGCGAATATGTGTTATCGGCATATTTATTTCGAGGACACCCGCGGGTTTTTCGTCCGAATCGAAGACGGCAATATCGACATACACGGCCTGTTGTGAAAATAATGTATTGAACTTCAGGGTAGTGCCGAATCCGGTGGAGAGAGCATCTTGAAATTCAAAAGAATCTCCTTTGCTGCCGAGATGGACCGGGCTCTCCCGGGAATCGCCGATGAAATTCCCCTTGACCGTAAGAAGGGAAACCTGAAGATTATCCCTCTCCGTGAATTGACTGCAAAATTCTTGAGCCGATTCTAAATGAGTGAATACGGCCGGGGGTAGGTCAGCGGCGATGAATTCTCCGAAGGTACGAAGCGTTTCGATTCGGGAAGCAACGGCCAGTTGAAAATGTCTTTTTTCCGCAACGAAAGAACGTATTCCGGCAATACTGCTGATGATCAGCAGGGTGAGAAGGATGTAGGTAAAAAATCTCTTCCCTTTCATTCCTCTTTTGTTATTCCACCTGCAGGCGGTAGCCCACACCGCGGACCGTTTGAATGTATTTGCCCATTGCACCTAATTTTTTTCGTAATCCGAGGATTTGAACGTCCACCGACCGCTCGGTAACGGGATAATCTTCCCCTTTCACGGCGCCGATGATTTGATTCCGGGAAAAAACCCAGCCCGGGTTCCGGGCCAAAAAAACAAGAATTGAAAATTCCGTGGCGGAAAGTTCGATTTCTTCATTTCCGCACCGGACTTGATGTTTGGAAATATCGATGCAGATGTCGTGCAGCGTTATAATTTGTTCCTGGCGTGTGTCGTCCCCGGGAATCTGCCGCCGAAGAACGCTGCGTATACGGGCAATGAGCACTTTCGGGCTGAAGGGCTTCGGGATGTAGTCGTCGGCGCCCATTTCCAAGCCGGTAATGACATCGGAATCTTCACTTTTCGCGGTAAGCATAATAATCGGAATGTTCCGCGTCGTTTCGTTTCGTTTCAGGTGCCGGCAGACATCCAGCCCGTCGACACCCGGCAGCATGAGGTCGAGAAGAATGAGATCGGGATTTTTCTGCTGCACCATGGTAAGGGCTTCTTCGCCGGATGTGGAAAAAAAGATAGTGTATCCCTCCTGTTCCAGGTTGTAGCTCAACAGTTCGACGATGTCCCGCTCGTCTTCAATAATTAAAATCGTTTCGTGGGCCATGTTCTCCTCAATTCAACTCGATATGCTCGCCGGTCATTGCGAAAACCACCCATTCGCACATGCTGGCCACGTGGTCTCCGAGGCGTTCCATGAACCGGTTAATAAACAGCAGGTCGGTTGCCTGTTCAATTGTGTCGGTCCTTTCTTTCATAGTGTTGATGAGAATTTGAAACACTTCTTTGTGCAGTATGTCAATCTGCCGGTCCTGCACCGCCGCGGCTTTTGCCTTTTCAACATCTTTCTGAACAAAGGCGTTTACCGCTTCGCGTACCATGTTCAGGCCGATGTCCGCCATTTTCGGTATCAGGCCCGTTACTTTATCGATGTACTGCTGGCCGGAAAGCCGTATGGTTGTTTTCGCGAGATGGACGGCATGGTCCCCGATCCGTTCCAAATTGCCGGCAAGTTTTATCGCGGTAATAATAAGCCGGAGATCACCCGCTACCGGCTGTTCCGTTGCAATCAAGACATTGCATTTGTCCTCGATTGTAAGCTGCAGGTTATTAATTTTCCTGTCATTTTCAATCACTTCTTCAGCTGTTTTTACGTTTTTGGTTTCAAAAGCGTCAACGGCCTTGTTTATCGACTCTTCAACAATGGTACTCATCCGGACAATGTCCTGTCCCAGTTCATCGAGCGCTTCGTTAAAATGAATTCGCATCGCCATTTTTCACTCCTTATCCGAATCTTCCGGAAATATAGTCTTCAGTTTTCTTTTCTCTTGGATTAAAAAAAATTTGTTCCGTCGGTCCGTTTTCAATTATAACGCCTTCAAAAAAGAAGGCGGTGTTGTCGGATATACGTCCGGCCTGCTGCATGTTGTGTGTCACGATTACAATGGTATAGTTATTTTTCAGTTCGTCAATCAGGTCTTCAATTCGAGACGTAGAAATCGGGTCCAGGGCGGATGTCGGTTCGTCCATCAGGACGACGTCGGGCTCCACTGCCAGTACACGGGCAATACACAGCCGCTGCTGCTGTCCTCCGGATATACCGAGGGCGGGTTTGTGCAGCCGGTCTTTGATTTCTTCCCACAGGACGGCTTGTTTCAGGCTCCTCTCGACAATTTCTTCAAGTTTTGCCTTGTTTTTTATACCGTGGGTTTTCGGTCCGTACGCTACATTGTCAAAAACAGACATGGGGAAAGGGTTTGGTTTTTGAAAAACCATGCCGATTTTTTTTCGCAGTTCAATAACATCAAATTCTTTATAAATATCAACCCCTTCATAGGTAATTGTACCTGTAATCGTTACATCATCGATAAGATCGTTCATCCTGTTCAGTGTACGTAAAAACGTCGATTTACCGCAGCCTGACGGGCCGATTAATGCAGTTGCCTTGTTAGGCAGAATGTCCAGACTGACGTCGGTGAGGGCCTGGAAATCTCCGTAAAAAAGATCAAGGTCGTTTATTTTCAATTTATAGTCCATGTCGTATCTCTCCTGATTATTTTCCAGCCATTTTATTCATCCGGCCTATCAGCCGGGTTGTTGCAAAATTGACAAAGAGAATTATAAAAACAAGAACGGCAGCGGTAGCAAAGGCACGTTCAAAGGATATCGCTTCGGAAAAGAGAAGGTACAGGTGCAGCGACAGTACCCGGGCCGATGAAGTGAGACTGTCTACGAGGGAGTAACTCGACCCGAGGGTGTAGAGCAGCACGGCGGTTTCCCCTACGACGCGGCCGACCGCGAGTATAACACCGGTAAGAATTCCCGGACTTGCGGCCGGAAGGACGACCTTCCATATTGTTTGCAGTTTCGTCGCTCCTAAGGCAAGACTGCCTTCACGGAAAGACATCGGCACCGATTTCAGGGCTTCTTCCGTCGTTCGGACGATGGTCGGCAGAATCATCAGCGTAACGGTAAGGGTCGCGCTGATAAATCCGATCCCAATCCCTAAAATCCGGACAAAGAGAATGTGTCCGAACAGGCCGAACACGATAGAAGGCACCCCCGCTAGAGTTTCCGTCCCCATCCGGAGGACGCGAACGAGGCGCCCCTGTTTCGCGTACTCAACGAGGTAAACAGCCGCTGCTATACCGATGGGCGTGGAAAACACCAGTGTCAGCAGGATAAGAAGCAGGGTATTGATGATGATATAGGAAATACCGCCCCATTTCCCGGAACGTGCCGGGGGAGAGAAGAGAAACCGGAAGGTTAGGTTCATGCCCCGTTCACGGCGCTGAACGGGCAGTATTTCAAAACCGCTGTCAACCGCGTCTTTGTACACAGTCATTCCTATCCCGCCGCTGGTCGCAGCCAGTGTATCGTGAAATTCTTGTACCGTAGCGGTTGTAATTGCGTTTTCCGGAGGGGTGTATGCTTCTTCGAAGTGCATTTGCACC
>CAZSGZ010000249.1:0-5427 GCA_964606455.1 uncultured Spirochaetales bacterium
ACAATATAACCCTAACGCGGTATATACCGTGGAAGATGTCCGGTACCGTAAAAACAGAAAAGGAAAATAAAAAGTGCAAAACAGTTTAATAGAATTCAGGCGTTTACAGTATCCCGAGGCCGGCCCCGATGAGTGGAACGATTGGAGGTGGCAGATACGGAACCGTGTAACCACGCCGAAGCGGCTGAAGCAGTTTCTAAGCCTGGGGCCCGCGGAGGAAGAGATATTTTCCGGCGGCGGCGTGATGTTCCCCTTTAGCATTACCCCCTACTTTCTTTCCGTCCTGGCAGCCGCCGGGGGAGAGGAATTGCGGAAAACGGTAATACCCCGGCGGGAGGAGCTCTGCGTCTCTTCCGGGGACAAGATCGATCCCCTCAGCGAACACGCGGATACAGTCGCTCCCGGTCTGGTCCACCGTTATCCCGACAGGGTCCTGTTCCTTGTAACCGACTTCTGTTCGACCTACTGCAGGTACTGTACCCGCTCCCGGATTGTAGGGAAACCCTCCGCGGGGCTGCACCGCCGGGGGCGATGGGAGGAGGCGCTGCGGTATATCGAAGGACATACCGAGGTGCGGGACGTGCTGCTTTCCGGCGGCGACCCGCTGACCTTGGAGGACCATGAACTGGAGTGGCTCCTCTGCCGGCTGTCTGCCATACCGCACCTTGAAATGATACGGATCGGGACGAAGGTCCCGGCTGTATTGCCGATGCGGATAACTCGGCAGCTCACGGACATGCTGAAACAGTTCCACCCCCTCTGGATGAGCCTCCATTTTTCTCACCCGGCGGAACTGACGGAAGAAACGGGTGAAGCCTGCAGACGCTTAGCCGATGCCGGAATACCTTTGGGAAGCCAGACGGTACTGCTGAAGGGGGTAAACGATTCCGCGCCGGTGCTGAAGGCCCTCTTTCACGGGCTTCTCCGGCTGCGGGTGCGGCCATACTATCTGTATCAGTGCGACCCCGTTGTCGGTGCGTCCCACTTTAGAACGCCGGTGGAACAGGGGCTGCGGCTGATAGAGGAGCTTCGGGGCTATACATCGGGATACGCCGTACCGATGTATGTTGTCGATGCCCCCGGCGGGGGAGGAAAAATCCCCCTTCTGCAAGACCATATTCTCGGAAGAGAAGGGGACGCCCTTCTTCTGGCAAATTATGAGCGGAAGGTGTTTCGGTATCCCGATCCGGAGGGTACCATCTCGAGCTGCAGTATAAAGGCGGAATAGGATGAAAATCGCGGTACTTGCAAATTTAAAAAAGAACGCCCCCGGGGGGGAATTGTCGAAGGACCAGTGGGACGATCTGGACAGCATGGAAACCATCGGCCATATCATCGATTCCCTCGAAAAAGGGGGCCATAAAGCAGATTTTTTTGAGGCCAATATCACCCCCCCGTTCGATCTCATCGGGAAACTGGACCGGTTTTCTCCCGATTTGTGCTTCAATATTTCCGAGGGGCACAGCGGTGTCAGCCGGGAGGCGCAGATACCGGCGGTGCTGGACATGCTCAGGCTTCCCTATACGGGAAGCGATGTTCTTACCCTGTCGGTTTGCCTCGATAAACCGATGACAAAACGGGTCCTCCATTATCATGAACTGCCGACTCCGGAATTTCAGGTGTTTTCTTCGGCGGACGAACCCCTTAACGAAGATTTGGGAGATGAAACGGGACTTGCCTTTCCGCTGTTCGTGAAACCAAGCAGAGAGGGGACGGGTATCGGCATTACCGGAAGCAGCGTAGTGTATACCCTGAAAGACCTGCGGGAGAAACTGCAGCTGCTGCTGTCAAAATACCGGCAGCCGGTGCTGTGCGAGCGGTTTATTGCCGGACGGGAAATTACCGTGGGCGTTTTGGGTAATCTAACGGCTCCGACGGCAAGAAGGCTCAACGACCGGACCGCCCCGGCGGTGCTTCCCGGAGAGCTGATCTTTTTCCCGCCGATGGAAATAGACGTGGAAAAGTACGACCCGGCGGAAGGCGGCATTTATACGAACAATGTGAAAGTGGAGCTTGTACATAATTTTTACTACACCTGTCCCGCGAAAATCGGAGAGGCGCTGAAGGAGCGTTTATTCCGCTTGACCGCCGCGGTCTTCCGGGTTACCGGCTGCCGAGACGTTGCCCGTGTCGATTTCCGGGTGGAAAGAGAAACGGAGGAGCCGTACATTCTGGAAATAAATCCCCTGCCCGGGTTAAATCCGGAGTACAGCGATCTCTGCATTGAAGCGGCGGCCTACGGCTGGGACCATCAGCGCCTGATTAATTCGATAACAGACTGCGCCGCCCAAAGGCTGTTGAAGAAGTAAACAATTTCAATCAGCGTGGGAGCGGAAACTCTTTCCAATTGACGGCGTACTTGTCCTAGGGTATCATGGAAAGCATGGAAGATGACGAATTATTGGAAGATGATGAAGAGCTGGAACTGCCGTATCTCCTGTTTTCGGTAAAAGGCCGTCTGTTTGCTGTTTCGACCGGACAGATCCAGGAAATGCTCGTGGTTCCCGAAACGACGTTTATCCCCGATGCACCGGAGTATGTCCGGGGAGTTATCAATATTCGGGGGAAGGTACATCAGCTGGTTGACCTGCGCCTCCGCCTTGGAATGAGTTCGCACTATCAGGAAATGAAGGACCTTACCGACAATCTTGATAAGCGGAAACAGGAACACGAACACTGGCTGGAAGAGCTTGAATCCAGTGTCCGGGAGGAACGGAAATTCGAACTCGAATTGGACCCCCATAAGTGTAAATTCGGAAGATGGTACGATTCTTTTCAAAGTGACGATTCCATGGTCCAAATGGAGTTGAAGAAGTTCGATAAACCCCATAAAGCCATCCACTCAACTGCCGCTGAAGTCCTTGACCTTACCGGCCGGGGGCAGAAGGATGAGGCCCTGCATATTATCCGGGCAAGAAAAGAAGGGGAGCTGGCCCTGATGATGGAATTGTTCGAAAACATGAAAGAGATCCTCCGCGATACCCAGCGGGAAATTGCAATTATCGTGGAGCTTGCGAATAACTCTTTTGCCCTTGCCGTGGACAGAGTGGAAGCCGTTGAAAATATCGACCTAAACGCGGAGAAGGACGTGGCGGGACTGCTGGAGGGGTTCGGCGGGCATTTCCACGGAGAAATTGCGCGGCGGAAAGGGTCGGAAGAACTGGTACTGTTAGTCGATCCCGAATGGGTCGGCGGCGAAGCGGTGTAGCGGCAGCTGCCGAAGGGGGATTTTTGTTGCGTCCGCCGGCTAAAGGTACTACAATATATCGTAATGAAACATTCAACAGCCTTTATCTGTAATAATAAAAAAATCATAACCGATGCGCCGCCGGGAACGGCGGTTTTAGATTTTCTGAGGGAACACGAACATTTAACGGGAACAAAAGCCGCGTGCCGCGAAGGGGACTGCGGGTCCTGTACCATCCTCGCGGGAAGCCTCGATAACGCCGGGCAGGCCGTTATCTATAACGCCGTGACTTCCTGTTTGCTGCCTTTAGGAGACATGGAGGGAAAACACATCGTCAGTATCGAAGGACTGAATCCGGAGATGGAGTCGACAATGTCGGACATTCCCGTTACTCCGGTGCAGGAGATGTTTGTCCGGGAGGGGGCGACGCAGTGCGGCTTTTGTACACCCGGATTTGTTATCTCCCTTACCTGTTTTCTGCTGCGGAACATGCCCTTGAGTGAAGAAAGAGGGCTGGAGGCGGTTTCGGGAAATGTATGCAGATGCACGGGCTACGGGTCTATCCTCCGCTGCATCCGCGGGCTGGTGAAAGAGTACGGGCCGAAACTCGACGGCTCGAAGGACCGCCTCGGCGTGCTTATCGAAGAGGGGATTGTTCCCTCCTATTTCAGGGAGATACCGCGGCGTTTGCGCGGGCTTAGCGGAGATACCGCGGTGCAGCCGGCGGAAGAGGCGGGCGGCGCGGAACGGCGGGTCCTTGTTGCCGGAGGTACCGATTTGTATGTGCAGAAGCCGGAAGCCCTTGCGGAGGCAGAGGTTAGTTTTGTCTCCCGTAAAGCGGGGCTCCGGGGGACCGTCCGCGGGGACGGCCGGGTACGGATCGGCGCCGGAACATCGATGGAGGAACTGAAAGACGACCCGGTCCTCCATGAAATATTTCCCGATTTTTCCCGCTACATGCATTTGATTGCATCGAAACAAATCCGGCAGCGGGCGACTGTAGGCGGAAATATTGTGAATGCCTCTCCGATCGGGGACCTTTCCGTGTTTTTTCTCAGCCTCGGCGCCGAAGCCGGTATACGGAGCGTCGGCGGTGACCGGCGGCGTATACCGCTTAGGAATTTTTTTATACGTTATAAGACACTCGATCTGCAGCCCGGTGAGGAACTCGAGTACGTTGAATTTGCCGTTCCCGGCGGGAACACCCGGGTCAATTTCGAAAAAGTGTCCCGGAGACGGCACCTCGATATTGCAAGTGTCAATTCGGCGGTGAAAATTACCACGGAAGAGCAGGGAAACTCGCTGCTAATAACGGAGATCGGCCTCGCCGCCGGCGGCGTGGCGCCGGTACCCCTCTTTTTAGCGGAAACCGCGGAGTTTTGCAGGGGAAAGGAGCTGTCCGCGGAAATCATCCGGGAGGCGGCGGCGCGGGCGGACGGGGAGATTAGCCCTATCAGCGACGTACGGGGATCGGAGCGGTATAAGCGGCTCCTTCTCAGGCAGCTGCTGTTTGCTCATTTCATTACTCTGTTCCCCGATATTTTTGCCGGCGGAGGCCTTGTATGAAAACACCGGAATTCGGGACGGACGCGCTTTCTCATGTCCGGGGGGAATCCCGGTATATTCAGGACATTCCGATACCGGAAGGCACCCTGTACGGCGCGGTAGTTCCGTCTCCCCTTGCATGCGGAAGGATCCATTCCATCAGTACCGAAGAGGCGGCAAAGCAGGAGGGCATTATCGCCGTTTTTACCGCCGAGGACATTCCCGGGGAAAACCAAATCGGCGGGATTATCCCGGACGAGCAGATGTGGGCCTACGAATCGGTCGATTTTGTCGGACAGCCTATTGCGTTAGTGGTAGGTATTACCGAAGCACAGGCGAAACGCGCGGCGGCCTTGGTTACCGCCGAAATCGAGGCGTGTACGCCGGTCCTCGACCCGCGGAAAGCGTTTAAGGAAAATCGGATTATCGGCACCGTGCGGACCTTCAGCCGGGGTAATGTCGATGCCGCCTGGGAACGCTGCGATACCGTTGTATCGGGCAGGTTCGATTCCGGCGGACAGGAGCATCTCTATTTGGAAACACAGGGAGCTGTAGCGGTTCCCGGTGAAAACGGGAAGGTATACATTACATCGGCCACCCAGAACCCGACCCACGTGCAAAAGACGGCGGCACGGATTTTAGGGGTGGATATGCACAACGTGGAGGTCGATGTCCGCCGCTTAGGCGGCGCTTTC
>CAZSGZ010000250.1:0-5418 GCA_964606455.1 uncultured Spirochaetales bacterium
CCCTCTTCGGAAGACCATACCGCATGGGAGGAAGCTAAGTCCCTGGCAAACGCTGCAACACCGTTGGAACAGGTAATGGGAGCGTAAACCCCGTATTTCGGCTTTTCCTCCGCTAACAGCACACCGTGGGCGGCGGATATGAAGTAAGGCAGATTGTTTACCTTGACATATTTTTCCAGCCCCGGATAATAGCCGCACTCCGGTACCCACAGGCCCTTCGGTGCGGCCCCTAGAATCCGGCCGTGGTTAATAACGGCGGTCTGGATCTGCATATTGTTGTTTTCAGGATACTCCTGATACAGAGGAAGATAGGAGTGGGTCGCGGCGGTGGTTATGAGATCGAGATGCCCGCTGCGCTGCAGTTCTTTAAATCCTTTGAGAATGTTCCTTCTATATTTACTGGTAAAATCGACAAAATTGCGCTCAAACAGCTCCTTGTACATGAAAGCCGGGGCATATTCCGGCTTTCCTTCCGTTCGGACAAGTTCTTTGTTTCCCAAATCAATCAGGCGTTCTACATGTTTAATGTACCGTTCCTGCAGAAGTTCGTCCCGCAGCATCGAAGCGAGGGTCGGTGAAATGGACATGGTAATTCGGTAGGGGATTCCCTCCCGCGCGAGCCTGTTGAAAACCCGCAGGAGAGGGAGGTATGTTTCTGAAATTGCCTCATACAGCCAATTTTCCTCTAAAAACCGTTCGTATTCGGGATGTCTTACAAAGGGAAGATGGGCATGCAGTATCAGGGCCAGATAACCTTTTTCCATGTAACTAGTTCCTTTCAGGACTTGAAATTAAAATTATTCGCGTTGATAAATTGGATAATCCGCTGCGGGATCTGCTCGCTTCCCGAGGGGTCTTCCAAACCGAGAATTCCCGTCAGGACCAGGGTCGAATCGGAAACCTCCGATATCTTTTCCTCGGAAAAACTTTCGATGATCGTTTTTTTCGGACTCTGCACCCTATTCGAGGTGCACAGGATTTTTTCAAAACCATTCAGCCTTCCCACCAGCTCGATGTAATATTCCCGCCCGCTTTCAGGTAAATTGATATACCATTTCGAGTCGCTTATTTTTACCGGAATATCGTAGGAATCGGAAGGTTTGACCATATGCACCCGCAGTACCAGTCCCCGAAGCCGTTTCTTTTTTAAGTCGATAATGTCCGAATCCTTTATTTCCCAGTAGGCAAAGGCCCAAAACGGGTCCCGGAGGAGCAGGTGTATCTGTGTTTCCGGATATCTCTCCGGAATACAGTAGGTCCTTTTCTCCTGCGCTTCCAGCTCCTCATCCTGGATAATATCGTATTTCTTTTCTCCAATCCGGACCGCTTCATTGTTGGACTGCTCCCGTTCGAGACGTTCCTCCGCCATCGCTTCCAGGATGAGTTCCATCAGTTCTTCCCTCGGTAATTCCTTTGCTTCCTTAATTCCTTCATTTGCAGCAATTCGGAGCAGAGAGGGGAGTGAGAGTTTCTGAAGCCGCTCTTTTGTCACACATTGCTCCTCTCGGATGTAGTACAGGTATCGTAGGAACAATTGTAATTTTTTGTCAACCCTGAAAAAGCCTTACGACAGGGCATGTTCTATCTTCTCCAGTGCCGCCGCAACATGTTCTCTGCCGTTGAAAGCACTTATCCTGATATGTCCTTCTCCGCACTTGCCGAAACCGTCCCCGGGAGTACATACGACACCGGCCTTCTCGAGGAGTTCATCGAAAAAGGCCCGTGAATCTTTTCCCGTATATATCCAGATATAGGGAGAATTGACCCCGCCGGTGCAGGAAAAACCGAGGCCCATGAATTTTTCACGGACAAGCCGCGCGTTTTCCAAATAATAGTCGGCAAGCTGCCGCACCTGTTTCCGGCCGGCGGCGGAATACACTGCCTCGGCAGCCCGCTGCACGGGATAGGAAACACCGTTGAACTTTGTCGACTGCCGCCGGTTCCAAAGCGGATGCAGGGGCTGTTTTTTTCCGGCGGCATCGTACACCGCCGCTTTTTCCGGTACCACCGTGTAGGCGCAGCGGGTGCCGGTAAAACCGGCCGTTTTCGAAAAGCTCCGAAACTCAACCGCCACTTCTTCCGCCCCGTCGACTTCGAATATCGACTGCGGGAGGGACTCGTCCCGTATAAACGCGGTATATGCCGCGTCGTAGATAATGAGGGCCTTGTTCTCCGCCGCGTAGCGTACCCAGGAAGCCAAATACTCATGGGTGCAGTGGGCCCCGGTCGGATTGTTCGGAAAGCAGAGATAGATGAGGTCCGCCTTGTCCTTCGGCAGGTCCGGCAGGTATCCGTTCTCCTTTGTCGATTCAAGATACACAATCCCCTCATACCTCCCGCCGGCGTAGGCCCCGGTCCGTCCGGCCATTACATTCGTATCCACATAGACCGGATACACCGGATCCGGCACCGCGACAACCGTGTCCGCCGCGAAAAGCTCCTGGATATTAGCGGTGTCGCATTTCGCGCCGTCGCTTACAAATATTTCATCCGCGGATATGCCGCAGCCCCGGGAGGCAAAGTCGTTTTCGGCAATTTTCGACCGAAGGAAGCCGTACCCCTGCTCCGGCCCGTAGCCGCGGAAGGTGTCCGCCGAGGCCATTTCATCCACCGCCGAGCGAAATGCCCGGATGCACGCCTCCGGAAGTCCCTGTGTAACATCACCGATGCCCAATTTTATTATGTCCCTGTCCGGGTGCTGTTCCTGATATTCATTCACTTTTTTTGAAATAGTTGAAAACAAATACGAGGACTGCAGTTTTCCGTAATGTTCGTTCATCCGTATCATCTCGAAGTGTCTCCTTCTTTTATTGTGAAATTGTATAAACTTCTCCCTTTTTCCGCAAGAAGCCTTCCCCCCGCAGCTCTTCTAAGGCCTTTTCCACCGGCCCCTCGGCACACTCAAAAGAAACGGCAAGTCCGGGCACCGTTATTTCCCTGTTCTCCGCCGCCATTTTGAGTATTTTTCCCCGCATTTGCCGGTTCGATCCTTCAAAGGGTTTCTGCTTCGTATAATGGCTGCTCTTTTTTGCAAGGTCCGGGTAGAGGGTTTTCAGCATCGCGCCGTAGTCCATGAGGGCGTAGTACCACTCCCTGGGTCCCTTCCTGTCTAAGGTGTATTCCACATAGGGCAGTATCTCACTGTCGGCGACTTCATTCCTGTCCGGGAAAAAAAAGTGGATATATACGCGCCGGATATTCACTTCTACAAAAACTGTTGGTATATTATAGGCGAAAGCCGCGGTCGAGGCGGCGGTAGCGGGACCGATGCCGGGAAATGTCCGCAGGACGGCGGGATCCTTCGGCAGTTCCCCCTTGTACCGTGTAACGACAATGGCGGCGGTTTCCCGGAGGTTCTTTGCCCGGCGGTTGTAGCCGAGCCCCTTCCACAAAGTAAGGAGGGGGCCGAGTTCCGCCTTCATAAGGCTTTCAAAATCAGGATACCGGCGGATAAATTCTTCATACTTCGGTACAACCCGGGCGGTCTGGGTTTGCTGAAGCATAATTTCCGATACCAGTATCCGATAGGGGTCGCGGGTCTCCCGGAAGGGGAACTTTCGTTTGGCCGTTGAATAATATGAATATATTATGTCCCTGAATTCATTTCTTTTCATGATTTCGGGATATATTAATAAATAAGGCGTATTTATGATAGCTGTATTTGCCGCGATGGAAATGGAACTTAAATCTCTTCTCCGGGAGTCCTCGATTACCGGCCAGGAAAAGTGGAAGGACATCAGGATCTGCCGCGCTTCCTTTGAAGGTTCGGATGTCTTGTTCGCCGTTACCGGTGTGGGCAAAGTCCTTACCGCGGCGGCGGTGCAGAAACTCCTGTCCGAAAACAGCTGCGAAGCCTGTCTGTTTATCGGGATCGCGGGAGCAATAAATCCCACCTACCAAATAGGCGATATGATTATTGCACGAGACTTAGCCCAGTGGGACATCGATGCCACCCCCTTTTCTTTCCAGCGGGGCCAGGTCCCCTACACAAAGCACAGAATTATTCAAACCGACGCGGGACTTCGTGAAATTGCCCTTACCTACACTCCCTCCGAGTCGTCAATACACGTGGGAAGAATACTAACGGGGGACACCTTTCTTACCCGCGTGGATAAACAGCAGCGGGAATACCTCCGTACCGACTTGCGGGGAGACGCAGCGGACATGGAATCGGCAAGCGCCGCCTTCGTGGCGCAGCTGCAGGAGGTCCCCTTTCTTTCGTATAAAATAATCTCAGACCAGGTAGACGGAGAAGTACCGAAAAATTTTTCCCGCTTTATCCGGATTGCCTCCAACAAGCTTCTCGAAACAAGCCGGCATATTATCGGGACGTTAAGCGGATAAGCACTGCCGGCTATCCGCCGTGTTTTTTTTTCGCCTCTTCCGCTTTCCGGCTGATTCTGTTCCACACCGCGCCGATGCCCATGCTTTTTTTCATGGCCTTCAGCGTTTCCCGGGCAACTTCCCGCATCCGCAGCGTTCCGTCATACACCACCTCGTCCACAAAGCCCTTCCGTTCCGCGAATTCCTGACGCTTGTCCCGGATAGGATCGAGAAAGGCATTTACCGCTTTCTGCAGTTTTTCCTTTACCTCCACGTCCCCCACGCTGCCGGTGCGGTAACGATCTTTCAAGTCTTCGACTTCGGCCTTGTCGGTATTGAATATTTCGTGATAGATAAACACCGGATTCCCTTCCACCTTTCCCGGCACGTCCGCCCGTATCCGGTTCGGATCGGTGTACATGCTGAACACCTTAGTCCGGACAGCCTTCGCGTCATCGGAAAGAAGGATGGCGTTCCCTAAAGACTTCGACATCTTCGCGCTGCCGTCGGTCCCTACCAGGGTCGGCACTTCCCCCACGAGAACATCCGGAAGGGGAAACACCTCTCCGTACATGGTGTTGAAACGGCGCGCTATTTCCCGGGTCATCTCCACATGCGCCTCGTTGTCCTTCCCTACCGGCACCAGATGCGCCCGGGGCATGAGAATGTCAGCAGCCTGCAGCACCGGATAGCCGAGGAGGCCGAAGGGCATTTCCGCGAGATTGGCATTTTTCGCCATGTCCTTCAGGCTCGGAAGACGCTGCAGCCTGGGCACGGTAACGAGCATCTCAAAAAAGAGGTTCATTTCATATACTTCATGGACAGCCGACTGCAGATAAATAACGGATTTCGAGGGGTCAATGCCGCAGGCGAGATAATCGAGGACCATTTCCCGTACATTTCCCGCAAGACCGTCGATATTTTCTTTCCCCGGCAGGGTGGTTAGGGTGTGTAAATCGGCAATAATAAAGAAGCATTGGTATTTGTCCTGTAACCGTACACGGTTGACAAGGGAACCGACGTAATGTCCGAGGTGCAGTTTCCCCGTCGGCCTGTCGCCGGTAAGTATCCGTTTTTTCTCCATGAAGCATTTCC
>CAZSGZ010000251.1:0-5413 GCA_964606455.1 uncultured Spirochaetales bacterium
ATAATCGGCACCTGCGCAATAGAGCCGTCCCGGCGGATTTCCTCCAAGAGCTGAAACCCGTCCATATCGGGCAGACCGATATCGAGGACCATGCAGTCACACTTGCCGAGAGAAAGTTTTTCCAGCGCCTCCCTTCCCGTAGACGCGCCGATGGTCTCAACATCCCGGCCGTCTAACAGCTGCAGCACACTCTCCCGTAATTTATCGTCATCCTCGACAACAAGGAGGCAGCGTTTGGATTTACTGATGAATTTTTCAATCCGCTGGAAGGCGCCGCTGAGGCCTTCCAATGAAACAGGTTTCTTTAAATATCCGATGGCCCCCATCCGCATCGCGTCCATCACCGTATCACCGGCGGAAATAAAATGGACCGGAATGTGCCGCGTATCGGGATTGTCTTTCAAGGTTTCCATGACGACAAACCCGTCTTCGTCGGGCAGCCGGATATCGAGAATAATCGCGTCCGGCAATTCTTTAACGGCCGCCGCGATTCCCGACCGCGCGTCCTCCGCCATCAGACAGGTAAACCCTCGGTCACGGGCCATATCGCCTAAGCTTGCGGCGAAATCCTTGTCGTCCTCAATTATCAGCAAAACCCTGCCGCCTTCGGTTTTCCGATCACCGGCATTATTCGGTTCCGGTTCAGGCTCCGGCACGGCCTGCGGGAACGAGCTTTCCTCAGTCCCCGGAACTTCCGCGGGCAAAGACAGCACGAACCGACTCCCGCCGGGACCGCTTTCTTCGAGACAAAGTTCTCCGCCTAGCCGTTCCGCCAACTCCCGCGAAATTGATAAGCCCAATCCGGTCCCGCCGCGGTCACGGTCCGCCGAGCGGTCTGCCTGATGAAACGCTTCGAAAATGACATGCCGCTGGTTCTCGGGGACTCCCTTCCCCGTGTCCGTAACGGTAAATTTGAACAGGGTACTTCCATCGGTCCCGGCAGCATCGACGAGGAGAGACACTCCCCCCGTTTCGGTAAACTTCACGGCATTCGACAGGAGGTTGTTTAATATCTGTTCCACCCGATGCGCGTCACTTATAAAGGGAGTATCATTCAACCCTTCGGAAAAATCCGCTGAAAACGTTATCCCTTTCTCTTCAGCCTGCGGTTCGAACTTCGCTTCCAGCCTCGAGATGAGGTCATCAATATCCACTTTCTCCGGGGTAATACTCAATTTTCCCGCTTCCACCTTTGCAATATCGAGAACATCATTAATTAAGGTGAGAAGTTCAGTTCCTGCTTTCCTGATTGTAAGCGCTGCCCGCACCTGCTTCTCCGTCAGGTTTCCGTCTTCATTCGCTCCAAGTACCTGCGATAAAATAAGCATACTGTTTAACGGCGTCCGCAGTTCATGGGACATGTTAGCAAGGAAATCAGATTTATATTTGCTTGTCTGTTCCAGTTCTTTTCTGGTAATTTCCAAATGTTCCTTCTGCGCGAGGATGCTGTCACGCTGCTCCGTAAGCATACGGGCCTTTTCCTCCAGCTCTTCATTTGCCACCCGCAGCTCCTCCTGCTGCATCTGCAGCTCTTCGTTCAGCTGCTTTAATTCCTCTTTCTGTTCTTCAAGTTCCGATTCAGATGTTTGAAGCGCCTTATTCGCCTTCTGCAGTTCCACCTGCTGGTTCTGGAGCCGCCTGGCTTGGCGCTGCGTCTGCAGGAGAAGTTCCTTCTGTTGGTGACGGATTTTGCCAAAATGGATGGAAGCCGCGGCGCTGCGAGCGGCCCGGTCTATAAACTGCTGCTGAAGTTCGGACATATTGTTCAAGGAAGCCACCTCGACAACCCCCACCAGTTCTTCCTCGAATAGAAGGGGCGCGCAATAGACCGTCCGGGGGACCACATCCCCTATCCCCGAATGGAGGGTTACATGATGCTCCGTCAGTCCCTGCAGGATACGCGGTTTCCGTTCTTTTGCAGTCATGCCGACCATACCGTCACCAACAGCAAAGGAAAGCGTTTTCCGTATGTCCGGGGAACATCCGTAACAAGCGGCGGGGGACAACTCCAGCTCAGCATCCGGCAGATAGAGGAGGCCGAGACGAGCATCCGCATATTCCACTATATAAGAGAGGACCGTTTGAACCAGGGTTTCAATATGATCATGCCCCTGCAGTTCCGGTATCAGCTTTGAGAGCCCCGTTTTCAGCCAGTCCTGCCGCTGGTTTTCCTCGGCAATACGGGCTAATTCGCCGTTAATACGTTCCATCTCCCCGAGGTGCGCGTGTTCGGTTTCCTCCAGCAGTTTCCGGTCATTTATGTCTATGAGGAAGGCCTCGTAAGAAAACCCCCGTCCTTTCTCATCCCGTACCAGACTTACCGATACGAGGGCCCATACCGGTTCACCGCCGGCTTTGAAAATCCTGCAATCGGCCTCGACGTACTCCTCGCCGGGCCCGTCCAGGGAACGGACCGCATCGAGAAGTCCTCCGCGGTCTTCCGGATGGATTATAGCGGGAAAATTCACCCTTCCTTCGGTAAAATCCTCGGCGGTATAGCCGAACATACTGATATTCGGGGACATATACGACACGGGGCCTGCTTCATCCGCTTTCCATTTACACACCACCACCGGTCCGGTTTCGAAAAGCTTTCTCTCCCGCTTCAGCAGCTCATCGGTCCCCTGCAGATATCGTTTATAGATAACGCCGATAAGCGCCGCCCCCAGGAGAAAAACGGAGCCTCCCAGCAGTACGCTACGGGGCAATCCGCTTATCACATTCAGTGCCGCGAGCGTGAGCCCCCCGATAACGGATGCGACTAACAAGAGATGAACAATAAATAAAATAAACAGCACGGTCCGTTTCATGATGAATGTAGCTATACTACCAAAAATTGTGTATTGTTCCAAGCGTTTTTAGATAAATTTGACATATTTCTAATATAGTGGTATATTAATAGGAGAAGGAGGAATAGAATATGGAAATTATTCCTTTAGAACCGGCACCGCCTCCTCCGAGTGAAGAACCCCGCGAACCGGAAGAACCGCCCCCGGAGGAAGCACCGGAAGAAACGAACGAAGAACCCCCTGAAGAATACGAGGAGCACGAGGTAGACACGTACGCCTAGCGGGGGAGCACAAACCGTGTTCCCACCGAACTCTCGGCATAGACGGGCCCTAATTCCCGGCGGAACAGGTCTTTCGCTTCAATCCCCGTACAATGCATCGGGGCCGCAAACGTCGGTTTTTCTCTTTGCAGTGCCTGCAAAGTCGGCTGAAGGGCCGGGCGGAAAGGCTCTCCGCTTAGATGAAAACCGCCCGCAACGGCATACACCGGCTTTCCTCCCGTTAGTTCCCTGGCATACAAAATAGAATTGACAATGCCCGCGTGGGCGCAGCCCGATACTACGGCAAGCCCATGTCCCGCGAGGTCTACTACCACCGCCTGGTCATCCGGCACCGTATCCGGGATTTCTCTGCCGTCTTCCACCATCAGCGACCCGGGAAGGCCGTGCTCAAAGTTTGTCCGCCGGGGTATTTCCCCGGTAAGAAGAAACAGCTCCTTTCCGATTACAACGGGTCCGGTGTTCTCTCGGAGGTCCATTCCCTTGTCGAGAAGGACTTCGCGCTCGAGCATCCGAGGCGATTCGTACAGCAGGCCGTTATCCGCCTTGTAGTATCGGGGATAGGCGAAAGCCTTCGGGTGCAGATACACCGGCGGCTTTCCCGCCCACGCCCAAAGCTCTTCGAGAGCGCCAACGTGGTCCTCATGTCCGTGGCTTACAACAATCGCGTCAATGTCTCCGCCTGTAACTCCCATCTGCCGAAGGTTCCGGGGGGCCGCCACCGGGCTGTATCCCGCATCCAGCAGAACACGCGCCCGCCTGCCCGCCGCCTCCGCGGACAACAGCAGGCACAGGCCGTGTTCCGCAAGAAGTGTGTCGGACGGTAATTTCCCGTCAATTCCCATCGGCTGCCGGACCACTCCCGGCGCCGGCTCGAGCATGGTGTCGGCATAGTTGTCCACCACCACCAGGATTTCCAATTTTTCGGCGGCTTGCAGATTACGAGAAGTATGCTGTATCATCTTTTCCAGTATAGCAGAGAGCGCTCTCTTTTCAAACACATTGAGTCTGCTCGTCTAAGCAGGCGTGCCCTCGGACCATACTTGACCAGACCCGGGGTGATTTGTATACTTTCCATTCATTCACACGGGATGTAGCCTAGTGGCTAAGGCGCCTGCTTTGGGAGCAGGAGATCGGAGGTTCAAGTCCTCTCATCCCGAATCACACTATGCTTGGGGATGATGCATACCGATTCAGTTGAAACGGACTTGAAACTGAGCACCCGCCGAGCAAGTGCGAGGAAAAGCGGGCAGGATGTCCGCGACAGGGTGCGGAAGCGGGTCGGCGGGAATTGACACGACGTCGATGACCGGAGACCAAGTCCTCTCATCCCGATATCCGGCGCCCATAGCTCAGCTGGATAGAGCAACGGCCTTCTAAGCCGTAGGTCGCACGTTCGAGTCGTGCTGGGCGCGTTTATTTTCGGGCTTGCCCCTCCCCCGCTGCGGGCATTACAGCATCGACAACGTCTTGTCTGTTCAATCAGAAAAACAAAGATTATAATTGTACGTTGGATAGCGGTATACGCATCGGCCCGGATAAAGGCGGACATTGGGAGGTGACGGAGAATTGAAACAATGCGGACTGGATGTAGCGAAGGACTATTGGAGCAGGTGGGGAGAGCCGTGGATGGCCTCCCGATACCCGGAACTCTTTACCCAAATAGGCGTCGGTCTTTTCAGCGGCTCGGATGTATTGGGCGCTGATGATGATCTCTCGCGGGACCATGGCTGGGGACCCCGTTTTGATGTGTTCCGACTGAACGAAGAAGGCATATCAAATAAGTCTTTACAATCCGAAATAATGGCGGCAGCACCCTCGGAGTGGGGAGGTTTTCAGAACCGGTTCCACTTTACGCCGTCAATCCAAGTTCACGGTATACAAGATTATTTCGGCAATCCCTTTCCCAGTCGGCGTCTGCCGGAATCGCCCCTCGATTGGGTCTGCTGCCCTGAACGGCTTGTGAACCTGGAGTCGCATCTGCATTTTTTCCGACATGGCGCGGTCTTTCATGATCCGGCAGGCATCCTCGCCGATGTACGGGGTGTGCTCCATACATACCCCGAAGATATTTGGCTGCTAAGAATGGCACAGCTCTGCTTCGACATTGCCCATTACGGGGAATACAATTTCCGCTGGCGGCTGGCGAAGCGGAAAGACCCCGTTGCCGCCGAAATTGCCCTAGGATACTTTCAGCACGCGGTTATGGCGCTCGCGTTGGTGATAGGCCGCGATTATGCACCGTATTGGAAATTACTGCACCACGTTTTCCGTTCTCGAGAAATATCCGCCGGATATAGACGACGGTTCGGGACTGCCCCTCTTTTTTCAAGCACGGGCATATTG
>CAZSGZ010000252.1:0-5404 GCA_964606455.1 uncultured Spirochaetales bacterium
GCTCTCCTTCTTCATTATTTATACCTTAGATTTTGCCGCCGTTGCAAGCCTCGGCTGCAGTTTTCCCCATGTTCCCGGCACCATTCGCTGTTTCATGCCGTCCCCTAGGTTACGTCCGTATTGCGAATGATTTTGCCTAACAGGCCCGGAACTCTGCCCTGCAGATACAAGGCAAGGCGGGCCCGTAGGTCAAGGCCGGTGTAAACCCACCATTTCCCCCGCTCCACCCCGCGAATAATGTTTTCCGCGCACTCCTCCGGAGCAATTCCCTTTGCCTGATTTTTATCCATTTTGTTCTGCGCCTGCCCGCTGCCGGTCAGGGCATGGCGGGATATGTCGGTACGGACAAAACCGGGAATACCGACGGTTACCTGAATATTGTCCTTCCACACTTCAGCCCGAAGGCTGTCGTAAAACCCGATCAGCCCGTGCTTCGCCGCACTGTACACCGTTCGGAGGGGACTGCCGAATTTTCCGGTTATACTCGAGGTCCCCAGGATAATGCCGCTTTTCCGTTCTATCATACCGGGCAGGACATACCGGGTAATGAGTATATGGCCGAGGAGGTTTATTTTCAGCAGTTTTTCGATTATTTCCGGTTTCATCTCGGCAAGAAGGGCACGCTGGCTTACACCGGCATTATTAATCAGCATGTCCACCCGTCCGAAATGCCCCGCGGCCTGCTCCGCCGCGTTTTGCAGTGAAGCAGTGTCACTCATGTCCAGGTAAAGGGTGTGATGCCGGTCAGGATCCGCGTCAAGGCCGTTCCACACCTCCTCCATGGGCTCTCCCTGCGGACATGAACCGATAACAGCGGCCCCCCGGCGGTACAGGCACTCCGCGAAAGCCTTCCCGATGCCGGAGCTCGCTCCGATAATCCATACTACTTTGCCGTTCCAGTCTTTCATAACCGCCGATTATATACCATTCAACTTGAACAATGAAAGGGTTTCCTTTATGCTTTATCATACTTCAACAAGGCGGGAATCTATTTTGCTCAATCAGGACCTTCATATTCACTCAGTCTGGTCGACGGGAGACACCGCAGTCGTACCGGAACAAACCATCCCCTTTATCGCGGAAATCGGTCATGCGAAGATACGCGGGATGAGCGACCATTTCGATTATCTTACCGGCAGCATCTTCCACCGGTACGAGAAAGAGGTCCGGGGTTTCGGTTTTTTACTCGGAACGGAGGTCAACGGCGAAGAATGGGTCTCCGAAGCCCTTACCTATCCCTTCGATTACTATGTATATCACTGCCGGGACAGAAAGCGGGATTACGCCGGCGCGGACCGGCTGCTGACGTCCGGAAAACCCGTTATCATCGCCCATCCGTTCGCACTCGGGACCGACATCGATAAAACTGCTCCCGAATGCGTTATCGAGATCAATAACCGCTACATTTGGCGCCACCGCTGGCGGGAACTCCTGCAGCCGTACGCCGGAATACGCCGCTTCGTTCTCAGTTCCGACGCCCACCAGCCGAACTGGCTTAATCAAACAATTGCCCGATACGCGGCCGGAGTAATGGGTATACGGGAAGAAATTCTCTTTCAGGCCCCGCGAAAAACCGGACAGCAGCCGTTTAGCCAACATCCGCAGGATCGAAACTGATAAGCCCCGCTTCCGGGAGCCTCCTCGTCAGCTCGCGCCAATTCGGGTCCACGGAATACACCCGCTGAAATACCGGGCGGGCCTCTTCCATTCTCCCCGCATCGGCTAAAGCGACGGCGTGCCAGTAAACCAGCTCGATTTCGTCCGGATGCAGTTCCTCCGCCCGGCTGAATGCAGCAAGCGCTTCGTCCACCTCTCCCCGCTCCATGGCCTTGTCCCCCGCGTCGCTGTAGGCATAGGCACGGTCAATCCGGACCAGCCGGCTGAGCTCCTTCACCGGATCCGGGTGGTCCTCCACCCGCAGATCCATCAGCCGTTCTCTCCAGGGTTCCGCTGTTTTTTCAAGCGGCAGAATCATGATATGCGCCGACTGCCGGCCCCGGATATCGCCGCCGGCCTTCTCCGCGGCTTCCAGGGCGGCGATAAGGCGGCGGGCAAATAGCCACCGCTCCGCCGTGCTGCCGCCATTATCCGCCGCGGCAAACGCGGCCGCCATTGCTTCAGGCACCCCGGGATTGAGCATCATATTTGCCTGGGCGGAATAGGACAGTCCGGTATCCTGATCGCTGGCTGTATTTCCACTGCCGGCGCTTACGTGCCCGGCATAAGGAATGCACTTCCCGCCGGTAAACGCCGCGGTCCTCCCCGCCGTGTCGATTAGAGCAAACTGCCGGTTGTCAATAGCGTAATCGGAGTGCCGCATTTTCCTTACTGCCTCCTCCGGGACCGTCCCGCCTCGAAGCAGCTCCAGCCCTTCGGGTCCGAAAGCCGGGTTCACCAAAGACTGTGTCGCCACCATTCCGGTCCCGGCCTCTCCCCACAGCACCACGGACCCGACGGAAAAATAGTGGGACTGCACGGCCCCCCCGATAAAGCCCGCATCTCTATCCACGGCGATAATTGAATAGGTGTGGACAAGTTCGCGCGGTTTCGGCATTTCCGGTTTACCTCACTTCCATGGTCTTTTTAAATCGACCGCCGCCCCCGGTTTTGACCGGAACCGCGTCCTCTCCCCCTGCCCTGTCCCCGGCCCGCTCCTCCGCCTTGCCCGGGTCCCCGGCCCTGACCCTGTCCGCCGCCCCGAAAAATGTCCCGGTTTCGCCCTTCCCCGACATTAGGCAGTATCCGGCGGTTTGCTACGCCCCCCTCAACTCCCGGGCCGCCTGAAAAGGCCCCTTTTCGGGCGGTACTCGCCGCGCCTCCGAAGGCCGGATCTTCCGAATCCGGATGTATTGCACCGGGAGGGCAGGCCGATATACACCGACCGCAGCCGGTACATTGTTCCTGATTGATTACAGCTGTTCTATTTTCCGTTTGTGTTATGGCTTCCACGGGACAAACCGTGGAACAAACCATGCACCCTACACAATCATCCTGCTTAATCCATGGCATAGCGTATATACTCCTTAACTGCTTTGTCCGGGTCCGAAGCCTGTACCACAAAGGGCGTGATACCCGCGCTGCAGAGGTGCCGGACCGATCCCTTTCCCATTTCGACACCGATCCACACGCTGCAGTCCCCGATTACCTCTTCAATTTCCGCAGCCTTCGCGTGTTTGTGCTTCCCAAAGTGAGGATTTTCCCGTTTCCCAATGAAACTGTATTCTTTTCCATCCACTTCATACATGTTGTAGAAAAGGGCCTGACCGAAGTGCCCCGTCTGCAGCTCCTGTTCATTTTTCATTGCAACTGCTATTTTCATATCTACCTCTTTATAAAATAATATTTATATATAATATTTTAAATATAAAGAGATAGTAAATCAAGTCCTCAGTCTCCGATAAATATGGTTACTTCGGGCAGTTTTTGTGTTTTTCCGATATCCCTGACATTACAAATGAGGCGGTAGCGCATGTCATCGAAAACAAGGTCGAAACGAAGCCGATTGTCACTGTATCGATGGAGATGATCGATGGTTATGGTTTTCGCGGCCAAAGGCTCCATCAGCGAGGCGGCAAGCCGGTCGGCATAATCATTCTCTTCAATCCCCTCAAGAGGAAGCTGGTAGAATTCCGTCATAATGACTTCTTCAATCATGGTAAGGGACTCTTTTGAAACATCACCAAACAGGAGCCGCCGCCGCACGTTATCGCCGTAGAGAAAACAGAGGCGCTCCCCCCCCTGCGCGGAGCGGACCTTCACCTTATAGCGCCAGGAAAAGGGATACCAGTGGCTGATTTGGTAATTGCTGTAGAGTAATTCGCCTTCAAACCCTTTTTTCAGGCCCTCGTTAAATTGCTGCCGGTAGTTTTCCTTCTGGCTGTTAAAAGGAATCTGTGTCGGGACAATTACATACGACCTCGGATTGGTCTCGACTTTGTCGAGGAGAGAAAGATACTGCCCGAGTATTTCACCTGTTTCAAGCCATAACCTGTCCTGATGAATATTGTACTCCACTGCTCACCTCCTGTTAGGCTATTGTAGCGTAAATCTTTTAAAAAGGCAAAGCAGCCCTATAGAAATTTCTTACCCGGTATATATAATAGGGATACATTGATGACGAATATACTTGAAATACTATCCGGTACCGATATATTCTCCCGGCTTTCCAAAAAGGACCTGAGTATTATTGCCGGCTACAGTAAACTGCTTCAGTTTCAGGAGGGAGATGTTGTTTTTACCGAAGGGGACCCCGGAACGGAGCTCTACATTGTACACCGGGGTGAAATAAGCATTTCCCGACGCACAAAGGAAGAAAAGACCCTGGAATTAGCCCGATTCATAGAAGGCGACTTGTTCGGTGAGCTTGATTTTTTTCAAAACAGCAGCAGAAACGCCGACGCCCGGGCGGAAACTGCTTCCTCCCTGCTCCAATTTCCGAAGGAAGGATTCAATTTTAACGACATTTTAACCCAGCACCCGGCAATTTCCGCCGAACTTCTCCATTCCTTCTTGACAATTATTGCCGGCAGAATCCGCGGCACCAACAAGCTTGTATCGGAAAACTCCCCGGTAATACGGGAACTGCGGAAACAGATGTACGGAGACAAACTAACGGGTCTGTACAACCGCACCTATTTAGAGGAGCAGCTGCAGAGTTTTTTTGAAAACGAACGCCCGCCGGTCAGCCTGCTGATGGTAAAACCGGACAACTTTAAATATATCAACGACAAGTACGGCCATGAAGCCGGGGACCAGACACTGCGTATTCTCGCGGGTATATACAGAAAGCTGATTAAGCCGAAGGACGGACTGGTACGGTTTATGGGAAATGAATTCGGTTTTGTCCTTACCGGGACGGACCGGGAAGACGCGGCGGCGTTTACGGCAAATCTACAGAGAACCATCGCGGAACTCGATTTATCGGAAGTTACCGGAGAAAATAATGATTTCCGCCTGACTGTCAGTATCGGTATCGCGGTGTATCCCGAACACGGGCGGACCGCGCCGCAAATTATAGAACAGGCCCATGAGCTGCCGCTTATCGGCCGCGCCCGGGGAGGCGGTAAAATACTGTTTCCGGAGGACAAATGACACCTGAAACCTCACTGCAATCGATTGCTATTTTTTCAGAACTGACGGAAGATGAATTCCCCGTTGTCCGTTCCATGATGAAGCAGAAGGAATACCGGAAGGGGGAGACCCTCTTTCACCAAAACGATGAAGGTACCAAACTGTATATCGTCGACAGAGGAAGGATAGCAATAGAAGTACAGCTTCCCGACGGAAAAAAACTGGAGATAAGTGAAATACAATCGGGAAATTTTTTCGGTGAAATGTCGATTTTCGAAAACGCCCCCCGTTCCGCCACGTGTACCACCAAAGAATCGAGTATTCTCTTCAGTCT
>CAZSGZ010000253.1:0-5387 GCA_964606455.1 uncultured Spirochaetales bacterium
CCTCTTCCGTATGCTTCCGGTGGTTTCCTAAGGCAAAGACAATTGTAATATTTCCGTCGGTTACCCCCGCCTTCGAAAGCCGCTCGATTACCGGAGGCAGCACTTTATACGAAGGCATCGGCCGGGTAACGTCGCTGGTGATAATTACCACCTTCTCCTCCGGCCCCGCTATTTCTTCCAGCCGCGGCGAGCCGATTGGATTGTCCAGGGCGTATTCTACCCGTTCCTCCTCCGTCATTGCCGCAGTCGGGTCAGCGGCATCTCCGGCATCCGCAGCTCCGGCCGAACGCGCGGCCCCGATAACGGCACCGAGATTTTTATCGGGAATCTCCACTGCAGCCGATTCTTTCCCGTAAGCAAGTTCAATTATCATGGTTAATCTCTCCGAATGAACGAAACGTACTCTTCACACGTCTTGTTGAAAGCCGCGGCGTCCCCTTTCGGCACCTCTCGGAACCGGATCCGTTCCGGCCGGATTCCGGCTTTCTTCAGTGTTTCCTTTATTGCCGGCATCCGCTTTTGTATATACGTACTTCCCTTGTGTTCACACTCGTCTTCGGAACATCCGGCAATTAAAATACCGGCGGCACCTAATTCGAGAATCTGTAACAGCATGTCCGTCTTCAGCCTTCCGGCACACACCGCAACAGCTACCTCGTCATGCTTCTCCGCGATACCAACGGTCCCCCGTGTGTTCTGCATACCGGGATAGGTGGACCAGTTGCAGCCGAAAATCACGACCTTCCCGTTTTCCGGAGCATTTGAAATATACTCCCGTATATTATTATACAGTTCGGACGGGGAAGTACCCATTTCTTTGTACATTGATATGCCCTTAGCCGAACACACATCGATACACATACCGCAGCCCTGACATGCGGCGGGATCGGTGGCCATTTTTCCGTCTTTATATATCCTCGCTTCGTGTGGACATACATTGACGCATGCAAAGCATTTTACACACTTTGCCGTATCGGTCCACACAGTCAGCCCTTCACCGGTATATCCCGCTTCCGTAAAATCGAGCCGGGCATCGGTAAATATTTCCGTAAGGGGGATTCCCGCGGAGCAGCTGTTTTCACACCGCTTGCAGTAATAACATTCAAACAGCCGCTCGGACGCGGCACTGCTCATTGTAATCTCTCCCGCAAGCAGCCCGTGCAGTATGGCCAGCTTTCCCCTCGGCGCGTCGCTTTCCCACCTCGTATATTTATACACCGGGCAGTGCTCTAAGCAGTAACTGCATCGTATGCATGAATTGAGTTTGTTTTCCCACTGTTGTAACCGTTCAAACATAACATCCGCTCCAGTTTTACCGTGTTACCGAATAACGGAGTCCGGTAGCGCCGAGCCAGTCGTCCGGGGCGTCCATCAGCTTCATCGGATTGCAGATATTGTCCGGATCGAACACCTTTTTTATCCCCCTCATGACCTTCAGCAAATCACGGTGCTCCTGCTGCATCGCGAAGCCTTTGGAAATCCCGATCCCATGTTCCGCCGATGTCGTTCCGCCGACGGATTGGACATACTCGTATATTTCGGCCACGACTTTTTTTGCCGCTTCCCACACTTCTTTTTTCGACGTATCCATCAGGATTTTCGTGTGGACACAGCCCGATCCGCAGTGGCCGTAAGCCGTCATAATGACGTTATGTTTCGCGGCAACGTCATGGATTTTACGGGTGGTCTCGGCCATTTTAGAAAAGGGTACGGCCATGTCATCGGCTAGGGCGGTTGTAGAAAGAACGCTCCTGTATTTGGCTAAAGAGGGAAACAGCTGTTTTCTGCCCGCGAACAGCCTCGAGCGCTCGCTTTGATCATAACTCGATTCAATCCCGAAGCCGTTGTTTTTCTCGCAGTACTTCTCGATGTTCCGTATTTCGTACTCAACGCCTTCCTTTACCATGCCGTCGGCCTCAAAAAGCAGGATTGCTTCCACGTCGGGCAGCCCGAGTCCCGTCGCCTCGTTGACCGCCCGGATAGCTACGTTATCAATCAGCTCGAGCATGGAAGGATTGCTGCCGCTGGAAATAATATCGGCTACCGCCTCTCCCGCTTCCTCGAGCTTCAGGAAATTCGCTATGCCGAGGCACCGGAACCTGGGTGTGGGAATAAACTTGAGGGTTGCTTCCGTAATAACTCCTAAGGTCCCTTCGGACCCGACAAACAGCCGTTCTAACTGATATCCCGACGAAACGACCCTGGTCCGTGTTCCGCATCGAAGCTCTTCCCCGCCGGGAAGCACAACATTGAGCCCGAGAATGTAATCCCGGGCGGCACCGTATTTAACGGACCGGACACCGCTGGCGTTGTTGCCGATCTCACCGCCGATTGTCGCGACCCTGCTCGAGGCAGGCGCCGGAGGATAGAAAAAGCCGTATCCTTTGAGGGCAAGATTGAGGTCTTCGTCGACGACCCCCGGTTCGACCCGGCAGTATCCGTCCCGTATGTTGATTTCTACAATCCTGTTCATCCCCTTCATGTCGAGGACAATTCCGCCGTTTATCGGTATCGTCTGGCCGCACATTGCCGACCCGGAACCGCGGGGAATAACGGGCACCTTTTCCGACTGCGCGTATTCGAGTATTTTTTTTACGTGTTCGGCGGTATCGGGCTTGACCACCGCCGCCGGCCGCGCCGAATGCACCGACGCATCGATGCCGTATACGTAGAGATCGGTTTCGCCGTCCCGTACATTTTCAGCACCGGCGAGCTCCCTGAGCAGGCCGGTATCGACTGTTGACATAGCGTCTTCTCCTCATTTCACAGCAGCAGGTAGGGTGTTTCGATATACTGCTTTATTTGCTGCAGAAATTTCGCGGCAGGCGCACCGTCCACTACCCGGTGGTCGTAGGTAAGGCTCAATGTCATAAGCGGACGTATTTCCACGGACCCGTTTACCGCAACCGGTGTTTCCTTTATCCGTCCCACCGCGAGTATGCCGCTTTCCGGCTGGTTGATAATGGCCGTAAAACTGTCGATGTCGAACATTCCCAAATTGGTAAGGGTGAAAGTCCCCCCTTCCATTTCGGACTGTTCCAAACTTCCCTGCTGCACCTTGTCGATCAGTTTCCGTGTCCGTGCATGGATTTCCTCTAAGGGAAGCAGGTCGGCACTATGAATAACCGGAACAATCAGCCCCTCGTCCAAGGCAACCGCCATTCCGACATTGATGTCCCGCTTAATAAACACTCCCTCCTCCGTCCAGGAAGAGTTGAGGACCGGCACATCTTTCAAGGCCGCGGCCGTAATCCGGATCAGCATGTCGGTATAGGAGACCTTGAGGTCCCGGGCCTTTAGTTTTTCCCGCATGCGGACCAGTTCGCTTACGTCCACCTCCATCCGGTGGTTCGCCTGGGCCGCGGTGTGCAGGCTGTCGCTCATCCGCTTTGCTATCGTTTTCCGCATGGCTGAATGGGCAACCAGGAATCCCGCCTGCCCGCCCAACTCGGCGCTTTCCACCTTCGAGGTGTGCAGGGTCTCCATAACATCGGCCTTCGTTATCCGGCCGCCTGCCCCTGTCCCCTTGACCGCCCGCAGGTCGACATCGTGGATCGAGGCGACTTTTTTCGCAAGGGGGGTCGCCGGCGCCGCACCGAGGGCCGCGGATGCCGGCGCGTTCAGTACGTCCCGCTCGATAACCAGGCCTTCGGGTCCGCTTCCGGCAAGAGCGTTTACGTCAATACCCTTTTCCTTAGCCCGCCATTTTGCCCGGGGCGACGCGTACACCTTCTCTCCGGGTGCCCGGCCGGCAGCGGGCCGTGCCGGTGCAGCCTCCGGTTTTAACGGGGTTTCTTTCCCGGATGCAGCGGACGCAGCCGGGGGCTTTTCCCCGGTTTCAGCATCTTCGTCAGTACCGCCTGCCGCCGTTTCTCTGCCGGCCTCTTCGATGAGGGCCGAGATGTCCTCTCCATCCTCTCCGATGATGCCGATCATTTCAGTTACGGGAACGACGTCTCCTTGGCCGTGCAGTATTTTTAAAAGCACTCCACCGGCGGGTGCGTTCACGTCAATCGACAGTTTATCGGTCTCGATTTCCAAAATCGGCTGCTCTTCCTTTACCGTGTCCCCTTCGGAGACTTTCCATTCCACGATGGTCCCCTCGGTCATCTGCAGACCCTGCTTCGGCATTATTACTTTTGTAGCCATAGTCAACTCCTGTAACAGACCTTCTTCGCCGCCTTTACAATATCGTCCACCTGAGGGACGACGGCATTTTCCAGCCCTAAATTGAAGGGAAGCGGACACTGAGCGGCGCCGAGACGTTCAACCGGCGCGTCCAAATACTTAAAGGCCTGCTCCTGAAAAATGGAAGAGATTTCCGCCCCCATGCCGCCGGTCCGGTGTGCTTCGTGAACGACCACCGCCCGCCCCGTCTTGATGACCGAATCGACAATTGTCTTCTCATCCAGCGGGACCAGGGTCCGGGGGTCGATAATTTCCGCTTCGATCCCCTCAGAGGCGAGTTTCTCCGCCGCCATAAACGATTTCTTTACCATCTCTAAGGTGGCAACGATTGTTACGTCCTTCCCTTCCCGCTTGATGTCCGCCCGGCCAAAGGGGATGGCAAACTCATCGTCATCCGGGACCTCGTCGGAGTCCGCGTAAAGCGCCTTGTGTTCGAAGATGATAACCGGATTGTTGTCCCGGATCGCCGTCCGCAGCAGTCCCGCGGCGTCCCGCCCGGTTGACGGAAGCGCTACCTTGATGCCGGGGAAATGCATGAAAAACATCTCCAGACTCTGGGAATGGGTTGCCGCGTTTCCCCGTCCGACCCCCTGCTGTCCCCGGATAACCAGGGGAAGGGTCGCCTTTCCGCCGTACATGTAGCGGATTTTCGCCGCCTGGTTCAGGATCTGGTCCATGGAAACGAGGGTAAAGTCCATATACATCAGTTCCACCACCGGCCGCATTCCCGTCAGGCATGCTCCGATGCCGAAACCGATAAACGCCTGCTCCGAAATGGGAGTGTCCCGTACGCGGTCGGGACCGAACTCGTCGATCAGGCCGCGCGTACATCCGAAAATGCCGCCCTGCTCGGCGACATCTTCCCCCATAACAAACACTTCTTTGTCCCGTCTCATTTCCTGGGCAAGGACGTCCTTTATCGCCTGGGAGTATTTTTTCTTTGCCATTATCGTGCTCCTCTAGTTTCTCGTATTATTCACAGCAAAACACGTCGTCGAGGACGCGGGCCGGATCGGGTTCCGGGCTGCTTATGGAAAATTCTTCCGCCTCGGCAATCAGCGTATCGACCCTGCTCTCAATTTCTTCCAGCTGCTTTTTTGTCGCGGTCTTGTCTTTCAGCATCCGCTCTTTAAGCCGGAGGATGGGACATTTCTTTTTCCACGCGTCCACCTCCTCCCGGGTCCTGTAAACCTCGGGGT
>CAZSGZ010000254.1:0-5379 GCA_964606455.1 uncultured Spirochaetales bacterium
ATTGACGACCAGTACATGTTCGGCGCTTCGTTTCTGGTAGCACCGGTGTTGAGTTTCCGGCACAGTCGAAAAGTCTATCTGCCGGCGGGATGCGGCTGGTACGACTACCGGACAAAGGAAAGACTGTCCGGCGGGCAGTGGCTGGATTATCAGGCCCCCCTCGATGTGCTCCCGCTCTTTGTCCGGGCGGGGTCTCTTATTCCCTACGGGGAGGAGATGCAGTTTGTGGGTGAGCGGAGAAACCGGACGGTTGAAGTTGAAGTCTATCCCGGGGAAGGCGGCATGAGCGGAAAGGCGCTTGTAAACGGTGTACTCCATGACCTTGCCTGCGATATGCGTACCGGACGCCTCGATATCAGTCCCGAAGCGGAGGGAGTCGAATGGCGGACCGTGATTGTCGGTAACGAAGAGGGCGGCGACCGGGAACCGGAATGACAGGACGGGAACGGATCAAAGCGGTTTTCGATGGAAAGACACCGGACTGTGTCCCCTTTGCCCCGCTTATCGGCAGATATTATGTCATGTCGCTGCCGGCAATGGGGGTCCCCCTGGGAACAATTGCGCCCTATCCCCCGGCGGAAGCAGCCGGTGTGCCGGAGAGCCTGAAACGGGACCTCTGCCTTCATGAAATCGAAACAATAAAATATGTCGGGGCAGATGTGTTGTACCGGCATATCATTCCCTACCGTATCGAGTATGGCGGCGGCGTGGAGGCCTTTGCCGACGGCTGCAGGGATTATATACATCCCGTGCCCGTGCTTAGAAGCGGTTTTTCCACGCCGAGGGGGAATCTTGTCGAAGAGACCCGGGAGTCGAAGGGAACGGAGTACATTGCAAAGCACCTCCTTGAAACGGAGGAAGAGCTCCGATTGTTTATGGATGTTCTCGATGCCGCACGGGTAGTCCCGGATTACAGCCCCTATACCGAATTTGACAACTATATCGGCGAAGACGGGATTGCCACGGTGACGGGACCGGTAACGCCGATACAGGAGCTGCTGCAGTTCAAGTCGGGGGTGGAGCGGACGGTTTTTACCCTTTTAGACAGTCCGGGTTTGGCGGAGGAGCTGTTCGGGAAGATGCATGAACTAAATAAAACGATTTACCGGGTACTGGCCGAATCCCCGGCAGAGGTGATTATTACCTACGAAGACACTTCGACTACCATCATGGGTCCCGATTGGTATGAGGAGTACTGCCGGCGGGAGCTTGACGACTATTCCGGCATTCTCCATGCAGCGGGAAAGCTCCACATCGTCCATATGTGCGGCAAACTGAAGGGACTGACCGTGCAGGTAGCTGCAGGAAAGATGGACGGGATCGATTCGGTCTGCCCGCCTGAAACCGGTGATCTGGAGCCCGGCGATGCTGTCAGGCAAATAAAAAAGCTCATTATCGGCGGCCTCGATCCGGCCTATCTGGCTGCCGCAAACGCAGATAACTGTAAAAAGTATGCTTTGGAAAAGCTCCGGCAGATACCGGCCGGGAGTCCGTTTATCCTCTGTACCGGCGATTCCACGGCAGCGGGAACTCCCGTCGGAAATTTGAGGGCAATAGCGGCGGCGGTTAGAGAGTTCGGAGTGCCGCAATGAGTTCCGGAGAGAAGGGGGGCTGGTGGAAGGAGGGGGTGGTATACCAAATCTATCCCCGAAGTTTCAACGATTCTAACGGCGACGGCATCGGGGACATTCCCGGTATAACCGCAAAGCTGGACTATCTTGCAGGCGTCGGGGTGGATATTATCTGGCTGAGTCCGGTGTACGAATCGCCGAATTTCGACAACGGTTATGACATATCCGACTACCGGAATATTATGTCCGATTTCGGCACCCTCGAGGACTGGGAAGTAATGCTTCGGGAAATCCACGTCCGCGGAATGCGCCTGATTATGGACCTGGTGGTGAATCATACCTCCCACCTTCATCCATGGTTTACCGAAGCGAGAAAGAACAGGGAGAATCCCTTCCGGAATTACTACATCTGGATGCCGCCGAAAAACGGCGGGCTTCCCTGTAACTGGGAGAGTTATTTCGAGGGGCCGGCGTGGGAATATGAAGAAACAGCGGGTGAGTACTATCTGCATCTTTTTGCTCCCGAACAGCCCGACCTGAATTGGGACAATCCGCGGGTCCGCCGTGAAGTCCATGAAATAATTCGGTTTTGGCTCGACAAGGGGATAGACGGGTTTCGCATGGATGTCATCAACCTTATCAGCAAAGACCGCCGTTTTCCCGCCGTATCTCCGTCCCCGGGTTCCGGCCCGGACGGCCTCGGGTCAGGGGAAGCGTATTTCGTAAACGGTCCGCGTGCACACGAGTTTTTGCGGGAGATGAACCGGCAGGTGCTCCACGGCAGGGATGTAATGACTGTCGGTGAAACGCCCCGGGTAACAACGGAGGACGCGCTGCTGTACTGCGGGAAAGACCGGAACGAACTGGACATGGTCTTCCATTTCGAGCATGTCGATATCGACCAGGGAGCAGAAGGTTACTGGAGCCGGAGAGACCTTCACCTGCCGGAGTTCAAAAAAATAATTGCAAAATGGCAGACAGCTTTCTACGACAGAGGCTGGAACAGCAATTATCTGAACAATCACGATCAGCCTCGTTCGGTCTCCCGTTTCGGGGACGACGGTAAATACCGGAGGGAGTCGGCGAAACTGTTAGGCTTGTTCAATTTCACCCTCTCCGGAACGCCGTACATCTACCAGGGGGAAGAGCTCGGGATGACGAATGTCCGTTTCGATTCCATCGACCGGTACCGGGACGTCGCGGCCCTTCGCTATTACGAAAAGGCAAAGCGCTACGGAAAAACGGAAACCGAAATTATGGAGACCGTCCATTTTCGCTGCCGGGACAATGCCAGGACGCCGATGCAGTGGTCGGCTGAAGCGAATGCCGGGTTCAGCTCAGGAACGCCGTGGATCGGTGTTAATCCGAACTACACCGAAATAAACGCCGCCGCGGAACTGCAGGCCCCCGATTCGGTGCTGAGTTTTTACAAAGAGCTGATACACTTCCGCCGGGAACATCCGGCGCTGATTTACGGCAGATTCGAACTTCTCGAGCCGGAGCACCCGCGGCTGTTCGCGTATGTAAAGGAATACGGCGGCGGAAAAATCCGGGGAGCTGAACGGCTTCTGGTGCTTATGAATTTTTCATCCAAAGCATTGCAGCTCCCGGAGCATATTACCGAGCTGGTTTCGGATACCGAAGGGAAGAAAAAAGCCGGGCCGGAACAAAGCCGGCCGTTTCTTTCAAATTACCCGGCAGGACAGCCGGGTGCTGCATCAGGGTTTGCGGACCGCCTGCGTCCCTGGGAGGCCGGCGTTTGGGCTTTGAGGTAACTGCTCCGGTTATATCCGCAGGCGGTGCATGCCGATTCATTAAAAAGCATATATCACCTTTTTTCCGAACTTTTGGAAATTCCGGGTGCCGCCGCCCTGCCGGATAATACTGATTGTTTTTTCTATGTCCAGCGGCACCGTACCTGCGAGAAGATCGACACCGTAATCTGAAAATACTTCCGGTGCCATCGGTGTTGAGGGACCGAGGAGAACCGTGGGGATTTGCTTTCCCCGGGCCTCCATTATTTCATCGAAGGTCCCGCCGATTATCGAGGTTGAAGTAACAATAGCCCCGTCGGCCCAGTTCCGCAGACGGCCGTAGAGTTCCTCGGTGCTGCCGATCTCCTGATTGATATCGGCAATATACAGGTCTGCCCCCAGCTGCCGCAGCTGTTTCACCACCGGCCGGAAGAGGCCGACCATTACGATCTTTCTGCCCGACCCGGCCCTGAGGGTTTCGGCAATGGTCCGGACCGACGTATCTTCCGGGAAAGCGGCCGCTTGTTCCATATTGAGAGCATTTACCAGTGCAACAGCCTTCGAGATTTCGAGAGGATTTTCGGAGGCCAGCTCCGTCAGGAGCTTTGAAGCGGGGCCGTTTTCGTAATTGATGTAGTCCTCTTCTCCGGAACAGCATCTCCCGCTGTACCAGCTATAGGCCACGCCCGCCTGTAATTCCGTACCCCGCCGTACCGTAACGGCGGTATATTTCAGCCCCGCGATTACCGTTTCTATTTTGTAGTTCTCCGCCGTTTTTTCGAAATGCGTAAACAGTTTTTCCAATATCGATGTCATATCTTTTAGAGGATAACCGGTCGATACAGTTTGGTCAATTATGAACTGATGTGATATGCATTGACTGCCGCGGCCCGCATGCTGCTCTGCCGGTAAAGGGTCCGGTCGTAGGGATAGTCCCAGCAGCCACGCCAGTGATGAATGGATCCGCCGAAGCCGGTCTTAAAGCGGTAAAGACCGTGCATAGGGTGGGACGGCCGGTTATGCGGAGGAATACCGAACATGTCGTACGTGGTACACCCGTTTTCTTTCGCCAGCCGGATAGCTTCCCGCTGCAGGAGATGCGGCGCCATCATGTTTCTGTACTCGTAGGATGAAGCTCCGTAGAGGTAGTAGGCCCGCCGCAGATAGAGGGCGATGATGATTCCCGCGATAAGTGTATCCCCGTGATAGGCTTCGAGAAGGAAAAGCCGGGGGCTGTATTTTTCGGATAAGCGGAAAAGCTGCTGAAAATAGCCAAATTCTTCGTTGATGATTTTCTTTCTCCCGGCTGTTTTTTTGTAAAGCCTATACCAGCGGTTAAGGTCGGGGTGTGAGGTTTCTTTCACGATAAGATCCTTCCGCTTTGCCAGCCGGATATTGTACCGCGTTTTTGGTTTCATCTCCTCGAGGATGGATTTCTCGGGTTTGCTTAGATCGATAAGGACCGTGTCCGTCGGCTGCATATCCGTCGGTGCTTTCAGAAGGTTCCAGTTATTGCTTCCGAAATTCATCCGAATTTCCCGTGTCCGGGTTTCCGGAAGGCCGGCTGTATTGTTCCGTGTACCTGCAGGTTCACTTTCCGGAAGAAAGGGGTTCCGCCAGGGGAGGTCGAAACGGAGAAAGGCACAGTCGTCCGGTAGGCGGGGGCGGAGCCGTTCCGCCAGCTCTTCTAAAAAGATGCCCTGTTCTTCCTCCGGTTCGGGAATTTCCGGCCCGTAGGGAACATAGCCGTATACTGACGAGTCGGTAAAGCGCCGGTAAATAATAAACAGATGCCGCCGATTTCCCCCGTTTCCCCACTGATACGCTTCGACCGTATGTCCGCGCTGCCGTTTAAATGCGGCCCAAAACCTGCTCTGGAGCAGTGCTTTCCCTCCGGCGGCTTCGGCTATCGGCAGCTGTACCAATTCCATACATCGTCCTCTCGTTACTGTAAACAATCCTTTTGCCGGCGTAAAGGGTGGGTTCGGTTCCGGTTTTTCGAGTTTCTGGAATCCCCCATTTACAAACTGGAAATTTATGCTACAATAGTAGTC
>CAZSGZ010000255.1:0-5363 GCA_964606455.1 uncultured Spirochaetales bacterium
CGATGGCAACGGCAATGATGATTATCGCGCCTGTAATAACCAGCTGAAACATCGTCTCCACATTGAGCATTCCCAACCCGTTTTGAATAATCCCCATAATCGCCACGCCGATGAAAGCCCCCAAGAGGGTTCCCCTGCCGCCGGAGAGGCTGACTCCTCCTAAAACGACGGCCGCGACCACCTGAAACTCAAAACCAAGCCCCGCCAAGTGCTGGGCCGACCCCAGTCTGGAGGCAAGCAAAATGGCGCTGACCGATGCCAGGGTCGAGCACAGAACAAAGGCGCTGAACTTCATCCGGCCGGTATTGATACCGATAAACGACGCCACTTCCGTATTCCCTCCAACCGCGTAAAGCCGCCGTCCGTAGGTGGTATGCCGCATGATTAAAATAAACGCTGCAAGGATGATAACCATGAGTATCGACGAATAGGGCAGTATTCCGAGCAGCTTCAGGTTCCCGATTGCAAAGAAAAAATCGACCTGTGCTTCGTCGGTAATCGGGACCTTCCCGGTTACCAAATACACAGCCCCCCGCAGGGCGTAATACATCCCCAGCGTTACGATGAGCGAGTTTATTTTCAGCCTCGTTACCAGCAGCCCGTTGATAACGCCTATCAACGCGCCGACGATCAGCGCCGCGGCGGCGCCGAGGAGGAAACTCCCCGTAGCGTTCATCAGTGTTACCAGCGGCAAAGCGACAAAGGCCTGCAGCGAACCGATGGAAATGTCAACCTCCCCCGAAATAACCAGCATCGCCAGCCCCACCGCCGTTATCGCCGGCAGACTGATCTGTCCTAAAATATTGGTAATGTTCCGCAGCGAGAAAAAATATTGCGAAGCAACACTGAAAAAAATGAAGATGACCGCGAACACGATCAGCAGCCCCAATTCTCCCAATCCGGAAATCCGCCCGATCAGCCCCTGTTTCGTTTTTTCCATTTCCATTCTCCAGTTACACCTTATTGTATTGCAGCCGCCAGGACTTGTTCCTGGTTTACGTCGTTTCGGTCAAAATTGCCGGTAATCCTTCCGTCGTTCATGACAATTATCCGGTCACTTACGCCCATCAATTCAGGCATTTCCGAGGTCATCATCAGCACGGCGACTCCGTCTTTCGCCAGATCGTCAATCAGCTTGTGGATTTCCGCCTTCGCCCCTACGTCGATGCCCCGGGTCGGTTCGTCTAAAATGATCACCTTCAGTTCTTTCATCAGCCACCGGGCCAGCAGCACCTTCTGCTGGTTTCCGCCGCTTAAATACATAATTTTCTGCTTCAGCGAAGGCGTTTTAATGCTGATTTTGTCTACAAACTCCTGCGCCCGTTTGTCCTCCGAAGCCTGCCGCATAAACCCGGCGGTGGAAAAGTCCGCCAGCGACGGCAGGGTCATGTTGTGGGTAACCGACATCTGCGGCACCAGCCCCTCCTCCTTCCGGTCTTCCGTCAGCAGGCCCATCCCCGCCTTCGTCGAGTGGGCGGTGGACCCCGGCCTGACCGGTTCTCCTTCCACCGTCACGCTCCCCTTCGTAACGGGGTCGAGACCGAATACCGCCTTCGCAAGCTCTGTCCGGCCGGCCCCTAACAGACCGAACACGCCGATGACCTCGCCCTTTCTCAGCTGAAAGGAAACATTTTTCAGTTTCTTTTCCGTGGATAGATTTGTTACTTCCAGAACAGGCGCTCCGGCGGGGTGGTCCGATTTCGGAAACAGGGTGGTAATTTCCCGGCCTACCATGTCTTTGACTATTTCGTCGTTGTTGGTTTCCCGAATTTCCCGGTCCGAAATGCGTTTGCCGTCCCGGAGCACGGTAATGGTGTCGCAAATTTCAAACACCTCCTCCAGTTTATGGGTAACATAGAGGATCCCGATTCCCATTTTTTTAAGCTTCCCGATAGAATCGAAAAGCGACTTTATCTCCTTCGGGGTCAGTGCCGACGTCGGCTCGTCCATAATGATGACCTTCGCTTCGTGGGACAGGGCCCGTCCGATTTCCACCATCTGCTGCTGCGAAATCGTCAGCGACCCTACCTGGGTCTTCGGACTCACGTCGATGCCGATGGAATCGAGTATTTCCGCCGTCCGGTCGTACATCCGCTGCCAATCGATCGCCCTCCCTTTTTTTAAGGGAAAGGACTCTAAAAACACATTCTCCGCCACCGAAAGTCCCTGAATCAAAGACAGTTCCTGAAAGACAACCTTAATCCCCATGGAAAGAGAATCGTGGGAAGAACTGATTTCTATCGGCTTCCCCTCAAACAGGATCTCCCCCCCGTCCTTGACATACGTTCCCGCTAAAATCTTGATCAGCGTCGACTTCCCCGCTCCGTTTTCTCCGCAGAGTGCCCGTACTTCCCCCCTGGATAGGGTCACCGACACATCATCGAGGGCCTTTACTCCCGGAAACTCCTTTGAAATATTCCGTACTTCCAATATCGTGTTGCTTGTTTCAGCCATATACTATTCTCCCGCTAGGTGGTAATGATTTTCGCCCGGGCGTCTTTCCGCTTGTTGTCGATAAACACCGCGAGAATAATCACGATACCCGCTATTACAATCTGCAGGTCCTGGTTCCACTGCAGGATGATTATTCCGTTATTGATCACCCGCAGTATCAACACTCCTATCAGCGTTCCGATCAGTGTCCCTTCACCCCCCGCCAAACTCGTCCCGCCGAGAATGACACCGGCAATGACGGTCAGTTCAAACCCGGAGCCCGCGTTCGGCTGCCCCGAGTTCATCCGGGACACGAGGATAATTCCCGCTACCGCCGCGAGCATGGAACTCGTCATAAAGGTCAATATTTTCAGCCTGTCCACCTTGATACCCGAAATTTGGGCGGCTACCATGTTCCCCCCCGTGGCATACAATTTCCGCCCCGCGATTGAACGGTTAATGACAAAATAAAACACTACATACAGCCCCGCCATGACCAGGATCGGTATCGGCAGAAACCCCACATAGCCGTTGCCGAACATGTAAAAGGAATTAAGCTGATGATAATTCTGCACCGCCGCCATACTGTACATATATACACCGCCGCGTAAAATCATCATCATCGCGATAGTACCGATAAGCGAATTCACCCCGAGTTTTGTCCGTACCAGCCCGTTCGCGATCCCCACAACGGCGCCTAACGCCAGTCCGGCAAGAAAACCCAGGAAAAAATTTCCCGTCTTGTTCGTGATGTCCATGGTTACCACTCCGACAAATGCCGCGAGGGAGCCGATGGACAAGTCCACTTCCCCGGTTATCAGCAGCATCGTCATCCCGATTCCCGCGATGATCGCCATCGAGCTGTCCCTTAGAATGTTCAGGATATTGGTAGAACTGAAAAACCGCGGCGACCCGATGGAAAACAGCACCGCTATCACCACTAACACGAGAAGCAGCATGATCTCGTTAAAGAGGATCAATTTTGTTCCGAATTTTAGTTTTTTCCTGTCTGCTTTTAGCACGCCTTACTCCTTACGCCGAGAAATAATACCACTCCCTGTTCGAAATGAACAGGGAGTGGTTGTGTTACATTTACATTCCCGAGGGATTAATATTTACCGCACTCGTCTTCCCGCTCGATCTTGTTGACATTGTCCCAGTTGATCGACCGAACTTCACCGTCGAGGGTGTAGTATTTTTCGTAGGTTTCGGGAGTAACGGCAGCGGTTGCGGTTACAAAATGCTCGGGCACTTCTTTTCCCTGATAGAGGGAAACCGCCATGTTAATACATTCGTACCCGACGTTTTCGGGGAACATACACGCTTCAACCCGGTAGGGTCCGCCTTCTTCAAAAGCGTGGATAAACGCATTTCCTTCACCGCCGGTACCGCAGACAATTAAATCGTCTTCATCGAGTCCGGCGGACCGGTATGCCTGCAGGGCCCCGAGGGCCGAGTCGTCGTTACAGCCGTAAATAACATTGATGTCGGAATCGGCGGTAAGAGCGTCGGTTGCAACCTGCAGCGCCTGGTCTTTCAGGCCCTGGCCGTCTAAGCGGTGCACAATTTCAGCATCGGGATACACGGAAGTAAACCCGTCGTAGAACCCGTCTACCCTGAGGATGCAGGGACGAAGCATGGGCAGGTCGATAGCCAGAATCCGGGCCTTGCCGGTGAACTCCTCTTTAAAGATTTTCGCTGTTTCCACGCCGCCCTTGTAGCCGCAGTCGTAGTCGCAGATGGCAACCATGGTTTCCATGCCCTCGACCGAACTGGCCTCGATAACCAGAGGGACACCTTCCGCCTTCGCTTTTTTAACGATGGGTACGGCACCCTTTTGTTCCGCGGGAGTAAGGATTATTACATCCACGCCCTTTGCAATAAGGTCTTCCGCTAAAGAAACCTGCCGGGAAATGTCCTGGTTGGAATCTACAATTTCCAGTTCTATCCCCAGCTCTTTCGCGCGGGCCTCCATGCCTTTCTGCACGTTCTGATACCACTCGTGCATCAGGTAGTTGCCGATCCAGCCGACGCGTTTCGGCATATCGCCTTTAGCACCGCCTTCTTTTTCTCCTCCGGCGAAAACCATTCCCGTTGCAAGCAGCAATACCGCAAGGGTAATCGCCAGGACCGCAAGTGTTTTACGTTTCATAAAACTCTCCTTTCTATGTATTTTTTCTGTCCAACGGACAGTTCTTCCCTTTAACGCGCCGCTAAGGCCTCCGCCTTTGACGAAGGCCGGTAGGGCGAATTGAAAAAATCCTGCATGACAAGGGCAATACCGCCGTACAAATGAATGTCTTCTCCCAAAGCGGATTTTTCAATTTTCACTTTGTGCGAAATGACGGAAAACGCCTTTTTCTCCACGTACTGCCGGATTTCCTCTATAATCATATCCAAATTGATATCACCGACATCGTTTTGGCTTACGAAAATATATTCGGGGCTGAATATGTTTGCCAGAGAAACAGCCCCGACACCTAAGAGCTTCCCTTGATACCGGACCGCCTGTACCGCTTTTTTTTCTCCGGCATATGCCTTTTCAAACAATTCCGCTATTTCCGAATATACATCCTCCCTGCGGACGGTGTGCCACTTCTTGTTTGTAAATTTCTGCAGCAAATGGAGGAAACCGGCGTACAGTTCCAGGCAGCCGGTGTTGCCGCAGGGACAGGCGGGACCGTTAAAATCTACGGTAGTGTGTCCGATTTCAGCCACCACGTCATCTTCACCCCGGTAAAGCATTCCGTCGATAATGACACCGGCCCCGATGCCTACACCGACGGAATATTCCACAAAGTTGGAAATCCCCTTCCCTTTCCCAAACCAGCCCTCCGCTAAGGCAGAGACGTTAGAGCAATTGTCCGCGAAAACCGGAATACGGAACTCTTCCTCCACCAATTTTCCTAAATGGATGGTACTCCAGTCGA
>CAZSGZ010000256.1:0-5351 GCA_964606455.1 uncultured Spirochaetales bacterium
AATTTATTTCGATTTTTCCGGGTATTCCGATATGGCCATCGGCCTGGGAAAAATGTTCGGCTTTGAATATAAAGAAAATTTCAACTATCCCTATGTCTCCCGATCGGCAACGGAATTCTGGAGGCGGTGGCATATCTCCCTGGGGAGTTTTTTCCGTGATTATCTGTACATTCCGCTGGGGGGAAACAGAAAACACGTTTTTATCAATCTTCTCATTGTCTGGTTTCTGACCGGCCTGTGGCACGGCGCGCATTGGAACTTCGTTCTGTGGGGGCTGTATTACGGCATCCTTATCTATATTGAAAAGCAATTCGCCCGCCTGCATATCCCGCGGCTGCCGAAAATTGCGGGCCGCCTTTACATGATTGTTATTACCCTGTTCGGATGGTCGCTTTTTTACTTCACCGACCTCTCCCGCTTATGGTTGTTTCTCCGGACTATGGCGGGCTTCTCCGGGGCCCCCTTGTTCGGCCCGCGGGTAGAAATCAGCATAATGAACAATCTAGTTTTTATTTGTATTTCCTCCCTGCTCTGTCTGCCGGTACTTCCCCGGATACAATCCATCCTGAAAAACAAAAAGCTTGTACAGATTGCCGCCGGAATTACCGTCCCTGTTTTCAATCTGCTGCTTGTAGGTGTTTCGACAATTATGCTCGTGGGTTCGAGTTATAATCCGTTTCTATATTTCCGCTTTTAGGGGGACCGGAAGATGCGTTGGAAATTTTGGATAAACAGTGCCGTTTTTGTGCTTATTATGACGGCAATCGCCCTTGCGAACCTCGTGTGGAGGGAAACCGCCTCCGTTTCGGACAAAGAAAACAGACCTCTTGCACCTTTTCCGCGAGTTGCCGTCGAAACCCTCCGTTCGGGAGAATTTTCCAAACAATTTAGCAATTACATTGACGACCGGTTTCCGGCCAGGGACACCATCACCGATATCAGCTACCGCCTCGAACAACTCCGGGGGGTATCGGCGCGAAACAACGCGGAACTGGTTACCATCAGGGAGGGGGACAGGTTCGCGGCGGCGCTTCCGGTCCGGGACTTCCATACCGGCAAAGATGAAAAAACGGAAGCCCCGGCAGCGGAAGAAGTACGGCCCCCGACCGAAAAACGGCAGCCGGAGGAAGAAGCGGAAGCCGCCGCCGCCGAAGAGCAAACGGCTGGTGAAAAAATCGTCAACCAGGTGCTCCTGCTGGAAAAGAGGGGAATGGAAATACTTGATTGTAAGAAGGAGTTCGGCGCGTATTATGCCGAGGCGGTACTCGGATTTTTGTCGCATCTCCCCGAGGATATACCCGCGTATGCAATCCTTGTTCCCTCCCACATCGCGTTTCTCGATACACGGGGTTTCGAACAATTCGGATTGGAGCAGCAGGAGGGTATCAGCTCCTTTTACTCACTTTTAGGAGACAGCGTAACGCCTGTTGACGCATTCGGGGCACTGGAGCCTAAGAAAAACGAATACATTTATTTCCGCACCGACCATCATTGGACGGCACTGGGGGCCTATTACGTGTACCGGCAATTTATGGAAACAGCGGGTTTGGATGCGGTCCCGCTTTCCCGCTACGAGTCGAAGTTCGTTGAAAACTTTGTCGGTTCCATGTACCTGTATACGCTGGATAAACGCCTTGCCGATAATCCGGATACGATTGAGTATTACGTCCCCTTTGTGGAGCATGAGTATCATACCTACTGGGACGATGTCGAAAAGAAAAAACCGGTTATCGATCTTTCCTACGAAACAGACCAGAACAAATATCAAATTTTTATTTCCAGCGACCAGCAGTTGGGGATAATAAAAAATAACGTTGAAAGCGACCGAACAATCCTGGTATTCAAAGACAGCTACGGAAACGCCTTTATTCCGCTGCTAATGCCCCACTACCGGGAAATACATGTCATCGATCCGCGATATTATAATCACAATGTCGTTCAATATTACCGGGAACATGATATCGATGACGTTCTCTTCATCAATTACTTCGGCGTCGTAGCCTCCGCGGGTGGTTACGCATACAACCTGAAGCGGGTTACCGGACTTCCCTTCGAAAACAGAGCGGAAGAGGAACCGCGGGAACTCCGACCGGATGAATGACGCGCGGTTTATTTCCCGACCGGAAACCGGACCGTAAACACCGGCCGGGGATTCCGCTGCAGGTCGATGGTTCCTTCCAGCTGTTCAACCAGCGCGGATATTAAGCGTAAGCCTAAAGTTTCCGGATTATCGAGAGTTACGGTTTCCGGGAATGGATTTCCGGTATTGGATACCGTAAGAACATACCGTCCTTCTGCTTTATCTTCTTCCAAGCCAACGGTAAAGCGTGGTTCTTCGGCGGTGAAACCGTGTTTAATAGCGTTTGTCGCTAATTCATTAACAATAAGCCCGACCGGTACCGCCCTTTGTGTATGAATGGAAATATCGGCAACGGTATTTTCAATGGCAACGGATTTACGATGAAAAGAAAATACAGCTGACAGGAGCTCCTGAATATACTCCCGCAGATCAATGTGGGTAATGTTATTCGTTTTGTATAATTTTTCATATACGATTTGAATAGCAGTTATTTGGCTGGAAATATCGGACAAGTCTACATCAGGACCTAAGGATGCTCCTTTCAATTCTATCAAAGAAGAGATCATCGCAAGAGTATTTTTTACTCTGTGATTGAGTTCCCGCATAAGAAAATCTTTTTCCGTTACAGCGGTCTGGAGCATCTCCGCGTTCCGTTTTCGCTTGGTTATATCGTTATGAACAACAAGCAAAGCCGGTTTGCCGTTATACAAAATTGCGGACGTATACCCTTCAACCCAAACGACCGATCCGTCTTTCCGGATATGCCGGTATTCGAGCGGTGGAAAAATATCAATATTTCCAGCTTGGTCGAGATATATTTCCGATACGGCCTTTCTTTCCGTCTCATGTATGGAATCCAACATCGCTGTTAAATTAATTCCTCTCATCTCCTCTATAGCATAACCGGCTATCTCGGCCGCGGTCGAATTACAGTATTGTATCGCGTCATCTTGAATTACCGTAATTCCCATGCCCGCATGTTCGGCTAAGGCGCGAAAATTTTCTTCTTTTTCCTTAAGCAGTGTTTCCTGCCGCTTCTGCTCCCGGTGCATATGTAGCAGCTGTACATTATTGAAACTCAACTCCGATATAATTGAAGCTAAACGGGAATAAAATCGCATAACAGTCCGCACCCGTTCCCGGCTCCACCGGGGGGCCCTGCTTAAGGCGTCCAGATAGGCTTCTTTATCGAAATTATACAGTTCGGCCTGGTGCGCGAAAAAATCGTAATCCACCTCTTCATCATCGTAAAAGAATTGCCCTAGATACAAGGTGCCGATCCGCGCTGCTCCGGCCATAATTGGAGTGGCAATGTCCCACATATTGTTTTTGCATTTATATTCCAGGTATTCCCCTTTTTTCACCTCTTGGCTTAGATACAGATCACTTTCGAGGCAATTCTTTTTTGTCTGCTCATTAACACGGTGGAATTGCGTACAAATGTCCTGCCAGCCGGTAGCCACAATAATGTTGTCTTCCATATCGGCAACGGCAACACCGATATTGGTCAGAGCAAAAAAATCATCCATCAGTGCCTGCAGCTGCTCCGCGTCAATTATTGTACTGATATCAATTGCCGAACGTTTCCGGGGCACAAAAACTCCAATAATAATATTTTATTCAATATCAGGTAAATACTACCATTTCGTGCATGCTTTTATCAATCATTATTTTTTTATTCTTTCTAATACCGTATGCTCCCGTTCGGGCTGTTTGCCCTGGGTTTTCCTGCCGCGCTACTCGGCATGGCAATAGCTGAATCTCCTTACGACCCGGGAAGGGCTGCTGATTGTTACCAACGGTTATGCTTCGGGGGCAGCCGCAGCCGATATCTACGGGACCGCCGTTGTAACGGAATATCGATACACCGCCTAAGGTACCATCGGCGGAAAGCGGGTTGAGAATAGTTTATCGGGATGAGTGACGCGCGAAAATTTCTTTAACCGCCTACTAAAATACTAATCAGCTTCCCCTCTTCCAGGGCCTCGATTCCGTATTCGGTGCCTGCTTCCAGCGCGAACATTTCTCCCGGAGATACGACCGCTTCCCCGTCTTCCCCGAAGACCACCTTAAAGCGGCCGGTAAGGACCATTAAAAGCGTATCCATGGCGTAGGTTTCCCTGTCGATGTCCTCGCCTCGTGCGTAGGAGAAAAAGCGTATCTCTTTTTGACCGTCGTTTACCAATGCTTTACTGGCAATTTGCGGACCGCTGTGCTGAACAACCGCCGTCATATCCAGCGGCGTTAGTGGCTGAATGTTTCGAAGGAAACGCATCCTACTCCTCCTTAACGACAACAAGCAGCATGGACATGTCCTCTTTTGCTTTTACCTCGTGGGTAACATTTGCAGGCATTACAACGACTTCTCCAGCCCGAGCCTCCACCTGGTTCCCGTCGATGGTAACCAAAGCGGTCCCTTTGTGAATATACAGGAAAGCGTCTCCCGGCGCCGCGTGAGGCGGAAGCCCCTCCCCTTGTCCGAAGGCCAGCAGTGTCATCCCGACTCCGGCTTTTTGGGCCAGGGTCCTGGCATCAATCTGCCCCTCTTTAGGCGAGACCAGATCGTCAAACTGAATTGCCTTGGATTTTTCTATGTTTTTAATCATTTCCTGTTCGTGTTTCTGTTCCATGGGTAAATTTCCCGTATTTTGCAGTGCTTGTCAACGCCATTTTGAAAACTATGATACACTTATTCCCGGGATACAAGCGTGAAAACAAAATTGATCAATGCCTGGTATTGGCTGCTGTCAAGTCTGTGGTTTTTACCGACTATCATGGTAGGAGCCGGCATCGGGTTGGTGTACGGAACGAGAGCGATAACCGCACCCCTCCTCGATTCCGGTATGCTCCTTACAATTACAACGGAGGGAGCACAAGCTATCCTCGTGACGATAGCCGGTTCGATGATTACGGTTGCAGGTGTTGTCTTTTCCATTACCATGCTCGTCCTTTCTCAGGCATCATCCCAGTTCGGCCCGCGCCTTATTAGAAATTTTATGCGGCATACCAGCAATCAGTTAGTCCTCGGAGCGTTTATCGCGACGTTTATTTACTGCTTACTTTCGGTGGCCTTAAGCGGAGGGCTCGGCGGAGAGATGTTTATTAAGCTGCAGGCAACAGTCGGTCTCGGCATCTCCGTCGGCGACTTATTGTTATTAATTTATTTTATTCACCGAACATCGCAATCAATCCAGGCGAATAATGTAATAGCGGAAGTTGCGGCGGAACTTGAAAAAGCTATTCTCAAATTGTTTCCCGAAGAACTCGGTCA
>CAZSGZ010000257.1:0-5315 GCA_964606455.1 uncultured Spirochaetales bacterium
CAGGTCCTCCCGGAACTCACCGTGTTCAACGACCGCGGTTTTAATTGTATCTTTTATTTCAGCCCGTGCTTCCGCATCCTGGCAAAACAGGGGAATGGGAACAAACAGAACGAAAAAACAGAACAATCCGGCAAACAATCGCTGCTTCATGAAAATGATTCTAGCATATCTGTTGAAAATAAAAAATCTCCTCCGCCCGAAAACGAAGGAGATATGAATTTTATGATGCGCTTCTAATTTCCTTACTTAGCGGTCCAAGCACCGGAATCTGCATCGCATGCCTGCTCGGCTAAAGCTGCATCCGAGAACCAGGTCCCTTCATAGTATACTGCGTTCACGGTTACTGTAGTACCGAACGTGGTAGAATCGGTATAACTGCATACCCCTAACTGATTTGCGGAAGGACAAACCCCTTCCTCCCAGCCGGACTGCTCAGCTGCTGCTTGTATATCAGAATCATTCGTTACAATTTCCATGCAGAACCCAATGCCTGTGTCCACAAAATACGTCTTTCCCAGTGCGCAGCCGCTTAGCCCGATAATCAGCGCGACAGCGGCGATTATCCCAATTACCAATATCTTCTTCATCCATTCCTCCTCATAAGTGTTTTAATATTTATTAAGTCTTATGGATATAATCCTTTTTGTCAAGTAAAAAATCGTGCTATTCCGCCTGTTTTTTGCGCCGCTTCCCCGCCCTTGACAGACAGCGGAAGAAAGGGAAGACTTCAGGGAAAGAAAAAAAGAATATTCATATAAAGGAGCAGCGGATGCAGGCATTTACACTACACATTCCTACAAAAATTGTCTTCGGCAAGGACGTTATTGCCTCGATCGGGAAAGAAGCTTCGGCCTATGGGAAAAAGGCCCTGCTGCTCTACGGCGGCGGAAGTATCAAGCGAAACGGGGTGCATGAAACGCTTACGGCGGCCTTGCGGCGGGAGAATATCGAATTTGTCGAATATGGGGGAGTAAAGCCGAACCCGGTCCTGTCCCACGCGGAAGAAGGGGTACAACTGGCACGAAAAGAGCAAATCGACATGATTATCGCCGCCGGCGGGGGGAGCGTTATCGACGAAGGGAAGGCAATTGCCTTAGGCTGCGCGAACCCGGAGCCGTTGTGGGACTTTTATAACCGGGGCGCCGAGCCGGAAACGGCACTTCCCCTGCTAGCGGTGCAGACCATGCCGGCCACCTCGTCGGAAATGAACATGATATCGGTGTTGACGAATGAAACAACGAAGCAAAAGTTCAGCTGCAGGTCCGCCCTGCAGTTTCCGAAGGTCTCCTTTCTCGACCCGTCGGTAACGCTGTCTATTCCGCCGGAGCAGACTGCCTACGCCTGTACCGACATTATGGCCCATGTAATGGAAGGATATTTTTCCAGTACCGATCCCTGGCCGGTGGTGCAGGACGGGTACGCCGAAGGAATGATGCGGGCGGTAAAGCTGAGCATGGACCGGCTTCTTGGTAATTTCGAGGACTTCGACGCCCGGTCAGCCGTTATGTGGGCGGGGACCCTGGCCTGGAACGGCATGGGCGCCGCGGGCCTCGAAGGTGCGGGAGTACCGAACCATATGCTCGAGCACCCCTTAAGCGGCCTCTACGACCTCACCCACGGAGCAGGGCTGTCCGTTATTATGCCCGCCTGGATGACATATTTCAAAGAGCCCTTACGAAAAAAACTCCTGCAATTCGGAAAACGGGTGTTCGATATGGAAGGGACTATCGCGGCGGAAGACGTTATCGAAACGCTGAAAAACTGGTACGGGAAAATCAATACGCCGGTCAGCCTTCGGGAAGCCGGTATTGAAAATCCGGACATTCAGGAGCTGACCCGTGAAGCCCTGGAATTGTGTGATGTCTGGGGGATTTCAGGCTACAGCGGCGAGGACATAACAAACATCTACCGGCTTGCCCTGTAAACCCCGGCGGCCGCTGTACAGCCCGAGAGATCTATGGTAAAAATGAGCGGACCGGATTGTCAAAGATGGACGAAACACTTAAAAACAGTACCATATTGATTGTAGACGACACCAAAACGAACCTCGATATTTTAGGTGATGCTCTGAAGCCGCTGTATAAAATCAGCGTTGCCTTAAACGGCAAATCCGCCCTCACCATCGCCAAACGGGTGCTGCCGGACCTTATCCTTTTAGACATTATGATGCCGGAAATCGACGGCTATGAGGTTTGCCGACAGCTGAAAGGAGAGGCCGCTACGGAAAACATTCCCGTTATTTTTCTCACCGCCCTCGACCAGGTAGACGCGAAATCGAAGGGGTTCGAACTCGGGGCCGTCGATTACGTAACCAAACCCTTTGAAATAATGGAGGTGCAGGCACGGGTAAAAACCCATCTCCTTTTAAAAGCGGCCCAGGACATGCTGAAACAGCAGAATGAGGTCCTTGAAGTGAAGGTGCGGGAACGGACGCGGGAACTGATGCTTACCCGGGACGTTACCATCCAGAGTCTTTCCTCCCTTGCCGAAACCCGGGACAACGAAACGGGGGGACACATCCGGCGGACCCAGAACTATGTAACCCTCTTAGCGGAAAACCTGCAGAGCCACCCCCGGTTCAGCACATTCCTGAACAGGGACACCCGGGAAATTCTCGGAAAAACCGCGCCCCTGCACGACATCGGAAAGGTCGGTGTCCCGGACCGGATCCTGCTGAAACCCGGAAAACTGGACCCGAAAGAATTCGAAGAGATGAAACTGCACACCGTTTACGGGAAACAAGCCCTGTTCCGGGCGGAAACGGACTTAGGCACCAATTCCTTCTTGAACCACGCCCGGCAGTTTGCCTACTCCCATCACGAGAAATGGGACGGCAGCGGTTACCCGGACGGCAGCGCGGGCGAAGAGATTCCCTGTGAAGGGCGCCTCATGGCGGTGGCCGACGTGTACGACGCCCTTATCAGTAAGCGGGTTTATAAACCGTCCTTTCCGCATACCAAAGCGGTGGAGATCATCATCAATGAACGGGAAAAACATTTCGACCCCGTTGTTATCGACTGTTTTTCGGAGATTACCGAACAGTTCCGGGAAGCGGCGCTGCAGTTTGCCGACGACGACGAACAGCGGCAGACACTGCTCCGTTAATACTGAGAGGCGTAGTTTGTCTTCAGGTCCTCCAGGACGGCGGTAATTTCACCGTCGCTTTCGGTCCTAAGACGTTTATCCACCAGGGGCTTCATCAGTCTGCTCGGCATATCTTCCAAAAGGGCAACGGTAAACTCGGCAACGTCTTCGTCAACCGCAAGATTGATAAGCTCATTCAGCGCTTTTTCCGTCCCGCAGGCGGCAAGGGCGTAAACCAGCCGCTGTTTTACCGGCGGGGAAACGGCGTCTTCCAGCAGTGCCGCGGCCAGATCAGCTGTTTCCGGTATTTTCATGTCCCCGAAAGCTTCAATGACAAGGGCGGTTACTTCGTTATCGCCGCTTCGCCGGACCAAAGAATTCAGCGTTCCCGTCAGCCCTTCGATATTCATACCAATTTTCCGTATAGTCCGGAGCGCCTCGTTTTTTATCAGGAAGTTTTCCTCCCTTAAGGCGATCTGCGCCAGGGTGCCCACAATCTCCGCGTCCTTCCGCCGCACCCTGCCTAAGGCCTGAATGGCAAAGTAGCGGAGCATGGAGTATTTTGCCCCCCGCATTTTTACCGTAGTGGAAAGGGTCTGCAGGACATCCGTGCCGGGATCATCTACTAATCCCAAGGTCCGGACCGCGTTTATCCGTACATCCAGGGGCTCCGCTTCGGAAGTCGCGATTCCCACAAGGTCCGCGATCATCCTGGTGTTGTTCACCTCGCCTATTCGGTACAGTGCCCAAGTCGCGTGCTTCTTTACCTCCCCGTAGGGGCTTTTCAACAGGTTCATTAAACCGCTTACCGTGTCCGGGTCCGCCAGTTTAGCCAGGATTGATGCCGTTTCGGCCAGATACAGCTCCCCGTCGGCGGTAAGGGCGGCCCGGGACAGTGCACCGGAAACCGCTTTTGCATTGAAACCGTAGAGCGAAAGCATGGCATTGCGCGCGGCCTCCCTAAGCATCGCGTCTTCGCTGCCAAGATAGTTCTGAATGGTCGATACCGCCCGGATCCCTTCGGATATCTTTCCAAGTTCTTCGATAATAACTTCGGTACGTTTCGGACTCGTAGTTTCGTCCCGAAGCATATTGATAAGGACCCCGACTACCTGTACGGCACCGGTGGAGCTTGCCGACTTGATAAGCTCGATAGTCACATCCTCGTCTTTTTCGTCGCGGAGCGCCGTAAGAAGAAGGTTGATGTTGTTTTGGTTCGACAGCGCAGCGAGCCCTTTAGCGGCCAAAATACGCATTTCCGGATCGGGAGAACCGATGTAATCGGTCAATACACCCGATATTCGCCGGTCGCTGTTTCCGGCAGCAGCCAAACCGCTTAAAGCATACAGAATGGCCTCTTCCTCCCGGGGTGAACTCCCCTTCACGTCATTTAACAGAGAAACGAGCAGGTCCAGACTCTCCTCGCCTCCGATCCTTCCCAGCGCCTTGAGCGCGACTTCTCTGACATTCACGCTGCTTTCCGCGGCAAGTACATCGATGAGGGTTTTTTCCGCCTCGGTATTGCCGATTTCACCTAAGGCACGGATGCATTCGAGCTTATATTCCTCTTCCGGCATCAAATCCAAAATGTACCGCACCGCGAAGGGATCGCCCAGCTTGCCGAGGGTCTTTACGGCGGATTTTACCCGGTTTTCGTCTTTTTCCCGCTCATTGATAGTTGTTTGAATGAGGGAGGAAACGAGCACGTTCATGTCCTCATCGGGCAGGTCCTTTACAATAGGATATCCCTGTTCGATCATCGTAAACAGCTTGTCCCTCGCTTCGATAAAACGGCGCTCATCTTCGGCAGTTTCGTTTTTATAGGCGCTTACCATGTCCGCGATGTAGCCGGACATACGCTCCCCCGCCTCTTTTCTCGCGGACGGGGAAAGGTAGAGCCCTTCGGTCCCCAGCTCTTCTTTCTTTCTAATAATTTCCCGTATAGTCCGGTTATAACTCAATGCAATGAGTTCCGGGATGGTCCCTTCGGTACTGTCCATGGCGTCCCGGACAGCAACAAGATCATCTATAAAAAAAAAGGGGTAATTCTCGCCGATAAAATCGAGGATCTCCTGGACCTGAATGATGCCGTCTTTTACCCGGGAGTCGGGGACCAGCTCGTCCATGTCGTCCAGCCGGTCGAGCTCGCCGTTGTTGTTTAAATCGATATATCCTTCCGATAATTCGGGGAAAATTTCCGTCAAAGCCCTTCCGAGGTTGTTATCCACCAC
>CAZSGZ010000258.1:0-5289 GCA_964606455.1 uncultured Spirochaetales bacterium
TCCCCCGTCTCCGAAAAAGACGACCTTCATGTGCCGGACCCGTCCGGTCCCGCCATCTCCTTAAACGCCCGGGCCCGTTCTTCCAGCGGCGCTTCCACCGCCATCCGCTCGATACTCGAGCCGAGCTGTACGCCGTGGCATGATGTTTCCTTTACCAGATAGCGGGCGTCCTCCGGATCGACCAGGGCCGCGCCGTGAGCTAGAATAATAACATCCGGTTTCAACTCGCGGGCAAGCAGGAAATGCTCTTCCGAACGTTTCGCCATCTCCTCCAGGCCCCGTCCTTCAGAATATCCGGTGGAGCCCCCTTTGGTAATGCCCGCGTGAAAAATAAAAATATCCGGGGCCGCCTCGTTCATTAAAATTTTCGTATCTTCCTCGTTGAAGGCGTAGCCCACGGTAAGGAGGTCCAGTTCCTTCGCCATATTGAGCATGGCGATTTCATGGGCATATCCCAGCCCGGTTTTTTCCAGCGTGTTCCGGAACTCTCCCTCGAACCACGCGACGGTTGGAAAATTGTGGACACCCGAAAAACCAATCCGGCGGCAGTCCTCCAAAAAAAGACGCATGTCCCGGAGTACGTCAACCCCGTTCACACCGGCCACCACGGGCACCTCTTTTACCTGCGGCAGCACCTCCTCTTTTCCAATCCGGTAAATCATCTCGTTCGCGTCCGCCATCGGCAGCATTCCCGCCAGAGAACCGTAACCCTGCATCCGAAAATACCCGGTATTGTACACACCCAGAATGTCGACGCCTCCCCGCTCGATAAACTTGGCACAGATGCCGCTGCCGGCACCCGTCATCACCAGCGGCCTGCCCGAATCGATTTCTCCGCGAAGCCGCCGTAAAAATTCCTTCCTCGTATACCGCTGCGCCATTATGTTCCTCCCCGGACCAGTTCTATCAGTTTTTCCGCGCATTCTTCCGCGAATTCAGGGTCTTCGATATTCAACGGACGTTCTACAATTTCTATCTGCTCGGACAAATTTTCCTTCAAGGCGTCAACGAAAGACCTGTCAGCTTCCGGGTCACAGAAGGGTCCGCCGGGGCGGGAATAACTGTCAAATCCCATGGTTGGGACCATAAAATAGGCTTTGTCCTTCGTGCAGGACAGCCGCCTCGCCACTTCCTCGCCGACCTTCCACATCTCTTCGGCGCTCAGGCGTACATCGGTAATTTTCGGGCTGTGACGGACCAGTTTCCTCGAATTAAACGGCGGCGGGACCGTTTCGGGCTCGTTATAGACCAGCACCTCGATGGCCCCGGGACCGAAGACCTGGGGGATACCGAGTTTCCCGGCAACAGTCAGCCGTTCTTCCCCTCCGTTTAGCAGTGCGTCGAACATGTAATTGGAGACTTCAATAGTGGAATAATCGAGGACGGCCCCGATTATTCCCTCGCGCATCATCTGTTCCATGGCCCTGCCTCCCGGACCAACGGCATGAAAAACGATCGTTTCATATCCTGCATCCTGCAGCACCTCCACCGCCTTCATGGCACCCTTTGTCGTAATACCGACGGTTGTTACGGCAATTAAAGGATGGTCCTCCCGGACAAGATCGACATCGGCATTGGCCATTCCGCTCACCGCCCAGGCGGCATTGGCAAGAATTTTTCTGGTTACCGGATTTAATCCGAAAATGTCGGCCACGGAAAACATCATGGTAATGTCTTTTATATCCACCCAGGGAGCAACATTTCCCGATGCCATGGTGGAGACCATCAACTTCGGGAACCCGTAAGGAAGTTCACGCATAACACTGGTACAGAGGGTCGTTCCCTGGGTTCCGCCCATCGCCACGATTCCGTGGACACTTCCCTCCTGCTGAAGCTTCGTGATAAGTGCCGCAGCCCCTGCCGCCATTACCGGTGCCGCGACCTCGCGATCGGGACGGTCGAGGAGTTCGGCAAGCTCTTTCCCCCCTGCCCGGGCCACCTCCTCCCGGCTGATATCGGCGGTACAGACCGGTTCACCCACGACACCGGCGTCGACAATAAGCGCCCTTTCACCGGCCGCATCGAGGCGCTCCTTTATGTACCATGCCTCGCCTCCCTTTGTATCCAGGGTGGCGAGAACGACGATCGTTTTTCCGGACATTTCATCACCTCCTTCTACAGTATAGGACAGGTTCTGGACGAATAAAAGCAATATTTTGCTTGCACAAGAAAGATATTAATCGTATACCCTCATACAGAAACAAGGAGCATCCCCATGAAGGAAGCCGGCCGCGGGAAAATTGTTTCGGTGTATACAACCGGAAACAAACAGGACGCGTTGATAAAAAAAGAACTCTTCGAATCGGAAGGCATCGCCTGCCGCGTGGAAGTACAAACCGACGATACAACCGCGAGCGCCTGGGGGATGCCCATGGGGATGGAGCATCTGGTACGGACCTTCCGGCTGTTAGTCGATTCTGAAAATAGAGAAAGAGCGGAGGAACTGATCTCATCCGCATTTTCCGAAGAAGTTTTTTACATCCTCCTGCTCGACCGGGAGCATAATATCCTTACCTCTCCCGGAGGCTTCCCCCGGGAAGCCATCGATTCCGCCGCGGATCCGAAACATTTCTCCTTCATTGGCGAATATAACGGCGGCGGAGAAAAAAGCATCATTTTCCAGTATTTTGTTTCAAAACGAAGGAAAGAAAAAATTCCCCTGACAGACAGCACCTTCAACTGGGCGCCGCTGCAGTCCGTTCTATCCGCCCCCCCGGCAGCGCCTGTGTTCCGGAAAAGCTACATCGACGTTGTCTTGAAGGGTTTCGACCCCCCTGCCGATGTTTTCAGCGCCTGGGGTTTCGGCGCCTCGCCCGCGGACGCGGACAGCCTTGGAAAGCTGGTTATCGAGGGGAAAAAGCGGGCCACCGCGGGGTTGGCAGCATCCTACGAAGCGGAAGGGGAAGCGCTGCCCGGGCCGGGGGACGTTTCCGTTATCGTAAACGGCGAAGGCCTGCCGATTGCGGTTATCCGCACAACGGGCGTAACGGTCCTGCCTTTTCGCGAGGTGACTGCCGAAATGGCCGCCGAGGAAGGGGAAGGAGACCTCAGCCTCGAGTACTGGCAAAAAGTGCACCGGACTTTTTTTACACGGGAGTGCCGGGAGATAGGGAGATCCTTTTCGGAGGAACTGGACGTTGTTTTTGAACGGTTCGAACTGCTAAAAGCTCTTTAGCCGCGGTAGTCGGCGTACATATCGAAAACTCTGGCACTTTTCCAATTTCCTTCGTTTCGCCGTACAAACTGATGATGCATCTCACAATCCTGGTAGGCATCGTGGGCCGCCTTGTCGACAAAAGTTACGTGAATTCCCACATGAAAGTTACGTACGTTTACGTCCCGGGCATGTTCTTGAAGAATTCGGCCCGCGGAAAAATAGACGATCCCCGGCACCGCTTTTAGATACGTATTACATTCGGAAACCAGGCGGTCGACGGCCTCGTCCGATGCATCGTTGAGTTCAAAAAATACGTTGTGTGCGACTAGTTTCCCTGCCATTGCTGACCTCGCTTTCATTTATTTGGTACCCCGCGGGCCCGAAATTGTACAAATCATTCCCCGTGCTGTCCACGGCAACTATCAGCGGCATCTCCACCACCCGCAGGCGCCGGACAGCCTCGGTGCCGAGATCATTATAGCAGATTATTTCCGATGCCTGTATACTTTTTCCAAGCAGTGCCCCGGCGCCGCCGAGCGCGGCAAAGTAGACCGCACCGGTTTCCCGTATCGCGTCGACAACGGCCCGCGACCGGGGGCCTTTCCCGATCATGCCCCGTAAACCCGCGCGGCGAAGGAGCTTCGGGGTAAAGATATCCATGCGGCAGCTTGTAGTCGGTCCGGCGCTTCCCGACACGCGCCCGGGGCGCGGAGGCGTCGGCCCGGTGTAATACAATACCTGTCCGTTTAGATCGACGGGAAGCCTGTCTCCCGCATCGAGGAGTTTGATAAACCTGGCATGTGCCGCGTCCCGGGCTGTATAGATGCTGCCGGTAAGAAGGACTTCCTCCCCGGCCCGCAGGGAGGCGGCGGTTTCGGCTCCGAAGGGAACGCTGATGCGCCGCGGGGTGTTTCCTCCGTTCACAGCAGCGCCTCCGCGTGCCGGGCGGCGTGACAGTTGATATTCACGGCTATGGGAAGGGAGGCGATGTGGCAGGGGGCCGTCTTGATATGAACGGCAAGGGCGGTCACGCTTCCGCCGAAGCCCCCGGGGCCGATGCCGGTTTTATTTACTTCCTTGAAAATTTTTTTCTCCAGGTCAGCGTAGCGGGAATCATCATGCTCCTCCCCTACCCGCCGCAGAAGGGCCTCCTTGGCCAGCAAAGGGGCGGTTTCGAAATTCCCGCCGATGCCGATTCCGAGAATTATCGGCGGACAGGGGTTTGCCCCTCCGCGTTTGACCGTTTCCACGGTAAACCGGATGACCCCCGCTTCCCCGTCGGCGGGGTTCAGCATCGTCATCCTGCTCATATTCTCGGAACCGCCGCCCTTTGGGGCGACAATAATCCTCAAGCCATCTCCGTCGACATTCCGGATGTGCAGCACCGGCGGTGTATTTGAACCGGTATTTTTCCGGTCATAGAGCGGGTCATCGACAATCGACTTCCGCAAATACCCCGTTTCATAGCCGCGTCTTACGCCTTCGCGGACAGCTTCCTCCAGTTTTCCGTCTGTTATCCGCACTTCGGCACCGAGGTCAATGAACACCACGGCCGTCCCCGTATCCTGGCAAATAGGATAGCCGCTGTTTTTTGCTATGTCCGCGTTTTCAATCAATTCCCGTAAAACCGACTTCCCTAAGGGAGAAGCTTCGCCGGAAACAGCCGCATCGAACGCACCGACAACATCCGCGGGAAGTTCATAGGCGGCCTGTATACAGAGTTGCGCCACAACATCGGTAATAGTTGAAACGTGAATTTTCCGTGTATTCAAAGCTCGGCTATTGTACCGGGTTTCCCGCCATTGTTCCAGTGCAGATCACGCTTGTGCTATTGCCTGAGGACGCGGCCGAGTTCCTTCCGGTTATACTTCAGAACATCGGTCAATGTCTCCGTGCCGGCGTGGCCCGGGAAATTGATAAGTACGGCAGCGGGTACATCCGGCATTACTTCCAGTAAGGGTTTCCCCACGTCGTTGTGCCAGTTATCGATGATAAAATCGGGCTCGTTCCCCGCCAATTTGTTCAGTTCGGAGGCTTCCAGAGGGGCCGGCCCGAAAACGCCGATAACGGTAAATCCCAGCTCTTCCGCTAAGGGACGCTGGAAAAAATGGCAGATTACCTCGGCCCCCCCG
>CAZSGZ010000259.1:0-5271 GCA_964606455.1 uncultured Spirochaetales bacterium
GCCCTTCGGCGCGGGTTTACCGTTTCAAACCGGCTTTTCTAACGCGGATTTTCCCATATAGTCTCCCGGTCCGCTACATAACTGAACGGACAATCAGCAGCGTAGACGTTGCCGTCAAGGCGGCATAGATGAGCACCGTGTAGTGCCGTTCCTTCATAATCCGCACCAGACCGTATCCCGCCGCTACTCCGAACGGTATTACCGGCAGCATCCAGACTCCTAATAGTAAATTTTTTACTTCAATTCTTCCCATCAGACTGAAGGGGACCATTTTTATCACATTGAGAAAAAAGAAAAACGCGACGATAGTGGCGGCAAAATTCATTTTCTTCAATTTTTGCGGCAGCAGATACATTTGGACCGGCGGGACACCGCTGTTCGCTATGGTGGAAATGAGGCCGGCGAGGAAGCCGAAAATGCCTGCCGCGGCGGGGCCCTGCTTTTTTCCCTTTTCTTCAATCCGCCTGAGAAGCCGGGTCCGCAAGGCCCGGTAGACCACAAAGCTGAGACCGAGGATACCTAAAAACAGGCGGAACCACGTATCGGGGATGTAGATGAATGAATTTTCCTTCGATACGAAAAGTATCGCTGCCAGTGCTACGCCCGCGAGGGTGCCGGGAATGAGGGGTAGGAGTTTTTTCCAGAGGATGTGCTTCCGGTACAGGATAAATCCGAAAATGTCCATCAAAATGAGGAGGGGCAGCATGAAAGCGACGGCAGTCCGTGCCGTTTCCGTCTGTCCGGGAAAAACCAGCACCAGCAGCGACATGGCAACGGGCCCGGCGGGGAAGCCCCCTTTTCCGGTTGATGTTAGGAAAACACTGAATGCTATCCAGAAAATCGTCTGCGGCGCGTAGGAGCGTATTACCTCGAGCATGGGGACAATATCAGCACGAAGTTTGTTCCCGTGTCAAGAAAGGAGGTCGTTCCAGGTAATGCCCTGTCCCGCCTCTACCGGTGCGGTAAGGCGTTTTCCGAGTATCGTAGAATAATACCGGGGGTGCAGTCCCGGACGGAGGACTTTTTCGGTGCGCAAAACGGCAATATTTTCGCCGGTCAGAACAGTGCCCGCGGGAAGGTCCGTCAGCGCGTGGACCGACCGGTTCGACCGGCCGTAATTTGCCGCTTCCGCCGGGGAGGGCCGCTTGACACCGTCGCCGAGAACGGCGTCCACCCGATCCGGTCCGTAAACGCGGCGGAGTTCGTCCACCGCGCCGCCGCGGTCCTTTTTCTGAAGCTCCTCTATCCGGCGGACTTCCCGGACCATCTCCCCGAATGCTTCCGGTTCGAGGGCGATGGGGTCGTCCAATCCGCCGCCGCGCCGGTTCAGGCAGAGGTGTTTTTCGATCATGGCCGCGCCGAGGGCGGCCGACAGGGCGGGGACGAGAACAGGATCGAGGGAGTGGTCGGAGACGCCCGCGGAAACGCCGAATAGAGCTGCAAGGTTCGGGATGCACAGCAGGTTGTACTCCTCTTCCGGCGCCGGATAGGCGGTAATGCAGTGGAGCAGGGTGATGTCCGGGCCCGCGCTGCTGCCGGGACGCAGCAGGCGGAGCGCCTCGTCAATGTCGGCGTGGAAACCCCCGTCGACAGGATAATCGGCATTCCGCAGCCTGCAATTTCTTCTAAAAGGGGGACATAGTTGAGCTCGGGGGAGGCTATTTTCAGCATTTCCACCCCCAGTTCCCGCAAAATCCGGGCGCTTTGAATGCCGAAGGGGGTGCAGAGGAAGCCGATTCCCGCATTTCCGGCGGTTTCCCGCAAGGATGCGTAGAATTCAGGGGGCTGTTCGAGCTTACGGAAGGTCTCGTAGAGGGGAACGTCCCCTCCCGGCAGCGGCACCGTACCGGTTTTCGGATGGATAATTTCATCGGCATAGACCAGCTGAAATTTAATACAGTCGGCGCCTGATTCGGCGGCGGCATGCACCAGTTCCTTCCCCTTTTTTAGGTCTCCCCCGTGGGACGTGCCCGCCTCGGCTATAATAAAACATTTTTTTTTCTTCATATAAAAAAGCTCTCGACAATGTCGTTTATATATTATAGACTTTTTTAACGAGGAGAGAAAGAATGACTACAATAACTTGCGATATGTGCAAAAAAGTAATCCACGATGCGCATCGTGATGTAAATTATGAAACGGTCCGGGACCTTGATATCTGCAAGTCCTGCATGAAGTCATTTTTACGGGACCTGGAAGATGAAATTGAAGACCGGGACCCCTATACATTGCAAATGCAGCGCAAAGAATACTGGAAACGGCTTGCAAAGGCCACTAGCTGATTTCTGAAAACACCGTATAGGGAACGAGGGCTTGGGGAATACGAATGCTCCCGTCCTCCCGCTGAAAATTTTCAATAATTGCTATTATCCCACGGGAAGCCGCGATGGCCGTGCCGTTGAGCATGTGCACGAAGCGGCTTTTTTTGTCCTCTTTATATCGGATGCCTAAGCGGCGGGCCTGGTAATCGGTGCAGTTCGAAGTGCTGGTTACTTCCCCCCATTCACCGCTTTCACCCCGGCCGGGCATCCAGGCTTCCAGGTCGAATTTACGGTAGGCCGGGGCGCCCAAGTCGCCGGTACAGGTGTCCACAACCCGGTAGGGTATTTCCAGATCGCTGAATATTGATTCTTCAATTTCCAAGAGTTCGGCATGCATTTTTTCCGAGTCTTCCGGGCGGCAGAAGACGAACATTTCCACTTTGGTAAACTGATGGACCCGGTACAGTCCCTTCGAATACTGCCCCGCGGCGCCTGCCTCCCGCCGGAAACAGTGGGAAAGGCCGGCCATCTTCACCGGCAGTGCATCGGTTTCGATAATCTGTTCTGCGTAATAGCCGCCGAGTGTTATCTCCGCGGTCCCCACTAAACAGGAATCTTCCCCCTCGATGGTGTAGATGTTGCTCTCTTCCCCCCGGGGATTGAATCCGATCCCTTCCACGATCGAGGTTCTCGCTATATCGGGGGTAATGGTCAGGGTGAACCCCCGTTCCGCCAGTTTGTCCAGTGCAAAACGGCTTAAGGCCAGCTCGAGCAGGGCGCCCTTGTTTTTCAAGTAGTAAAACTTGGTACCCGAAACTTTGGTAGCGGTTTCGAAGTCGATAATATCGAGGGCCTCCCCGAGTTCCACGTGGTCCTTCGGCGGGAAGGAAAACCGGGGAGGTTCGGAGGAGCGTTTTATTTCGAGATTGTCTTTTTCCTCTTTTCCAACCGGCGCGTCGGGATGTGCCATGTTCGGAATCTTCGCGGCCTCCGCGGAGAGGGCGGTTTCCGTTTCCTGCAGGGTCGCTTCCAAGCCCGCAATGTCCTGTTTCAGCTTTTTGCCCTCTTCAATTAACTGCTGCCGCTTATCGTCGGGCATTTTGCCTTTCATCTGCTTTGCGTTTTCATTCCGCTGCTGCCGCAGTTCATCGATGGAAGCAATCAGTTCGTTCCGTTTATCATACAGACGGACAACCGCATGCACATCGGCTGACATATATCTGTTTTGAATATTTTCAATTACAGCATCGCTGTTTTCTTTAATAAAGCGTAAATCAAGCATGGCTGCATCATACAGAAGAGCCGCCCTTTTAGCAAGGGACGGCAGCTGCCGGCGGCGGTTTGCCATGCACGGGGGTTATCCTTTATACTTTCGGTACACGCCGAGAACGCGGAGGATACGAAGATGAAAATATCGACGGTTGAACAGATGCGGGAGTTGGACAGGACGGCAATCGAGAAATACGGCATACCGGATCTCCTTTTGATGGAGAACGCGGGCCTTGCGGTATACGAAGTGATAAAGCGGGAAGCAGGCCTTCCGGGACGACGCTTTGCGGTTGTCTGCGGCGGCGGGAATAACGGAGGCGACGGTTTTGTCACTGCCCGAAAGCTCCACTCTTCGGGCGCCGCTGTCGACGTGGTGTTTTTCGGCAATCCGGAGAACCTGAAAAGTTCCGCAAAAACCAATTACGACATATGCAGGGCCGCAGGTGTTCCCGTCGATGCCTCCCGGGACTTCGAGCGCTGCAGGAAGCTGTTTCGTGATGCCGACGCGGTTGTCGACGGGCTGTTCGGTACCGGGCTTGCCCGGGACATCGAGGGCGGCTACGCGGAACTGGTAGGGCTGATAAACGGCAGCGGGAAACCTGTTTTCAGTATCGATATTCCCTCCGGAGTAGGCGGAGATAGCGGCAGGGTGATGGGGACCGCCGTGGAGGCGGATTATACGGTAACTTTCGGCCTGCCGAAACTCGGCAATGTTCTGTATCCGGGGGCGAAACTCTGCGGCAAGCTGTACGTTACTCACATTTCCTTCCCCCCGGAGCATTACAACGGAGAACAGATCCGCCAGGCGGAAAACATTCCCCTTCCCCTTCCGGACCGGGACCCCGGCGGGCATAAGGGCAGTTTCGGCCGGGCCCTGTTCGTCGCGGGGTCCGCTTCCTACTACGGCGCGCCTCTGTTCTGTTCCCGGGCGTTTTTAAAAAGCGGCGGCGGTTATTCCCGTCTCGCCGCGCCTGCATCGATTGTCCCGGTGTTAGCCGGACGCACCCCCGAAGTGGTGTACCATCCCATGGCGGAAACGGAAGAAGGGGGCATTGCAGCCGGCAATGCGGAAGTCCTGGAGGCAATTATCGGAGGTTCCGGCGCGGGCGGCGGCGTGGATTTCATTAGTATCGGCCCGGGCCTCGGCGGAGGTGCTGAAACAGCCGAGCTGGTGCGGCGTATAGCGGAGAAAACCGAACTGCCCCTTCTCATAGACGGCGACGGACTTCGGGCCGCGGCGGAAAACCGGGAGCTGATCGCGGCACGGACCGCGCCGACGGTGCTGACCCCCCATCCGGGAGAAATGTCCCGCCTCTTGGACATACCGGTCCCGTCCATTCTCGACGACCCGTTATCAGCCGTCCGCCGGGCCGCGGAAGCGTACAACGCCGTTACCGTGCTCAAAGGCGCGCGGTCCTGTATTTGCGGCCCGGACGGGATGGTGTGGATCAATACCACCGGCAACTCCGGGATGGGAACGGCCGGATCGGGAGATGTACTGTCGGGCACCATCCCCGCGCTGTACTGCCTGGGCCTCGATGTACCTGATGCCGTCCGGGCAGGGGTCTATGTTCACGGCCTGGCCGGGGACGCTGCCGCCGAGGCCCGGGGTGAAGACGGCATTACCGCCGAGGACATCTGCGACGCTCTGCCGGAGGCCCTCCGCCGGTATCGGCGGCCTTAGCTTAATCCAAAATCAGATGCATGGCCGTTTCGTCGCAGGCTTCCAGTTTCGGGCATT
>CAZSGZ010000260.1:0-5261 GCA_964606455.1 uncultured Spirochaetales bacterium
TGGTGTGAGAGGACGGCGGGGGTAACCCCGCCTCCTACTCGATTTGGTGCGTACCCAAAGCCTGACCGCTCCTTGACAGCATAGTTGTATTCGTATCTAGTGGTATGTATAAAGGAATAAAGGAATGGAAGGAGTTTCGGGTAATTCTGAGGGAATCGAGTCGATAGCCCTCATTGGTAATTACTTACCCCGTATGTGCGGTATCGCGACCTTCACCAGCGACCTCGCGGGGGCCATCGGTGCCGAAGCTCCCCATGTAAACTGCTGGGCCGTCGCTATGAATGACAGGCCCGAAGGGTACGCGTATCCTGAAAAAGTACGCTTTGAAATTAACCAAAACAAACTATTCGAATATTCCACGGCCGCGGAGTTTATCAGCGTTAATCATACCGATATTGTCTGTGTACAGCATGAGTACGGAATTTTCGGAGGAGAGGCGGGAAGCCATTTAATAAAACTCCTTGAAGAACTGCGCATGCCGGTGATAACGACCCTGCATACGGTATTGAAAGAACCCTCTCCCGCGTATCGGGAAGTTATGCTGAAGCTGTCCGCGCTGTCGGACAAACTGATCGTCATGAGCCGGAAGGCCGTCGACATGCTTAAAGAAATATACGGCATTCCGGAGGAAAAAATCACCTTTATCCATCACGGAATACCGGATATGCCCTTTATTGACTCCAATTATTATAAAGACCAATTCGGGGTGGAAGGGAAAAAAGTGATATTGACCTTCGGCCTTCTTGCTCCCTCGAAGGGGATTGAATACGTTTTACAGGCGCTTCCGGCGGTTACAAGGAAACATCCGGATATCGTTTATATAATTCTCGGGGCAACACATCCCCATGTGCTGAAAACGTTCGGGGAAGAATACCGTATAAAGCTGCAGCAGATGGTGCAGCAGCTGGATATCAGAGAGCATGTAATTTTTCAGAACAGGTTTGTCGAGATGAAAGAATTATGTGAATATCTCGGCTGTGCCGATCTATACGTAACACCCTATCTGGAGGAAGCCCAAATTACTTCGGGGACCCTTGCCTACGCAATGGGTACGGGGAAAGCCGTTATCTCGACACCCTACTGGTACGCTGAGGAAATGCTGGCGGAGGAGAGGGGAATTATTGTGCCCTTCAAGGACCCCGATGCCATGGCGCGGCAGATCATCGACATTCTCGACGACGATATAACCCGCAACGCCATACGTAAAAAAGCCTATGTATTTACCCGGGAGGCGGTGTGGAAAGAAGTTGCCGCGAAATATTTACAGGTGTTCGGCGAGGTTCGGTCCGATCGCGCCCGTTATCCCCGGCCCCGGCATACCTATATCGAGAACGTCAAAACAATTACAAATTTCGTTCTGCCCGAATTGAAACTCGATCATATGATTATGCTTACCGACGATACGGGTATTCTGCAGCACGCCGTCCATACCGTTCCAAACCGTCAGCATGGGTACTGTACCGATGACAACGCCAGGGCCTTGATTGTCGCCGCCATGGCAAAAGAATATCCCCTTGGAGGCAGCCGGGACCTGGATCATCTTACGAACAATTATCTCAGTTTTCTGCAGTACGCCTTTAACATTGAAAGCGGCAAATTTCGCAACTTCATGACCTATGACAGACACTGGGTGGAAGAAACGGGGTCGGAGGATTCCCACGGCAGGGCGCTGTGGAGCCTTGGCAGTGCCGTGGTGTATCTCGATCATTCCGGACAAAAAGCATTGGCAACGAACCTGTTCAAGGAAGCGTTACAAGTCGTCGAACACTTTTACTCACCCCGGGCGCTGGCGTTTTCCCTCATCGGCCTGCATTCTTACCTGAAAAAGTTTTCCGGCGACAGCGACGTGCGGAGAATTTTAGAAGTGATTTCGGGGAGGCTTTTTCATCAATTTGAAACCAACGGGAAACCCGGCTGGCCGTGGCTGGAAGCCGCCCTGAATTATGCCAACGCTAAGCTGCCCCATGCCCTGCTGCTTGCCGGTCAATCGATGCGGGACGAGAATATGATCGAGCGGGGAATTACCTCGCTTGCGTGGCTTCTGGAAATTCAAACCGCTGACGGCCACTTTTCTCCCGTGGGCAACAAGGGCTGGTATAGCGAAAACGGGGAGAAGGCCCGTTTCGATCAGCAGCCCATCGAGACCCATGCAATGGTGGATGCGTGTATCGAAGCATTCAATATAACCGGTGAAAAAAAATGGGTCGATAACGCGGTAATGTGTTTTAACTGGTTTCTCGGGCACAACGATTTGAACATGGTGCTGTATGATCCGAAGTCCGGCGGCTGCCGCGACGGACTGATGGCGGACGGCATAAATCAGAATGAAGGGGCGGAATCCACGCTGGCCTGTCTTCTCTCGCATATGACACTGCAAAAACACTACGCCGATCAAACGCTGAAAAAAGCGTCGTCCTAGATATGCGTATTGCAATGCTTTCGCCGATTGCCTGGCGCACACCCCCGAGACACTACGGACCCTGGGAAAGTATCGTCTCGCTCCTTACGGAGGGGCTCGCGGCGAGGAGGGGCTATGATGTTACTCTTTTTGCAACCGGTGATTCCCTCACCGCGGGCACCCTGCATTCGGTGTGTCCCCGGGGCTATGAAGAGGACGGTTCTATTATTCCGAAGGTCTGGGAGTGTCTGCACATAGCTGAAATTTTTGAGCACGCGGCGGAATTCGATATTATCCACAACAACTTCGATTTTTTGCCGCTGACGTACTCCGGCTTCGTCGATACGCCGGTGCTGACGACAATTCACGGATTTTCATCTCCGGGAATTTTACCGGTATATAAAAAATACGATGGAACGACATCCTATGTCTCTATCAGCGACGCGGACCGTTCTCCGGAACTGAACTATGAGGCAACGATCCACCACGGCATCGACATACGGCAGTTTGATTTCGAACCGGACCCGGAGAATTATCTGTTGTTTTTCGGGCGTATTCACCGGGACAAAGGTACGAAAGAAGCGCTTGAAATCGCGAGGGCCTGTAATAAGAAACTGCTGATAGCGGGAATAATTCAGGATGAGGAATATTACAGGCAGTACGTTACCCCGCACCTCGACAAAGGAACGGCCGAATACATCGGCAGCGTCGGTCCTGCGGATAGAAACAGGGTCCTCGGCAAGGCACTGGCAATGCTCCATCCGATTAATTTCAACGAGCCCTTCGGCTTATCGGTTATAGAAGCGATGGCCTGCGGGACCCCGGTTATCGCCTTTGACAGAGGGAGCATGCCCGAACTTATTGTAGACGGCAGGAACGGTTTCCTCGTAAACTCCGTTGAAACGGCGGTGCGGGCAGTTTCGGCCATACAGACTATTGACAGGATGGACTGCAGGCTCCGCGTTGAAACAAACTTCACGGCGGACCGTATGGTAGAAGCGTATATTGAAGTATACAACACAATTCTTCGGAGGAAGCGGCGGTTATGAACCGGACGGACATAAAAATCCTGCGGGACACTTCCCGGGTAATTACGCGCTATCATATTCCCTCGACGGAGCGTATTCCGAAAATTATCGAACGCGTGCTGCGGCTCGGTACCGATGACGCGGAAGAAGTACTGAAAAATACCCTTGCTGATTTTTCCGATCGGCACAAGAACCTTCGGCAGGTACTGGAACGAAACTTTCAGAATGTTTCGAAATTCATTGGAAGCGGAGCGCAAATCAGTGTGACGAAAAAACTGCTTATCGGCGCCTATTTTACCATGGAATACGCCGTTGAATCCGCGGCGCTTTTTAATCCTTCCATTGTACCCGATCCCGACCAAACGGGTGCACCCGAGGGGGGGCTCCGATTTATTATGAGTCTCCGCGCGACGGGTGAGGGGCACATTTCCTCCATTGTATTTCGGGGCGGAATTATTGACGGCAGCAACTCGATCCGCGTTCTTCCCGCGAGTGAATACGTTGAAACTCCGGATGTTATGGTTGACTCCGTGTACGACCGCCACTTGTTTCGGCGGAAGCTGCGTGAAATGAACGTTTCCGAGGCGACGACGAATTATATTTTCTCGAAGATAGCCGAAGCGTTTACCCGGAGGGAGCTCATGGAACTCCTCTCGAAGGAGAAGGGAAACGTAAACAGGAGAGAAATCGAAGTTATCAACTGGCTCGCGGACAGCAATTATGAAATTCGCTTCCATGAAGATCATATATTGTCGGAGCGGGTAATATTTCCTATATCGGAAAATGAAACAAGCGGAATAGAAGACGCGAGGTTTGTACAGTTTTTTGAAGACAACGGCGACGTTTCCTATTACGCAACCTACACCGCCTACAACGGCGTGGACATCCTGCCGCAATTAATTGAAACAAAAGACTTCGTTACCTTCAATATCGTTACATTAAACGGCAAGGCGGTCCAGAACAAGGGAATGGCGCTTTTCCCGCGCACAATCGACGGCCGGTATGCCATGCTTTCACGGCAGGACGGTGAAAACAACTATATAATGTATTCGGACCATCTTCATTTTTGGCAGGAACCGCATATTATTCAAGCACCAACGTATCCCTGGGAATTCATACAAATCGGCAACTGCGGTTCGCCCCTCGAAATAAGCGAGGGCTGGCTCGTCCTTACTCATGGCGTGGGCCCGATGCGGCAATATTACATTGGGGCTATCCTCCTGGATCTGAAGGACCCGTCAAAAATTATCGGCAGACTGAAACAGCCGCTTCTTACTCCGAATGATGACGAGCGTGAGGGATACGTACCGAATGTCGTCTATTCATGCGGAGGCCTGATCCATAATAACGAGCTGATTCTCCCCTACGCCATGTCCGATATTACATCGGGAATTGCCACAATCGGTATCGGTGAATTAACCGCATTAATGGAATAGTTCTTTATTCGCTAATAAATATTGTGTATACTAAGCTCAGCATAGTTAGTAGATGAGTAAAAAACAGGTACCGGATAAAAATAAGGCCAACGACAGCTCAAGCGGCGCGGCGGGAGACGCTTTTCCCATTGTCGGAATCGGAGCTTCGGCTGGCGGCTTAGCGGCTTTCGAGGCATTCTTTTCCGGGATGCCCGCCGACACCGACCCGGGAATGGCCTTTGTCCTCGTGCAGCACCTCGCCCCGGACCATAAAAGTATCCTTACGGACCTCATCAAACGATATACCCGGATGCAGGTTTTCGAAGTTACGGACGGGATGGCGGTATTCCCAAACTGCGCGTACATTATTCCCCCCGGACACGATATGTCGTTTTTAAACGGCACGTTACGCCTGCACGA
>CAZSGZ010000261.1:0-3660 GCA_964606455.1 uncultured Spirochaetales bacterium
ATCGTGCTTCCCCTGGCTGTCGTTCTCATTAAAAACGGGCAATCTCCAGCGGCGGTTATCCTCATCGGGTTTATGGGTTTAACGGATATTCTCGACGGGTTATTGCCCGGCGGATGAACACCGCAAGCGGCATCGGTGCAGTATTGGATGTTTCCGCCGGCTGCAAAAGAAATTATACTGCCTGTGACCCTTGCATACCTTGTTTCGGTGATTTTCGGGAATATTCTTATACCCCCGGTAAAGACCCATCCGCATCATTAATTGACAATACCTATTTATTCAGTTACTATGCATGCATAATAAAGATGCATGGAGGCATATATATGAGTCAAATAACCCTTCGGCAGCTTCCGGATAATCTGGAGCGACAGATTCGGCGATTGGCGGATGAAAATAATACCAGCATCAATAAGACGATTATCCGGCTGCTTCATAAGGCGCTTGGATTGACGCCGGGAGAAGAGAAAAAAAGAGATTTAAGTGAAATTTCTGGCAGTTGGAGTGCCGACGAAGTTCGGGACTTCGAGGAAAACCTCCGGATATTCGAAAAAATAGATGAAGAGATTTGGGACACATGAAAATAGTACTCGATACAAACGCCTATACCGCTTTAATGAAAGGAGAGGATAGAATTACTTCCATCCTCGAGTTTTCGGAAGAAGTGTTCCTTCCGTCCGTGGTATTAGGTGAGCTGTACGGCGGTTTTTATCTGGGAAAATATCGGGACAAAAACATACGTACCCTGGAGCTCTTTTTATCAAAACCGGGAATATACAGCCTGGATAGTACGAAAGCAATCGCGGAGCGTTACGGTATGCTGATTAAAATTTTAAAAGAACAGGGGACGCCTATTCCGACGAACGATATTTGGATTTCAGCTTCTGTTCTCGAAACGGGTTCCAAACTGGCTACCCGGGACCGCCACTTCGAATGTGTGCCCGGTATATACATCGTTCCTTTCTGATTCTTTGATTTTCATGTTTTTTTGAAAATGTAAACCAACTCTTATGGCACGTAATGATGAGCTGTATTGATGATGTCCTTCATGCGCTGGAAAAACCTCTTGCTCGGGAAAAGGCAAGACAAAGCAGAAAGGTGAAGGGGCAAGAGAAGTCCCCGGATAAAAGCCTGCATATATGGTCGACGACTGGAAAGGAGTACCGTAGTCGTACCGCGGGCTGTTTTTCCGGCCGGCTTCAGAGAATGATTATTACCGGATCCGGCCTGGAATCGGCAGCGGCAAAAACATAAAGGAATTACCTTCTTCTAATCCTTCTCCATTTAATCTTCGTGCATCCGATTCTTAATCTCTTTTATCTTCTCCGGCGAAAGATCCGTTATCTCGGAGATTAACGCGAAATCGAATCCCCGCGCAAGCATCTTCTTCGCTATCGGGCGTTCCGTTCCCAATACGTTATATAATACGGCATGCCTTTTCCTCCCTCCTTTGTTTGTATCTCTTCATCCAACTTCTTTTCAAGTTTCTTGGGTAGTTGTACCACCCAAGAGAGCAATTGCAAAAATAACGATTTTAGCAGTGCTGGAAAAATTAAAACGGCCAATTCTTCAGAAGCGCGTACGCCTCCGCCGCAGGATGATCGGGGGAGACTTCCTCCAGCATTCCCAGCCATTTGCGGGCGGCATCTATCTGTTTTTCTTTAATGGAGCGGTCTATCTGTGCGACACAGAGTGCCGTATATTCGGAAATATGGAATCTTTTCTTGTCCAAGAGAGGTTCGAGCAGTTTTACGGCCTTCTCCGTCTCACCCTTTTTTATATATTCACGCGCTATTGCGATCTGAGCAAACGAATAATCGGGAAATTTCTTATAAATATCGTGTATTATTGCATAGGCCTCTTCCTTTTTTCCCTGTCGTTCCAAAGAGATCGCTAAATTGTTCAGGATCGTCGGGGTGTCGGGAGCGACCTCGTGCGCTTTTCGAAGAAACTCTTCAGCCTCACGGTATCGTGCTTCCTGAATTGCATAATACCCTTTTTCGTGGAGCTCTTGCGCTTCCGGGTTTTGGATTTTTTCCATCGGTTCGTCTATAATCTCATAATTATGGGTTTCGAGTGTCCGTTTTTCTCCGGACAGCCACATGGTTACCTTCTCGCCCGGGACCAGACCCTTCCACTGAAGTAGCCGGACCGCTTTCTCCCGCATCTCATCGTCACCTTTCCTTCCCAAAGCGAACCGTTGTAACTCTTCCTTGTAACGGGAGAATACCTCATCATTGACCTCCAAGAGGAGAAGGGCAAAAAAACGACCGAGAGGACCACCACGGTCTAATAATATGGGGACCGAATACATGCTGAAAGGAAACGATGAAGAGATGCCGCGAACGGCGTTTCGTATCGATTCTTCATCTTTCGTTTTAATCGCTTTCTCCAGCCTATCCATTGCGGCACCAGGGAGATATACCGAAAGGGGGAAGTACCATGGACCGTTCCGTCCTCCTTCTCTTTTGTAAAAATCCTCGAGGTTGCTTTCCATGAGGTCAAAGTCGGGATATTTTACCAGTCCCGTTGTCCACAACGATTCCGCCGTTTTTTCATCACCTAAACGGAGAAAAGCTGCGGCAGCAAAATGAAAAATGAACGGATCATCGATCGCCGATTCGTCAATCCGGCTCTTGGCACTACCGGTACGTCGACCGACAAGCCGGCCTACGCTCACACTCTTTTCCGGACCACCATAGAACGTCTCTACCATTCGGACGATGTCCCGATCACGACCCAGCCAGGCGAGGGATTCGAGTATTTTAAGCTCCTTTTGCCACGCACGTTTTTCAGAGGAGAGAAGGGTCTGAACAAGCTGTTCGATTTCATCCTCCCCCGCCCCGTTTAACACCCGGAACCGGATACTGTTAGCGATGGCATGAATGTTGTCATGCTCCCTTGAAAGGGCTTTCTCCGTTGTCGATATCGCCTGCTCTAGGTTACCTTTCTCCCAGTAACTGAGGGAAAGATTATTATACGCGGGAAAACAGTCGGGCCATTGTTTGATCAGTTTTTTCGCCTCTTTGATCGCTTGGTCCCACTGCGTCGTCGTATACAGATATCTTACATTTTCCAATCGCTCATGCGTGTCCAGGGCCGCATCCGGCATCGCCGAGTCCTTAATAATCTCTTCCAGTTTTGATTCGAGTATTTCCTTTACTTCCCGTACGGACTCGTGGTACTCCGTTTTTTTACCGAAGGAGAGATACTTTTCCGCCATCCGGTTTGCCAAAAGCGGAAACCCTGCCTGCAGATAGGCTTGGGCCATACCGGCATAAAGAAAATCCTCCCGAGGATATCGTTTCAACGCCGTCTCCCCTCGGTCTAAAAACAGTGTGAATTTGTTTGTTGTAATACAGTAATCGAAGAGTACACCTACCGGTTCGATACGCATGGGATACTCTTTGTTGAGCCGGAGTACCAGCTCCTCCGCGTCGGTATATCTTTCCGAATCCAACGCGTCATACAGGTCATTTATCTTCTCGGCCAAGCGGACGGGTATTTTACTCACTCAGGACCTCCATATCTCATCAAGATACCGGTTCTCTTTTTTTCGATCAACCGGCACCGGCGCGTTTTCGGCCACTTTGCCGTGAATTCTCACTTTGTAGAAATCCAGCCTGTACACCGTAATCCACCCAGGCCGAACGGCAGAGCAGT
>CAZSGZ010000261.1:3760-5256 GCA_964606455.1 uncultured Spirochaetales bacterium
AAATGGTACGTTAGTATGTATAATTTTTCTTTGATTTCCATTGTGCTGTAAGCTTAGCCGGGCTCATCCGGCGGCTGAAGGATTTTCTACATAAGGAGGTGCGGTATGTCTAAGCGGAAAATGACCCAAGGACACTTTCGCTGCGGTCTGCCCTACAATTGCTTTGGGAAAGGATCGCGGGGCGTCGTAATTTTCCAGGGGCTGCTCTTCGAGAACAAACCTCTTACCGGGATGCCGGCGTAGATTTCGGTGATGAGTTCCGACGTACCCGGGGAGTGCGAATTATTGCAGAAAAGGCTGCAAGCAGCGGCGGTTCAACATGTACTTAGGGTTGTACATGTATCGATTGTTTAGTATACTGTGCCCATAGAGGTACCTTGTGAGAGTAGTAAATTTTACCGAAATGAGAAGAAATTTAAAAAGCGTTTTGGATCAGGTGGCGATGGATGCCGATTATACAATAATTTCCCGTCGAGATGCTGAAAATGCCGTTGTGATGTCATTGGAGCAGTTCAATGGCCTGATGGAGACGGTCCATTTGCTGAAAAATCCGGCAAATGCACAGTATTTAGAAAAATCAATCCAAGAGTATCATTCAGGAAAAATAGAACATCACGATTTGATCGATGATTGAAAAAATCTCTTGGACTCCATCTGCATGGTCAGATTATTTATACTGGCAGAATCAAGATAAGAAAACACTGAAACGAATTAATCTGCTTATTGAAAATATGATGCGGACCCCCTTTGACGGAATTGGAAAGCCGGAAAAATTGAAAGATAATTTATCCGGCTTTTTATCAAGGAGAATTGACGATACAAACAGGATTGTCTACGCAATCGATGGGAACCAAATTACCATCATTTCTTGTCGATACCATTACCAATAAAAAAAACGGTATGCCCTTGAATCGGCTGCGCAAGTGGTCACGCCAAAAACATTGATGCTGCTGAGGTGAAACGACTCTGTAGTACGTTTATATATTTTAAAATTGATAAAGATTCTTTATCAATTCACCATCAGGGAAATGAAAATGCGGCCCCTAATTCTGTGTAGAACGGGAACTGGCCGAATGGCATTCCCTCGAACAGGCCGACGCCTACAGAGGGAGTAAGCATGAGGCCTCCTTTTAGCCGGAGCGTTACCACCCGGCCGATGGCAAGGGATGAGGAAAGTCCCAGCCTGAAGTTTGTCGCGGTATTGCCGTAGGTTCCGTCGACAGGAGAAGCCGGGTCCGTTTGTCCTTCGTACCGCCTTGAAAAAGTTTCTTTTACAACGGAGGAATGGAGTATTCGCGTTACAAAAACATGATCCATTCCCGCTTCCAACGCGATATGTCCTCCCGGCAGATACAGCCCGGGGGCGGCGGTGAAGGTCCCGCCGAAAGAGAAAAAGCTTCCGAGGACCTGGTTTTGGTTCATGATAAAAACGCCCGCGTAACAGGGTATAGCAAACCCTTCGTAAACCGACATATGGAGTTCCGTTCCCGCTTCCA
>CAZSGZ010000262.1:0-5221 GCA_964606455.1 uncultured Spirochaetales bacterium
AAAATCAAAAAAATAAAAAGGCAGCGCGAAGACATGGCATTTTTTGCGGAACGACTTGAAAAAATACGGGAAATACTCCTGGAACGGAAAACGGTGGATGTAACGACGCTCTGTAAGATCCTTGATGTAAGTGACGTGACCATCAGAAAAGATCTGGACCGCCTTGAAGAAGAAAAATTTTTAACGAAAATTCATGGCGGCGCGGTCCTCTCGGAGGGAGTTGACGACGGGTACTTCAATACTAAAGATAATTTTCCGTTTTACAAAGAGAAGCAGAAAATAGCGGAAGAAGCGGCTAAGCTCATTAATACATTTGATAATATTTTTATCGGTCCCGGGTCCACCTGTTATCTGTTTGCTAAAATGCTCTTTGGCCACCGGAATGTGAGGGTAGTAACGAACAATATCAACTGTTTAGGCATCCTCTACAATTCCGTAAAAAAGGTGAACGTTATCGGCGGGGAGATCGGTCACCGGGACAATATGTTGTTCTCCTCCGGGACTGACGGTTTCCCGGAACTGGACGGCGTGTTTCTGAACAAGGCGATCGTTACCTACAACGGTGTAACATCCGACGGCGGCTTTACCCTCGATGAGATGGTCCTGGTCAACCTGTATGAAAAAATGTTTTCCATATCGAAAGAGGTAATCATCCTTGTATCTTCGAACAAGATCGGCCATCACAGTATGTACCGTTCCGCCGATTTAAGCAGAGCGGACTACTTTATTACAACCGCATCCGTGGACGCGGACCTGAAAGAAGGCTTTGAACAAGGCCGGGTCCGTGTCGTCCAGGTGTAAATAAATAACAATTACAAAAATGCCGGCTGTGCCCATTCCAGGACGAACCGGGTGTCTTCCATGGCCCGTTTTGCGTCGGTCTCGGTATACTCTTCGGTGGGTATTAAATCGATATCGCCGTAGAAAGAAAACTCCCGTTCTTTCCTGAGCCATTTGGAGATGTTCGCGATTTTCCGGACCTCAGATTGCTGGGAAGGAGAAAGTTTTTCTTTTTGTTCCACGATAAGGGGCCCGACGTCATGCAGCTTGGGAGGTTCTATTCCATTGCTCCGCAATACTCCTTTTAACAGCAGTTCCACGATCTCCTGCGCTTCCCGGACAACATCTGAATAATCTTTTTCTTCCATAAACAGCTGCAGGGCCTTGATTCTTGTTTGCGCTTTTTTAAAATAACTTCTGCCTAATAAGTCGCTTGTCAAATTCGGATTACCTCACCCGGTTTATGGTCCGGCTTTACGTCCCAATAATAGCCGCCTTTCCAGCGCTTTTTTTGGGCCCCGTATTCGTCCAAACGCTTCTTCAGTTCCTGTAAATAATTTGCAAAAAAATCGTCTTTATCGTAGAGAATCAATGCATCGTCAATCATGTCGAGATATAAATATCCCCCGCCGCGTACTTCTTCCGGCGTTCGGATAACCGGAGATAATTCAACGTTCCAGCCATTTCCCCGGACTTGCTCCATTGCCGGGAAAAGTTCCGCTTCTATTGTGTTGAACCTGTCCATTCTGTTCATGCGGCCGTCGGGAAGACCGGAAACAATGAGCAGCACATCGATGTCGGACTGAAAGGTCTGGGTGTTCCTTGCCACGGAACCGAATACAGCGAGTGTTACAAGTTCGTCGCCGTAAAAATTGTTACACGCGGTTTTCAGTTTTTTTAGCAGTTCCTCTGCCGAGCGTCTTAAAAATGACATCAATGTATTATAGCCGGAACCGGGGTCTTCATCAATCCGCCCCTGCCGACCGCCGCTGCTCCTTTTTTAGTTGATCATACCGGTTTGCATTGACCCAGGCCGAGCCGAAGTATGAAAAAAAGGCGGTGCCGTCAGGATGTGAAATGCTATCTGTACTCAACATTTATTAGGTTTGAAGTGTCCGCCGCCCCGGTCTTCCGCTACCCCCTTATAGGAGTGCCGGAGTTTGTCAGATTATTATTTTTCAGTATAAATGCACGGGATATTGAAACAATCTTTTCCACTATTTCCCGGGATGTTTCGCGGCAACTGTTTTTGAGCCACTCTTTTACAATATTGTTCACCCCGCCGAAATAGAAGTGAAACAGATAGGGATCATCCTCATACGAATGCCCTGAAAACTGTTCGAATCTCTCTCTGAATGGTTCCATCCTGAAATTGTACAAGACCTCTTCAATTTCCCTGCTGTACAAGAGTATTCCGAGATTCGGAAGATTCCTGATCCTCTCAAGTCTCTTGAACAGTAGCTCCTTTATCGGTTCATTTGTGTTTTTGACCTCCGCCTCTTCTTTCGCGAGCGTCTTCTGTGCCTGATAGAGAATAATCTTTTCTTTACTCTTAAAATGTCTGAATAAGGTCATCCGGGTCACACCGGCATGATCGGCTATTTCGCTCAAGGTAATCTCATTGTAGTCATGCTCGGATAGTAGTTTCCCGAAGGGCGGGCACTGGTCATCGGCACGAATCACGACCAGTTGGGCGAGGGTGGCCCGGGGAGCACCCTGAACCTGGAACTCATGCAGTTCCCGCTGGAGGAGACCACCGCGGTCCTGTTGACCCATTTTCATTCTGACCACATCGGCGATCTGGATGAACTGATGCTGAAGATATGGACAATGGGCGCCCGCACCGAACCCACGCTGGTCATGGGTTCCGAAGGGGTGAACACGGTGGTCGACGGATACAACCAGGCATTCAGTCTGGATGCCGGGTACCGGATTGCCCATCACGGCGACGCTTTCGCACCGGCCTCAGGCGCCGGCGGCAGGGCCCAGGTCATCGACGGTTTCGGAGCGGATGAAAACGTGGTGATCTTCGACAAAGACGGAGTAAAGGTTACCGCGTTTCTCGTCTCCCACAAGCCCGTGGACCCCGCCCTCGGGTTCCGCTTCGACTACGGCGGCCGCTCTGTGGTGTTGAGCGGAGACACCCTCCCGGACGATACCCTAATGGCCCAGTCGCAGGGCGTCGACATTTTGGTCCACGACGCGAAGAACCCGGACATGCTTAACGTCATGACCCGGGCATCGGAGGTGAACGGCGAGGCGGTTACCGGTTCCGTTGCCTCGGATATCCAGACCTACCACGCCTTTGCCGAGGAAACGGCCCGGACCGCGCGAGACGCTGAGATAGACCACCTGGTCCTCAATCAGATTCTGCCGCCCATACCTGCGTCTATCCTGCATCCGGTATTTTTAGGCGATTCCCGTAAAATCTTTGAAGGACCGATTACGGTGAGCTACGACAGGATGCTCTTCAGCATGCCGGTCGACTCGGACGAGATCGACGCGCAGTGGCTGCTGCAGTAGAGGCGGAATCGATATGACGCGAGCGAAACGGAACCGTGGAGGATTCCATCCGACAGTCAGGAAGCGCTCCCTTCGACCCGGAGGGTATCCTTTCCAGGGAAGGAACGAACAGCCTGTTCGATCCCCAGCGGCAGGCCGATCTCAGACTATCCCGGGAAGGCGGTACCGAATGGCTGCCGGGAGGGATTGAGGCCGCCGTATATCAATACTTCCAACAATCGGCCGGCGGTGCAGTGGTCCGGGGACGTGTATGGGTAGACGTGAAGACTGGGGTACCGGTGAAGCTCGAATCCACTCCCGAGGAGGCTCCAGCGCCGATGGCATGCATTTACGGGCGATCCGGATGGACGGCTGATCAATGTCAGCGACCTGGATGACAGCCTGATAATTTCAGCAATTGGCGAATTGCGTCCTCTGATCGCGGAAACTGGATGGCCTTGGGCCATCGGCATCCTGATGACCCTGGGGCCACCGGGTTGCCATAACCGTGCTGCTTGCGGTGGTTTTAGGAAATATTTGCCGTATCAAGGGCTCCCGCTTCAATGAGCTTTCTGTTCTCTTCAACATCAAAGGTATAAACAGTCTGCCCCCTTCCGATAACTTCATGGACGGTGGCCCAGGTCTTTCCGGCCGGAGAAACGTGGGGTACCCAGAGTTGTTCTGAAAGAGCTGCAACGAAGTTATTTCGCTTAACCGCCTGTTCTTCGGTTTTTCTTGTTATTTCGTCGTGGAATATGGACAGAATTAAAAGACGCCGGTCATCCAGGGCTTTAATAATAATATTGCCCGGGCATTGTATGGAACAGACAAAACCAAGCAGACGGTTTTTTAAAATTGAAATATCTCCTCGGTAATAAAGTGGTACCGGCGCTTTTTCTCCAAGAAGGTTGATAAGCCGCTGCGGATACTGACAGTCTTCCTTTCTTAAAACCTCTGTGTTCATTGTTCACCTATTTCTTTTCGTTTTTCTTCCAGGAAACGTTGCAGTTCCTCTTCCTTCGGCAGTTCGAGCTGATATTTCGATACAAAAAGCCTGTTATCCACGGCTGAGAGGGCATATTCAACCAGAGCATGGTCCTTTTGGGTACAGAGAAGCAAGCCTATGGGTGGATTGTCTCCCGGTGCCATCATGTTTTTCCTGTACCAGCTTACATAGGTATTCAGTTGGCCGATATGTTCATGGGTAAAGGCGTCAACCTTCAGCTCGATAAGGATGTGGCATTTTAGAACACGGTGATAAAAGACCAGGTCCACAAATCCCCGGGTGTTGCCGATGACAATACTTTTCTGCTGGGCTTCCAGGCAGAAGCCGTTTCCCAGTTCAAGAAGGAATTCCCGTAAGTGGGCAAGCAGGGCGGCTTCCATATCCGATTCCATTACCGCGTCTTTCGAGCGCAAACCAAGAAATTCAAATACGTAAGGGTCCCGGATATCAAGATGTGGGTTTTCCTGTTCAACTCCGGCCTCTACTATCTTGGAAAGTTTTTCCGGGTCCTCCGATAAGCCGCTGCGTTCAAAGTAGAGTGTAGCTATCTGTCGTTTCAGTTCCCGGACCGACCAGCTGCCGCGGATGCATTCGATTTCATAAAAGGCGCGCTTTAAGGGATTCTCAAGGCTCATAAGTTCAACCAGATGGGTGAAAGATAGTTTTTGAAGAAGCGTTTCGGCGTCCAGCTCGAATTTGGAAATCGTTGATTTCTGAATTTCCCTGGAGGCCAGAAATAGATCTGTAACCTTGAATTCGGAAATCACTGATTTCCGAATCTGGGGATAAGCAGCAAAGAGCTGTCTGCAAAGCCCGAGGTATCTGCCGGTATACGCCTTGTCCAGGTTTTTACACAGGGCGTGTGAAAGTTTTTCCAGCAGTTTATCACCATAGGCAGCCCTGTCTTCACCTTTTTGCTCATACTCCCGGATG
>CAZSGZ010000263.1:0-5152 GCA_964606455.1 uncultured Spirochaetales bacterium
GACCAACCCGTCCTGATGGACCCCGATATCGACGAAAGCGCCGAAATTCGTTACATTGGTAATGATGCCGGGAAGTACCATCCCTTCTTTCAGGTCCTCCATGGTGTGGACGGATTCGTCGAACTGGAACACTTCGAAGCGGCTTCTCGGGTCTCGCCCCGGTTTCGCCAGCTCTTTGAGAATGTCCTCGAGGGTCGGCCTCCCCGCGTCTGCGGAAATGTAGGATTCGATGTCGATGGAACCCCGCAGTTTTTCGCTGGACATAAGGCCGGCTACGGTGCACCCCAGATCGGCGGCCATCCGTTCAACCAGTTCATAGCGTTCCGGATGGACCGCGCTTCCGTCCAAGGGGTTGTTTCCGTCCCGTATCCGCAGGAAACCGCCCGCCTGTTCGAAGGCCTTCGGTCCGAACCCGTCTACCTGCAGAAAATTGTTCCTGGATGTATAGGGGCCGTGGTGCAGCCGATGGTCCACCAGGGCTTTTGCTGTTTTAGGAGTCAGCCCGGCCACGTATTCCAAGAGCTCCCTGCTCGCGGAATTGACCTCCACCCCGACGCTGTTGACGCAGGACGTCACGGTGTCGTCTAAGGCCTGTTTTAGTTTTTTCTGGTCCACATCATGCTGATACTGTCCCACCCCGATCGATTTAGGGTCGATTTTTACGAGCTCGGACAAAGGGTCCATCAGGCGTCTGCCGATGGACACCGCCCCCCGGACGGTCACATCCTTGTCGGGAAACTCCCGCCGGGCGGCCTCGGAAGCGGAATATACCGAGGCCCCGCTTTCATTTACCTGCTGCAGGATAATCGGCCGGTGGAATTGTATCTGTTCGAAAAACGCCATGGCTTCCCGGCCTCCGGTGCCGTTACCCACCGCAGCGGCTTCTATTCCGTAATTTTCCACCATGCGGCGTACCGTCTGTTCCGCCTCCCCTGTTTTGTTGTGGGGCGGGAGAGGGAAAATCGTTTCATACGCGAGGAGGTCCCCCTGCGGGCTTAGTGCGGTCACCTTGCAGCCGGTCCGAAGGCCGGGATCGACGGCCAGCACCGCCTTTGAGCCTAAGGGAGGCGCCATTAACAGCTCCCGTACGTTGTCGGCAAATACCCTGATTGCCTCTTCGTCCGCCTTCGCCTTCAGTTCGTTTTTCAGCTCCGTTTCCAACGACGGCGCGATAAGGCGCTTGTAGGCATCGGCGGCAGCGGCCCGGATCTGTTCCCGGCAGCCGCGGTCCCGGACAGCCGAGAGGACCTGTTTTTCAGTAATTCCCGAGGCCTCTTCTTCTTCCGGGAGAATATGCACCGTTAGAAAGCCCTCATTCGCGCCGCGGAAGAGGGCCAAAACACGGTGGGAGGGGGCCCGGGCAGCGGTTTCGGAATAATCGAAGTAGTCCCGAAATTTTTCCCGTTCCCCGTCTTTCGCGGTTTCCGTTTTCTGCCGGGCCGCTTTCGAGGTCAGTACGGCTTTTTTCCGGAACAGCCCGCGGAGGAGGGAGCGCAGTTCCGCCGTTTCACTTGTCCGTTCGGCAATAATGTCCCGGGCCCCGGCAAGTGCATCATCGGGGGTCCGGATCTCTTTTTCCGGGTCGACAAACTGTCGGCAGAAACCGCTCTCCGGGTCCGCCGCTTCGGACTTGTCCGCGAGGATTGCCTCCGCGAGCGGTTCTAGACCCCGCTCCCGAGCAATGATGCCGCGGGTCCGTTTTTTCGGCCGGTAGGGGAGATAGAGGTCTTCCAGTACGGCCATGGTTTCCGCGGCGCGGACCGCCTTTTCGAGCCGCGGGGTCAGTTTCCCCTGTTCCTGAATCGCGGCAAGGACCGTTTTCCGCCTCTTTTCCAGTTCTTCCAGCTGACCCGACCGGTCGCGGATGGAAATGACGGCAACCTCGTCCAGTCCGCCGGTGGCTTCTTTTCTATACCGGGAAATAAAGGGGACTGTAGCCCCTTCGGCCAGCAGTCCTAATACCCGGTCGACCTGTTCATTCCGCAGCCCTAGTTCCGCGGCAATACGTTGCGCGTAGTTTGTATCCATACCGGGGAGTATACCCTTTAGAGGTAGAAAATGGAAAGGATAGTCACGGTAACAATCATATAGAGCACCGTAAGCGGGGTGCCGATTTTCAAAAAGTCGCGGAATTTGTACTCCCCCGGTCCGTAGACCATGAGGTTTGTCTGGTACCCGATGGGCGTCATAAAGTTTGCAGCTGCCGCGAAGGACACGATCAGTACAAAGGGAAGCGGCGGCGCGCCGAGTTCCATTGCCGTTGCCAGGGATATGGGGAAGATGATGGCCACCGCCGCTTTGTTGGTAATGAATGCCGCGAGCAGCGCGGTAATGAGATAAATCCCGAAGAGGATCCCGACTTTTCCCAGAGGTTTGAAAAGAGTTATAAACGCGCCGGAAATTAAGTCCGCCGTACCGGTGTTGATCATTGCCGTCCCTAAAGCGAGAGAGAGGGAGATAATAAGATAGAGGTTGTAGTCTATTCCCCCCGCAATGTCCCGGGGAGTCGCTACTTTTAGGAAAACCAAAACAACAACCAGTGTTACCAGGGAAAGAAACAGGGGGACAAGGTTCAGTGCCGACAGCAGGATCGCCGCGGCCACGCCGCCGAGCATAACGGCGATTTTATATGTTTCGAATTTATTTATTTCCCGGACCATGGAAATGAAATAAAAGTCCTGAGATTCCGTTCCCCGCTGGTTTAAGTCGGGCCCCGCTAACAGCAGCAGAACGTCCCCCGCTTTCAGCCGCACCTCCTTCACGCTGCCGGAAATCCGCTCTCCGTTCCGGTGTATTGCCAGTACGGAGGCGTCATATTTTCTGCTGAAGTTGACGTCCCGTATCGTTTTGTTGATAAGCAGCGAGTTGTGAGAGATGACGATTTCCACCACCTCCATCCGTTCCCGTTTACTGTAGCGGCGGACTTCCGGAATGTAGAGTCCCCGTTCCGAGTTGACCAGGTCGGCAACCGCCTCGTTATCGCCGGAAAAAACGAGAATGTCTTCCGCATCGAGGACCACATCCGCGGTTACCGGCCGGATATTGTAGCTGCCCCGGATAATCTCCACCAGATAGTGGCCCTGATCATTGTCGGCGGTCAGTCCCGACTCGATGACGGTCCGTCCGATAAGGGACGAGTTTTTCCGGACCTGTACTTCCAGGAGGTATTCCCGGGTGTTTTCTGAAAATTTTGTAATGATGTCTCCCCGCTCTGGCAGCAGCCGGTTTCCGAATAGGTACAGAAAGAGCAGGCCGACAAGGACCATCGGACCGCCGACGAGAAAGAAATCGAAGATATGCAGCGAGACTGCATTCGGGTAGAGTGTTTGGTCCACCCACAAACTGTTGACAATTAAGTTGGTAGACGTGCCGATCAGGGTCGCGCACCCTCCTAAAATGGCCGCGTATGAAAGGGGGATGAGCAGTTTCGACGGGTATATATTTTTTCTGCGGCTCCAGGAGTGGAGATAGGGCATCATTACCGCTACCAGCGGAGTGTTGTTCAGGAACGCGGAAAACACGGCGATCAGCGACATCATCCTTCCCATAAAGCCCCGGTACGAGAGAGAGTTGGTAAAAATCCGATCGAAAAGAAGGTGGATGACCTGCGTTTTCCGGATAATGTCGCCAATCAGCAGGAGAAGGAGCACCACCGCCACCTGTTCGTTGGCAAATCCCTTTAAAATTTCCCGCGGCGTTAAAATTCCCGTAAGTCCGAAGACAATAACGGCAATGAGAAAGGTAATAACGGGGCGGACAATTTCGAAATAGAGGGAGATAATAATCCAGAGGAGGACGGCGAGAACAAGAACCACTTGAAAATCTATCATATCAGTTAAAGTTATAGAGTATAGCGGCAGTATGGGCAATTGTCAATTTACGAACATGCATAAAAAGTATACAATGTATGCATGAAACAGTATACAATTCGAAAAATCCCCGATTATGTGGATAAAGCCGCCAGGGATAAGGCCGAGAAAACAAAATCAAGTCTCAACAGCGTACTGGTAGACGCCCTTGAAAAAGGGCTGGCGGTACACGAAAATCCGCCTTTGTATAACGATATGGATGATTTAGCGGGATCCTGGGTACATGACACGGAAACCGAAGCCGTCCTCGAGGAATTTTGGAAGTGAGGATTATCATCGATACGAACCGGTACCGGGATTTTTGTGAAGGAATCGGGGAAGCTCTTGAAGTGATCCGGCGTGCCGAAACTATTTTTTTGCCCTTTATTACCCTATCCGAGCTGCGGGCGGGATTTGCTTCAAGTAACCGTGGCCCGCAGAATGACCGGGTCCTTACGAGGTTTATTAATAAACCAAGGGTGAAACTGCTCTTTCCCGATGAGAACACGACACGGCAATACGGCTATCTATACAAGCAGCTTCGGGCCCAGGCCACGCCTATACCCGCAAACGATTTGTGGATTGCGGCGTTAGCGGTACAGCACGACCTTTTTATCTTTTCCAGGGACGAACACTTTGCTCACTTGCCGCAGATACCGGTTGTATAAAAACCTTTCAGCTGTTCCGAAACTTCCCGGAATGCTGTTTCGGCGGTATCGAAAATACCGTCGTAGTTTAAAAACCCGTGAAGCTGGTCTTCATAGCATTTGTAGGTGACCGGGACCCCGGCTCTCCGGAGTTTTTCCGCGTAGAGCTTACCGTCGTCCCGGAGCGCGTCGTGTCCTGCGGTGATGATATGAGCGGGAGGAAGACCCTCGGCACTTTCCGTAAGTATTGGCGATGCAAGGGGGTTCATTCTTTCGTTTTTGTCGGGGACATAGAAGTCTACAAACCATTCCGTATCTTTTTTCGTAATCCCGTATCCTTCTCCAAACAGCCGGTACGACTCGGTGTTCTGTTCGGCTAAGTTGAGCGCCGGATACAAGAGCAGCTGAAATCCGATACCGTGGAAATCCCGGTCCCGGGCGAGGAGGGAGACCGCCGCGCTTACGTTTCCTCCGGCACTGTCGCCGCCGATTGCTATAGAGCCGGGCTTTCCGCCGATATCGGAAAGATGTTCCGACGTCCATCTGCAGGCGGCATAACATTCTTCCAGAGCAGCGGGGAAGGGGTGTTCCGGGGCGGGGCTGTAGTCGACCGAGACGGTGATACACTCCGCAAAGTGTGAAATATATCTGCAGTGC